>SVKN01000010.1 GCA_015068445.1 Oscillospiraceae bacterium | reverse complement strand
CCGAGACCGGCTGGGTCACCGTCTCCTATCAGGTGACGGGGTCCCAGTGGAACAGGCTGGACCTGACCTTCTCCGCCAACGGCGCTGACGCCAAGTTCATCGGCGACGGCACCAACTATGCCGAGCTATACCAGTACTGACCGGACGCCGCGTGCATGATCTGCGGCGGGAAGGACCCGCGGGCGGAAGAGCGTTTGCCCGCCGGAGGCTCGATTCGTTACCGCTCTGTATGGACAGTTTTCAGTATTGATGCAAAGGGTGATCGACATGAAAAAACAGCTTGATGATCTGGGCGTCAGCGCATTCTGCGAAAGCATGGCCATGATGGCCCGCGCGGGCATCCAGACGGACGAGGCCATCGGCCTGCTGGCCGAGAGCGCCCGGAAGGACGGCGGCGTGCTGGAGAGCGGCCTGGCCGTCATGAAGGAAAAGACCGAGGCCGGCGACCGGCTGTGGAAGGCCATGGAGGAATCCGGCATCTTCCCCGATTACTGCGTGCGCATGGTGGAGGCCGGCGAGGGCTCGGGCCGCATGGAGAGCATCCTGTTCCGCCTGTCCCGGTATTACGCCGATCAGAAGACCATGGGCGACAAGCTCCGGGGGGCGGTGACGTACCCCGCCGCCATGCTGGTGCTGATCATCGCGGTGCTGGCCGTCATGCTCGTCATGGTGCTGCCCGCGTTCACCGACGTTTACGACAATCTGACGGGCAGCCTGTCCGCCTCGACCTACGGCTACATCCGCTGGGCTTACGCCTTCTGCTGGATCGCGCTGATCGCCATGGTGGTCATCGCGGGCGCGCTGATCGTCGGGCTGTGGATGTGGACCCACGGCAAACGCGAGACCGTTGAAAAGCTGCTGCGGAAGCTGCCCATCTGCGACAATATCCTCAATTCCATGGGCTCCTACCGCTTCACCGCCGCGCTGACCACGTTCCTGGCCAGCGGCGAAATGCAGGACGACGCCGTGCGCATGAGCATCCCCATGGTCCGGTGCAAGCCCATCGAGGACGTGCTGCACCGGTGCGAGGAGCGCATGGCCGAGGGCCACAGCATCGCCCAGGCCGCCTACGACGAGGACCTGTTCGAGCCCGTTTACGGCCGCATGCTGCTGGCCGGCGAGCGCAGCGGCAGCATGGAGCCCGTGCTGGAGCGCCTGTCCGGCCTGCTGGAGGACAACGCCGCGTCGCTGGTGGAGCGGCTGGTGGGCATCATCGACCCGCTGCTGTCGGGCGTGCTGATGGTCACCGTCGGTCTGTCGCTGCTGAGCGTCATGCTGCCGCTGATCGGCATGATGAACTCGGTGGGATAAGGAGGAGCCATGTATTCCGATCGCAAACGCTCCCGCGCGCTGCCCGCGCTGGTGTGCGCGCTGATCCTGCTTGTGCTGTGCGTGGCGTTCCTGCGCTTCCGCGGCAGCGGCAGCGACCTGACGGAGGAGAGCGCCGCCGCCCTGGAGGCGGCCGTGCGCCGGGGCGCGCTGCAGTGCTACGCCGTGGAGGGCGTCTACCCGCCGGATCTGGCGTATCTGGAGGACAACTACGGCCTGCAGATCAACACGCGGGATTTCTACGTGTCCTATGAGGCGTTTTCCTCCAACCTTCCGCCCGACGTCATCGTCGTGCCGCGATAGGAGGCAGGTATGGAGTATTCTGAGTATTCAATGGAGACCGGGACGACCGAGCGCCGCCGCACGCGGCCGGCCGGGCCGTCCACGGGTCTGTTCGCCATCGGCATCGCCGGGCTGTTCCTGGCCGGGTTCCTGATGCTTGTGGTGCTGGGCGCCCACAGCTACCGGGGCACCGTGTCCGGTCAGACGGGCAACGGCGACCGCCGGGCGCAGCTGTCGTATCTGGCGACCATCGTCAAGGCAAACGATCTGCGTGACGCCGTCTCTGTTTCACAGGACGGTCGGTACGGCACCGTGCTGACGCTGGAGGACGGCTGGGGCTACGCCACGCGGCTGTATGTGAACGAGGGGCAGCTCACGGAGGATTACGCCGCCGTCGACAGTCCCCTGGACCCCGAGGAGGGGCAGGTCATCGGCGCGACGAGCCGGTTCGACGTGACGCATCAGGGCGACCTGCTGCGCATCGCGCTGGACGAGGGCGAGGTCGTGCTGCGCCTGCGCAGCGGGGAGGTGAGACCGTGAGCGAACGCAGACAGAACACGTCCTTTTACGTGGAGACGCTGTTGATGATCGCGGTCTTCATCGCCATCATCCTCGTGCTGACCCAGGTCTTCGGCCTGGCCAGGCGCGAGAGCGACAGCGCCCGGGCGCTGACCGACGCCGTGGTGCTGGCGGGCAACGCCGCCGAGCGGCTGAGCCTGTCCGATTCCCCCGACGCGCTGATGGCGCTGACCGACGAGGGCAGCGCGGAGCAGAAGAAGAACGTGATCACGGCCCGCTATGACCGCGCGCTGCGGCCCGATCCCGCGGGCGTCTACACGGTGGAGACCGTCTGGCAGCCGGAGGGCGAGCTGGCCCGCGGCGTCATCACGGTGACGCTCCGAGGCAAGGCGGAGCCGGTGTATCAGCTGGAGACCGCCGTTTATCTGGGGGAGGGCGCGAAATGAAACAGACTCCCGTCAAGCTGGGCCCTCTGGCGCTGCTGCTGACCGTCATCAGCATCTGTCTGACGGTCATGGCCATCCTGACCTACGTCACGGCGGGCGCGGATCTGCGCCTGGCCGAAAAATACGCCGACACCGTCTCCCGCCGCTACGCCCTCGAGACCGAGGGGCAGGAGCTGCTGCGGGACCTGGGGCAGGGAAGCGGCGAGGCCGTCCTGGAGCGGGACGGCGCCGTGCTGACCGTCCGGGTGGAGAACGGGCAGGTCACCGAGTGGCGTCACGAGGTCCTCTGGACCGAGAACGACGACATCGGCAACCTGTGGATCAAAGACTGAGAGGAGCGCAACGATAATGGAAATCATGGAGATCCTGAAGCAGGCCATCGAGCAGGGCGCTGCCGATATCTTCCTCATCGCCGGCGTGCCCGTCACCTTCAAGATGAAGGGCCAGCACGTGCGCATGCCCGGCGAGATGCTCATGCCCGACATACTCGACCTGCTGGTCAACCAGATCTATGACGTCAGCAAGCGCGACCGCCGCAACCTCAACGAGGGCGTGGACGACGATTTCAGCTTCGCCCTGTCCGGTCTGGGCCGCTTCCGCGTCAACGTCTTCCGTCAGCGCGGCTCCCTGGCCGCGGTCATCCGCGTCATCCAGTTCGGCCTGCCCGACCCCGCGGAGCTGGGCATCCCCGAAAGCGTGCTGTCCCTGGCCGACAACAAGAAGGGCCTCGTGCTGATCACCGGCGCCGCCGGCACCGGCAAATCGACGACGCTGGCCTGCATGATCGACCGCATCAACCGCACCCGCGACGCCCATATCATCACGATGGAGGACCCCATCGAGTACATCCATCGCCACAACAAGTCCATCGTCACCCAGCGCGAGATCTCCATCGACACCCCGGGCTATCTGGACGCTTTGCGCTCCGCCCTGCGCGAGAGCCCCAACGTCATCCTGCTGGGCGAGATGCGCGATTACGACACGATCTCCTCGGCCATGACGGCGGCGGAGACCGGCGTGCTGCTGCTGAGCACGCTGCACACCAGCTCGGCGGCCAACACCATCAACCGCATCCTCGACGTCTTCCCGGCCAACCAGCAGAAGCAGATCAAGATCCAGCTGGCCCAGATCCTCAAGGGCGTCGTGTGCCAGCAGCTGGTCCCCGGCGTGGACGGCCGCCAGATCCCCGTGTTCGAGATCATGAAGTCCACCACCGCCATCCAGAACATGATCCGCGAGGATAAGCTCCATCAGCTGGAGTCCGCCATGCAGGCCGGCGCCGCCGACGGCATGTGCACCATGGACGGCAGCCTGCTGAAGCTCTACAAAGAGGGCAAGATCACGAAGGATACCGCGCTGCTGTCCTGTGCCAACTACGAGAATATGGTCAAGCGTCTCGGTTAAGGCCCTCTTTGACGGCGCTTCTGCGCCGCGCCGGAGGTCCGGCGTCCGATTTGCGGCAATTCATTTGCCGCAAATCTATTCGATTAAAGGGCCCCCGCAAAGACCTGTTTTTGCGGGGCCGGGCAAGATTACGAAGGACACGGCGCTGCTGTCCTGTGCCAACTACGAGAATATGGTCAAACGCCTTGGTTAAAACCAGGCAGCAGCTCAATATCGAAGGGGGAGGGAATGAATGAGATCACCGGAAACGCGTGAAAATGTCCTGTACGTCCACACGCTGGGCTCGTTTCTCATGCAGTGGAACGGCAGCCGCATCGTCGGCGGGGCAAAATCAAGCGATTCGCAGTCAACGTACCTGCTGCAGATCCTGATCCACAACCGCCGCAACGGCGTCACCCGCGACCGCCTCGAGTCCCTTCTGTTCGAGGAGCGCGAGATCAACGACCCCCACCACGCCCTGCAGAGCATCATTTACAATACGAAAAAGAAGCTGGAGAAGACCGGCCTGCCCAAGGTCAACTACATCGAGCAGCGCGGCGGCGTCTATTTCTGGACCGATCAGATCGAGACCGTCGAGGACGCCGAGCAGTTCGAGCAGACCTGCGCCGAGGCACGCGCCGCCGACGACCGGGACGAGAAGCTCGTGCTGTACATGGATGCCTGTCACATGTACAGCGGCGATTTCCTGCCCATGCTCCCCACGGCCATCTGGGCTGTCCAGGAGGCGCGGCGGTACAAGAACCTCTTCTGCGCCTGTGTGGAGGAGGCCGCCGAGCTGCTGCGCTGCGGGCAGGATTATTTCCAGATGGAGGAGCTGGGCCGGTACGCCTCGCGCATCGACCCCCTGGCCGACTGGGAGACCGTCACCATGGAGGCGCTGGCGTCCATGGGCCGGTACGAGGAGGCCCGCAAGCTCTACGACGACACGGTCCAGTATTATTTCAACGAAGAGGGCCTGCGCCCCTCGCGCAAGCTCATGGAGCAGTTCGAGCGCCTGGGCGTGACCATGAAGCACCAGCACGCCGCGCTGGACACGATCCAGGGCGAGCTCACCGGCCAGGACGACGCTTTCCCCGGCGGGTACCTGTGTACCTACCCCGTGTTCCAGGGCATCTACCGCATGATCGAGCGCATGCTGGAGCGCGGCGGTCAGTCGGTGTACCTGATGCTGTGCACAGTGGTGGACGGCAAGGGCAACCCCATGAAGGAGGGCCCCATGCTGGAGGAGCTGAGCAAGCGCATGGGCGACGCCGTGCGTCGCTCCATCCGCCGCAGCGACGCCATGACCCAGTACGGCCGCGGGCAGTTCCTCGTGCTGCTGGTGAACACCACGCGGGAAAACTGCGCCGTGATCCAGCGCAGGATCAATCAGCGGTTCATCGTGGGCCGCCAGCGCACGGGCATCCAGTATTACGTCAACAGCGTCTACTGGACGCCGCCGATGAAGCAGACGGATGAAAGCGACCGGGTGAACAGAGCATGAGTGAGAAAACACAGTGGTATATCGGCGCGCCCAACGGGGTCGTGCTGTGCATCGACCATCGGGGCCCCGGCGGCATCCTGTCCGGCCGGATGTGGGACAGCTACAGCCTGGACCCCATCCCCTTTGACGATATGGAGCGCATGGCGCTGGATATGGAGCAGCTTTACGACAGCCTGAGCTTCCCCCATCCGGAGGTCAATGCGCGCACCTTCCTCCCCGAGGAACACACCACCCCGGCCGGCCGGCCGCAGAGAGAAGAGAGGATCAAGATCATGAGCGACGAAAAACTGCTTGGCAAGCACGGCGACATCGGCACCTTCATCGTCCGCGTGCAGCACCGTCAGAACAGCTCCATGCAGGGCCGCATCACCTGGATGGAACAGGACAAGACCATCAGCTTCCGCTCCGTTTGGGAGATGATCAAGCTGATCGAAAGCGCCGTAGAGTCCGTCGTCCCCGACACCGAGGCCGAAAAGGAGCCCGGCTGGTTCGACGGAGAGGAAAAGTAAGAGCAGATATTACGGAGAGTTATCAAAAAGCCGCCCGAAAGGGCGGCTTTTTCAGTGGACAGTTGGCAGTGAGGGGCGAATTGACAATTGACAATGGACAATTGACAATTGCGGTGCCTGCGGCGCATTGCATCCCGCCGCGCAGCGGCGGGATGCACATAGCCCCGGACAGTGGCCGCCCGATCGGCGCCGGATTGTGGTCGCCCGGCCGGTCGGCGCATATCGAGGTCCCGGGGATCAGGCGCCGTAAGGGCATAGATCCTTCGACTCCGCTCAGGATGACAACGGTGGGGGAACGGACCGCGTCGTAGGGGCCGATGACCACATCGGCCCATGATCATGCTGGCGTTTTGCGGTCGTCGCAGCGGCGGCTTGGCTCCCTCTCCGAGGGAGCTGTCTGCGAAGCAGACTGAGGGAGTTGCCCCGGGACGCACACGTTTCCGTTGCGGCGGCCTGCCCGCGTTTCCGTTGCCCCGGGCTGCCCGCGTTTCCGTTGCCCCGGGCTGCCCGCGTCACCGTCACGGCGGGCAACGGGGAATCGTCGGCAAATCGCAATTGTCAATTGCGAACAGGGGCGAGCTGTGGTAGAATGTCATATATAAAGATTCTTAGAATGGGAGACCTGTTGAAATGGAAGACAAGACCAAACCGCGCTTCCACTATGCCTGGGTGATCATGCTGTGCGGCTGCGCCATCGTCGGACTGAACCTGGGCGTTTTTGCGTACACCATCGGCAACTTTTATCTGCCCGTCAGCCTGGAGCTTGGCGTGGGCGTGGGATCGGTGGCCATGTACCAGACGATCTCGTCCTTTGCCTCCGCCCTGACGTTCCCCACGGCACGGAAGCTGCTGGCGCGGTTCGACCTGCGCTGGGTGATGACCGGCTCGACGCTGGGGGCGATTTTGGGGTATCTGGGCATGTCCCGGGTCCACGCGCTGTGGCAGGTGTACGCCTGCGCCGCGCTGATCGGCGTGTCCATCGCCTTTTACGGCGGCGTCACGGTGCCGCTGATGATCAAAAACTGGTTCAAGGGCAACAACGGCACGATCTACGGCATCTGTCTGGCGGTGGGCGCCATCACGGGCGTCATCGCCAACCCGATCATTTCCCGCATCATCGGCGCCACTGACTGGCGTCACGGCTATCTGGCCATCGCGCTGTTCACGGCCGTCGTCATGCTGCCCGTGTCGCTTTTCCTCGTGCGGATGAAGCCGGAGGAGAAGGGCATGCGCGCCCTGGGCGACGACGGCGCGGCGGAGGAGACCGCGGCTCAGAAGCCCGTGACGGGCGTGCCTGCGGCCGCGGCGTTCCGCTCGCTGGCCTTTTACGCCATGGTGATCTGCATCCCCTGTTTCGGCATCGTGTTCAACGTGACGAACCACATCACCACCTATGCCTCCGTCATCGGCATCGGCGCGGGCGTCGGCGCGACGCTGACGTCGATCTCGCTGATCGGCGGGACGCTGGGCAAGATGACGCTGGGGCGCATCAGCGACAAGAAGGGCGTCCGCTTCGCCGTGACGCTGGCCGAGGGCTGCGCCATCGCGGGCATCGTCATGGTGGTGCTGTCCACCTGGGTGGGCTCCTGGCTGCTGTTCCCCGCGGTGTTCATCTTCGGCTACGGCGCGTCCACCACCAGCCTCATGGGCGCGCTGCTGCCCCGGGCCGTCTTCGGCGACCGGGATTACGACAAGATCCTGTCCTATTCATCCATGGCGACGTCCATCGGGACCGGGCTGATCAGCCCGGTGTACGGCTTCATATACGATTTCACCAGCTCTTATCTGCCCTCCTTCGGCTTCGCGCTGTGCATGGCGATCCTCTGCCTGACCACGGCGTACATCGCCATCAATGGGGGCATGAAGCTGAGAGCTCAATACGATCAGGGAGGACAATAGCATGAACATCACGAAGGACATCGTTTACGTCGGCGTCAACGACCGTCAGATCGACCTGTTCGAGGGGCAGTACAGGGTGCCCAACGGCATGGCCTACAATTCCTACGTCATCCTCGACGAGAAGGTCGCCGTCATGGACACGGCCGACGTCCGGTTCACCGATGAGTGGCTGGGCAACGTGGAAGCGGCGCTCAACGGCAGAACGCCCGATTATCTGATCGTCCAGCACATGGAGCCCGACCATTCGGCCAGCATCGGCGCCTTTGCCGCAAAGTACCCGGCGGCGACGGTGGTGGGCAACGCCAAGACCTTCACGATGATCGACAACTTCTTCCGCGGCGGCATGGCCTGCCCGCGGCTGGAGGTCAAAAACGGCGGGACGCTGTCCCTGGGCGCCCACGAGCTGCAGTTCGTCTTCGCCCCCATGGTCCACTGGCCCGAGGTCATGGTCACCTATGACAAGCACGACAAGGTGCTGTTCTCCGCCGACGGCTTCGGCAAGTTCGGCGCGCTGGACGCCCGGGAGGACTGGGCCGACGAGGCGGCGCGGTACTACATCGGCATCGTCGGGAAGTACGGCATGCAGGTGCAGAACCTGCTGAAGGCAGCGGCCGGGCTGGACATCCGGACCATCTGCCCCCTCCACGGGCCCGTGCTGAATGATAACTTGGGGTATTATCTTGATCTTTATAACAAATGGTCATCGTACACACCGGAGTTCGACGGCGTGCTGGTGGCTTATACGTCGGTGTACGGCCACACGAAGGAGGCCGCGCTGCTGCTGGCGGACAAGCTCAGGGCGCAGGGGACGCGGGCAGAGGTCCGCGATCTGGCCCGGTGCGACATGGCGGACGCCGTGTCGCTGGCCTTCCGCATGAGCAAGCTGGTGCTGGCCACCACCACCTACAACGCCGACGTTTACCCCTTCATGCGCACGTTCATCGAGCATCTGACGGAGCGCAATTTCCAGAACCGCACGGTGGCGCTGATCGAGAACGGCTCCTGGGCCCCCATGGCCGCCAAGGTCATGACCGGGCTGCTGGAGAAGAGCAAGAACCTGACGTTCGTCGAGGGCGTCAAGATCATGTCGTCGCTGTCGCAGGAGAATCTGGCGCAGCTGGACGCGCTGGCCGGGGCGCTGAAATAGTATGAGCAAAAAGGAGATCCGGCAGATCCAGGGCGCGGAGCTGGAGGAGGCGCTGGCCCTGGTGTGGGAGGTGTTCGCCGAGTTCCAGGCCCCCGACTTCACCGATGAGGGCATCGAGGAGTTCTGGCGCTTCATCGACCTGGAGTATATGACCATGCAGGTGGGCGAGGGCGCCATGACGTTCTGGGGCGCTTACGAGGACGATTATCTGGTGGGCGTGTGCGCCTTCCGTGGTCTGGACCACATCGCCCTTTTGTTCGTGGACGCCGAGTACCAGCGCCGGGGCATCGGCACGGCGCTGGTGAAAAAGGCCGTCAGCGACTGCAAGAAGCTGGACCCGGCGCTGCACCGGGTGACGGTCAATTCCAGCGAGTACGGCTTGCCCTTTTACGCCGCGCTGGGCTTTGAGGCCACGGCGGGCCTCACCGAGGAGGACGGCATGACCTTCATCCCCATGGAGATCGAGGGTCCGATCGAATAAAAAAGTACGAAAGGAAGTCTTTGATATGATGACGCGCGACGAGGCGCTTTCCCTGCTGAACGAGTACAACAAAGAGGAGTTCCACATGCAGCACGGCCAGAACGTGGAGGGCTGCATGCGGTGGTTCTCCGATAAGCTGGGTTACGGCGACGAGGCCGATTTCTGGGCCATGGTTGGCCTGCTGCACGATATCGACTTTGAGATGTGGCCCGAGCAGCACTGTGTCAAGGCCGTGGAGCTGCTGCGGAACGCCGGCTTCGACGACAGGTTCATCCACGCCGTCACCAGCCACGGCTACGGCATGACCGAGGGGCTGGCCAAGCCCGAGCATGAGATGGAAAAGGTCCTGTTCGCCGTGGACGAGCTGACGGGCATCATCGGCGCGGCCGCGCTGATGCGCCCCAGCAAGAGCGTGCAGGACATGGAGCTCAAGAGCCTGAAAAAGAAGTTCAAGGACAAGAAGTTCGCCGCCGGCTGCTCCCGCGACGTGATCGCGCAGGGCGCGGAAATGCTGGGCTGGGAGCTGGATAAGCTGCTCAACGACACGCTGGAAGCGATGAAGAGCTTCGCGGATTGACCTTTGTCAAAAGACGGCCCGCCAAACGCGAGAGATTTTGGAGGATTTTTTCGTTGCGCGGCGGGCTGCCCTTATGATATAATGGAAAAAATTTTGAGCGGGTCCGCTCGTTTTCTGATAGCGTCATATTAAAATTGTAATAGAGAGGTGTTTTTGATGGGAAAGAACCTGCTGAAGCTCAGTGACCTGAGCACCGACGAGATCATTGCCATTCTTGACAGAGCCCAGATGTTCTGTGCAGGGGTAGACGTCCCCGTTTTGAGCGACAAGATCGCCTGCAATATGTTTTTCGAATCTTCGACTCGTACCCAGTACAGCTTCAACGTTGCGGAATTGCGTCTGGGCATGCGGGTCGTTTCTTTTAATCCCGGCAGCTCGTCCATGAACAAGAACGAGTCGTTCTACGACACCGTCAAATGCTTCGACTCCTTCGGCCCGGACGCCATCGTCATCCGTCACGTGCAGAACGAGTATTACAATGAGCTGCTGGGCCACATCAACGCCGCGCTGCTCAACGGCGGCGACGGCACGGGCAACCACCCCACCCAGTCGCTGCTGGACCTGCTGACGATCAAGCAGGAGTTCGGCCGCTTCGAGGGCCTCAAGTGCGTCATCGCCGGCGACATCAGTCACTCCCGCGTGGCCCATACGAATTATGAGGTCATGCGCCGTCTGGGCATGGAGGTCGTCACCGCCGGGCCCGAGGAGTTCCTGGAGAAGAGCCTCGAGCAGGAGGACTTCGATCACGCCGTGAAGACCAGCGACATCGTGATGATGCTGCGCGTCCAGCACGAGCGCCACGCCGAGCATATGAAGCTGACGAAGGAGGAGTACCATCAGGCCTACGGTCTCACCGTGGAGCGCGAAAAGACCATGAAGGACAAGGCGATCATCATGCATCCCGCCCCCGTCAACCGCGACGTGGAGCTGGCCGACTGTCTGATGGAGTGCCCCCGCGCCCGCATCTTCAAGCAGATGCAGAACGGCGTGTTCGTCCGCATGGCGGCCCTGGAACGGGCGGTGAAATAAGATGGCGCTGCTGCTGAAAAACGGCCGCGTCTTCGTAAGCGGTCATTTCGAGACCTGCGACGTGCTGATCGAGGGCGAGACCATTGCCGCCGTCGGCGCGGACCTCGCCTGCGGGAACGCGGAGGTCGTGGACTGCGCGGGGAAGATCGTCGTCCCCGGGCTGACGGACATGCATGTCCACCTGCGCGAGCCGGGCTTTGAGTATAAGGAGACGATCAAAACTGGCTCCATGGCCGCGGCCCGGGGCGGCTTCACCACCGTGTGCCCCATGCCGAACCTCAACCCCGTGCCCGATTCGCTGGAGCATCTGCGCCGGGAGCTTGACATTATAAATAAAGACGCCGTGATCCACGTCCTGCCCTTTGCGGCCATCACCGTGGGGGAGAAGGGGCAGAAGCTCAGCGACATCGAGGACATGGCCCCGTACTGCATCGGCTTTTCCGACGACGGCAAGGGCGTCCAGAAGGGCGAGATGATGGAGGAGGCCATGCGCCGCGTCAGGGCCTGCGGCTCGTTCATCTCCGCCCACTGCGAGGACGAGAGCCTGCTGGAGGGCGGCGCGATCCACAAGGGCGAGTACGCCCGCCTCCACGGGATGAAGGGCATCAGCTCCGAGTCCGAGACGGCCCCCATCGTCCGCGATATCCAGCTGGCCGTCAAGACCGGCTGCCGCTACCACGTCGATCACATTTCGGCCAAGGAGAGCATCGAGGCCGTGCGGCAGGGCAAGGCCATGGGCGCGCCCGTCACCTGCGAGGCCACGCCCCACCACATCGCCCTGTGCGATATGGACATCACCGAGGACAGCGGCCGCTTCAAGATGAACCCGCCGCTGCGGGACGCCTCCGACCGCGAGGCCATCCGGAAGGGCCTGCAGGACGGCACCATCGACGTCATCGCCACCGACCACGCCCCCCACTCCGCCGAAGAGAAGGCCAGAGGGCTGGAGAAGAGCGCCTTCGGCACCGTGGGCAGCGAGACGGCGTTCTCCGTCTGCTACACGACGCTGGTGCTGGGGCACGTGCTGACGCTGGAGCAGCTGATCGAGAAGATGGCCGTCAACCCCGCGCGCCTGCTGGGCCGCCGGGCGGTCATCGCCCCGGGGGAAGCGGCCGATCTGGCCGTCTTCGATCTGGAGCGGGACTACGTCGTCGACCCCGCGGACTTTCTGTCCATGGGCCGCAGCACGCCCTTCGAGGGCCGGACGCTTTACGGCGTCACGGAGCTGACGGTCTGCGGCGGGCGCGTCGTTTATCAGAGATAACAACAAACTGACGATATAAAGGAGATGTGAGGAAAATGCCAAAAAGAAAAGATCTGAAAAAGATCATGATCATCGGCTCGGGCCCCATCGTCATCGGACAGGCCGCCGAGTTCGACTATGCCGGCACCCAGGCCTGCCTCGCGCTGAAGGAGGAGGGCTATGAGGTCGTGCTGGTCAACTCCAACCCGGCCACCATCATGACCGATACGTCCATCGCCGACAAGGTGTACATGGAGCCGCTGACGCTGGAGTACGTGGCCCGTATCCTGCGTCTGGAGCGCCCCGACGCCATCATCCCCGGCCTGGGCGGCCAGACGGGCCTGAACCTCGCCATGGAGCTGGAGGAGAACGGCGTGCTGCGCGAGTGTCAGGTGGAGCTGCTGGGCACCCCCGGCGCGTCCATCCGCATGGCCGAGGACCGCGAGGAGTTCAAGGAGCTGTGCCAGCGCATCGGCGAGCCCGTCATCCCCAGTGAGATCACCTATAATCTGGACGAGGCGAGAGAGGCGGCCAAGCGCATCGGCTACCCCGTCGTCCTGCGTCCCGCCTTCACCCTGGGCGGCACTGGCGGCGGCTTCGCCAACAACGAGCAGGAGCTGGAGGAGATCGGCAAGCAGGGCTTTGCGCTGTCGCCGGTCCACGAGGTCCTGGTGGAGAAGAGCGTCAAGGGCTACAAGGAGATCGAGTTCGAGGTCATGCGCGACGGCACGGACCACGCCATCACCATCTGCGGCATGGAGAACGTGGACCCCGTGGGCGTCCACACCGGCGACTCCATCGTCGTGGCCCCGATCCTCAGCCTCAACGACCACGATCTGAAGATGCTCAACGACAGCGCCCTGAAGCTGATCCGCGCGCTGGGCGTGTCCGGCGGCTGCAACGTCCAGTTTGCCCTGAACCCCGAAAGCTCGGAATATTACCTCATCGAGGTCAACCCCCGCGTGTCCCGTTCCTCCGCCCTGGCCTCCAAGGCCAGCGGCTACCCCATCGCCCGCGTCACGGCCAAGATCGCCGTGGGCATGAATCTGGAGGAGATCGCCGTGGCCGGCGGCACCGCCGCCATCGAGCCCAGCCTCGACTACATCGTCGCCAAGTTCCCCCGCTTCCCCTTCGACAAGTTCGCGGGCGCGGCCAACATCCTGGGCACCCAGATGAAGGCCACGGGCGAGGTCATGGGCATCGGCTCCTCGCTGGCGGAGTGCTTCCTCAAGTCCGTCCGGAGCCTGGAGACCGGCGTTTATCACTTCTATAATCAGAAGTTCGACGGTATGACGGACGAGCAGCTGCTGGACTACATCGCCACCTCCCGCGACGACCAGATCTTCGCCATCTCCGAGCTGCTGCGCCGCGGCCACAGCGTTGAGGAGCTGCATGAGATCACCATGATCACCGACATCTTCCTGGAGTGCGTCAAGAGCATCGTCGATATGGAAAAGCTCCTGAAGAGCAAGCCCGGCGACCGCAAGGCGCTGCTGAGCGCCAAGGTCATGGGCTTCTCCGACAAGTACATCGCCAAGCTCTGGGACACCGACGAGCTGGCCGTCTACCGCTGGCGCAGGGAGCAGCAGCTGACCCCCGTGTTCCGCATGGTAGACACGCTGCACACCGGCAAGTATATCGCTTACCTCTACTCCACCTACGCCAATCTGGTGGATGAGGAGGTCAAGAACCAGTCCCAGCTGACGGATAAGAAGAAGATCGTCGTGCTGGGCGCCGGCCCCATCCGCATCGGCCAGGGCGTGGAGTTCGACTATTCCACGGTCCACGCCGTGCAGACCATTAAGCGCGCCGGCTATGAGGCCATCATCATCAACAACAACCCCGAGACCGTCTCCACCGACTACACGACGGCCGACAAGCTGTACTTCGAGCCGCTGACGCCCGAGGACGTCATGGCCATCATCGACTTCGAGAAGCCCGAGGGCGTCATCGCCTCCCTGGGCGGCCAGACGGCCATCAACCTGGCCCGGCCCCTGATGGAGCGCGGCGTCAGGATCATCGGCACCGATGTGGAGGCCATCGACAAGGCCGAGGACCGCGACCAGTTCGAGCATCTGCTGCTGAAGCTGAACATCCCGCAGCCCAGAGGCGCCGCCGTGACAAACGTGGAGGACGGCGTCAAGGCCGCCGCCGAGATCGGCTATCCCGTGCTGGTGCGCCCCAGCTTCGTTCTGGGCGGCCGCGCCATGGAGATCGTCGCCAACGAGGAGATGCTGCGCCACTACCTCAAAACCGCTGTGGAGATCGACGTGGACAAGCCCGTTCTGGTCGATAAATACATCTCCGGCCGCGAGGTGGAGGTCGACGCCATCTGCGACGGCCGCGACGTCTTCGTCCCCGGCATCATGGAGCTGGTCGAGCGCACGGGCGTCCATTCCGGCGACTCCATCAGCGTCTATCCCACCTTCTCCATCAGCGACAAGGTCAAGGGCACGATCCTGACCTACGCCAAGAAGCTGGGCATTGGCATCGGCATCCGGGGCCTTTACAACATCCAGTTCATCGTCGACAAGCACGACGACGTGTATATCATCGAGGTCAACCCCCGCTCCTCCCGCACCGTGCCCTTCCTCAGCAAGGCCACCGGCTGGTCTCTGGCCGACATCGCCACCGAGGTCATCCTGGGCCGCAGCCTCAAGGAGCAGGGCATCTTCGACCTGTATCCCGAGGAAAAGAAGCGCTGGTACGTCAAGACGCCCGTCTTCTCCTCCGCCAAGATCCGCGGTCTGGACGCCTATCTGTCCCCGGAGATGAAGTCCACCGGCGAGGCCATCGGCTATGACGACAAGCTGTACCGCGCCATGTACAAGTCCCTGACGGCCAGCGGCATGAAGCTCAAGGGCTACGGCACGGTCCTCGTCACCATCGCCCGGGAGGACAAGCAGGAGGCGCTGCCCCTGATCCGCCGCTTCTACGACATGGGCTTCAACATCGAGGCCACCTCCGGCACCGCCGCCTTCCTCAAGGAGCACGGCATCCGCACCCGCGTCCTCGGCAAGCTGTCCGAGGGCAGCGAGCAGATCCTCGACTCCATCCGCGCGGGCTATGTCAGCTATGTCATCAACACCCGCGCCATCGCCTCCGGCGTCCACAACCAGGACGGCGAGGCCATCCGCCGCTGCGCCGTAGAGAACGGCGTCAACATCTTCACCAGCCTCGACACCGTGCGCATCGTCCTCGACGTGCTGGAGGAGATCACCATCGGCGTCTCCACCATCGACAAGTAGGAGGAGCTATGAATCAGGGTATCTACGAGGTGCTGTCCAACAAATGGATCGCCCCCGACACCTATGAAATGGTCCTGTACGGGGATACGCGGTCGCTGGCCAGCCAGTCCCGCCCCGGGCAGTTCCTCAACATCAAGCTGGAGGGCCTGTACCTGCGCCGCCCGATCTCCGTCTGCAACGTCTACGGCAATGAGATCACGATCATCTACAAGATCGTGGGCAAGGGCACCCTGAAGCTGAGTATGATGCTTGAGGGCCAGATGCTGGACGTGCTGTGCGGCCTGGGCAACGGCTTCGATATCGAAGCGGCCAAGGGGCACAATATCGCCGTCATCGGCGGCGGCGTGGGCGTCCCGCCCATGTACGGCGTGGCCCGCGCCCTGCGGGAGCAGGGCCAGCCGGTCACGGCCATCCTCGGCTTCCAGACCATGGAGGCGGCCTTCTATATCGACAAGTTCCGGGAGCTGGGCTGCAAGGTCCTCGTCACCACCGACGACGGCACCCTGGGCCTCAAGGGCTTCGTCACCGACGCCCTGCGGACCACCAGCTGCGATTATTACCTGGCCTGCGGCCCTCAGCCCATGCTGAAGAGCCTGCACAAAACGGGCCTGCCCGGCCAGATGTCCTTCGAGGAGCGCATGGGCTGCGGCTTCGGCGCGTGCATGGGCTGCACCTGCCACACCCTCGTGGGCATGAAGCGCATCTGCAAGGACGGCCCGGTCTTCAAGAGCGAGGAGGTGACCTTCGGTGAATGATCGTCTGAAAACGACGCTCGGCGCCATCGAGCTGAAAAACCCCGTCATGCCCGCCAGCGGCACCTTCGGCTTCGGCTATGAGATGGCCGAGTTCTATGACCTCGATCTGCTGGGGGCCATCAGCCTCAAGGGCACCACGGCGGAGGAGCGCTTCGGCAATCCGACGCCCCGCATCGCCGAGTGCGAGCGCGGCATGCTCAACGCCATCGGCCTGCAGAACCCCGGCGTGGACGTCGTGATCGAGCGTGAGCTGCCCCGGGTCCGCGCGCTGTATCACGGCGTGCTGCTGGCCAATATCTCGGGCTTCTCCGTGGAAGAGTACGTCCACGTGGCGTCGCTGTTCGACAAGTCCGACGTGGACATCCTGGAGATCAACATCTCCTGCCCCAACGTCCGTCACGGCGGCATGGCCTTCGGCACCGATCCCGGCGCGGCGAAGGCCGTCACCGAGGCCGTCAAGGCCGTGACCCACAAGCCCGTTTACATGAAGCTGTCGCCCAATGTCACCGATATCGCCGCCATCGCCCGGGCCTGCGCCGAGGGCGGGGCCGACGGCATCACGCTGATCAACACGCTGCTGGGCATGGTCATCGACCCGCGCACCGGCAGGCCCATCGTCAGCACGAAGATGTCGGGCTTCTCCGGCCCAGCCATCAAGCCCGTGGCGCTGCGGATGGTGTATCAGGTCGCCGAGGCCGTCGATCTGCCCATCATCGGCGTCGGAGGCATCGCCACGGCCGATGACGTGATCGAGTTCATGTCCGCCGGCGCCTCCGCCGTGCAGGTGGGCGCGGAGAACCTCGTCAACCCCACGGCCTGCGCCGATATCATCGCCGACCTGATCCCGACCATGGATCGGTACGGCATCGCCAATCTCACTGAAATCATCGGAAGGAGCCATCGATTCTAATGAACAGAGACGTTATCGTTGCCTGCGATTTCAAGGATCGCGCCGCCACCATGGCGTTCCTCGACAAGTTCCATGAGGAGAAGCCCTTCGTCAAGATCGGCATGGAGCTGTTCTACGGCGAGGGGCCCGACATCGTGCGGGAGATCAAGGCCAGGGGCCACAAGATCTTCCTCGACCTCAAGCTGCACGACATCCCCAACACCGTCAACAAGGCCATGAAGAACCTGGGCCGTCTGGGCGTCGATATGACGAACGTCCACGCCGCCGGCACCATCGACATGATGCGTGCCGCGCTGGAGGGCCTCAGGGAGGGCTCCGCCGGGCAGGAGGCCATGCTGATCGCCGTCACGCAGCTGACGTCCACCTCTCAGGAGCGCATGCAGCGGGAGCTGCTGATCAACGCCACCATGGAGGAGACCGTGGCCCATTACGCCCGCAACACGAAGGAAGCGGGGCTTCACGGCGTCGTCTGCTCGCCCCTGGAGGCCGCCATCGTCAAGGGCGCCTGCGGCCGTGACTTCGTCACCGTCACCCCCGGCATCCGCTACCCCGACGGTCAGCTGGGCGACCAGTCCCGCGTCATGACGCCCGCCAAGGCCCGCGAGACCGGCACCGAGTTCATCGTCGTCGGCCGCCCCATCACCCAGGCCGAGGACGTCGTAGCCGCCTACAGAAGAGTCTGCGGCGATTTTTTGGGATAAGCGCCTCCCTCTGTGAGGGAGGGGGACCGCCGAAGGCGGTGGAAGGAGTTGCCCCGGGCTTAGAGACGCAGAATGGGAGAGCATCATGTCAATATCTTATCAGGGAGATCTGATCCCGCGGGCGAAGCAGCTGCGTAAAGAGGCGACGCTTCAGGAGAATCACCTTTGGTACGATTTCCTGAAGAATTATCCTGTTCGATTTCAGCGACAAAAGACGATCGGCCCCTATATCGCGGATTTTTACTGCCATAAGGCAAAGCTGGTCGTGGAACTCGACGGGGAGCAGCACTTCTTTGAGGAAGGCGAGCAGCATGACAAGAAACGTACAGAGTACCTGAACAGTTATGGACTGCGCGTACTTCGTTTCGCCAATGCGGACGTCGCAAAGCATTTTGAAGGCGTATGCATCACGATCGACCGGAAGGTTAGGGAAGCGCTTCCAGATACACCGAAAGTATTTGATTGAGCTGTCTGAGGATCACCGAAGGCGGTGGAAGGAACTGCCGCGGGTTTAGAGCCGATCCGGAAGCGGGAGCATCCCGGAGCAACTCCCTCAGTCATGCTCCGCATGACAGCTCCCTCGGAGAGGGAGCCTGACAGAAAGAAAAGGAGGATCATCATGGAAAAGAAAGTAGCCAAGCTGCTGATGGATATCAAGGCCGTGTTCCTGCGGCCCAACGAGCCGTTCACCTGGGCCAGCGGCATCAAGTCGCCCATTTACTGCGACAACCGCCTGACCCTGTCCTACCCCGAGGTCCGCGACGTCATCGAGCAGGGCCTGGCCGACAACATCAAAAAGCATTACCCCGAGGTCGAGGCCATCGCCGGCACCTCCACCGCCGGCATCGCCCACGCGGCGCTGGTGGCAAACATCCTGCACCTGCCCATGGCCTACGTCCGCGCCTCCGCCAAGGACCACGGCCGCAACAACCAGATCGAGGGCAAGATCGACCCGGGCCAGAAGGTCGTCGTCATCGAGGACCTGATCTCCACCGCGGGCTCTGTCATCGAGGTCGTCAACGTCCTGCGGGAGCAGGGGGCCGAGGTGCTGGGCATCGCGTCCATCTTCACCTACGGCATGCAGAAGGGCCTTGACCGCCTGGCCGCCGCCAATGTGCAGAACGTCTCCCTGTCCAACTACAACGCCCTCGTCGCCGTGGCCCACGAGACCGGCTACATCGCCGAGAGCGATATCAAAAAGCTGGAGGCCTTCCAGAAGAACCCCGGCGACGAAAGCTGGATGGCGCTGTAAGCGCCCGCATATCATGCAGCGGCCCGGCTTTGCCGCAGCCGCTGCGTTTTTCTTTGCATTTTTCAGAACAGGAATATGATCTCTATGACCGCAGAAAAAAAGTCTGTGAAGAACAGGCTGTGGCTCTTTCTTTTGCTGGTGTTCGTCGGCGGGTTTCTGGGCGGGTTCACCCATGAGTACCGCGGCGGCGTCTTCGCAAACGCCCAGACGGGCAACCTCATCAATTTCGGCGTCGCGCTCAGCACGGGCAACGTGTCCAAGGCGCTGCACTGCTTATGCTCCTTCATCGCCTACACCACCGGCGCCTTCACCTGCCAGCGCGCCATGGATCGGTGCAGAAAAAGCGGCAGGCGCTGGGAGTGCATCCTGCTGACCTTCGAGCTGGCGATGCTCGTCTTCCTGGCCCTTCTGCCCTCCGGCGCGCCGTTTCTGATCACCCAGGTGGGCATCAACCTCATGGCCTCCATGCAGTACCACACCTTCAAGGGCGTGGCGGGCGTCAACATGGCCACCACCTTCGTGACGAACCACACGCGCAACCTGGGCGTGGCGCTGGAGAAGACCGTGTTCGAGCATGACCCCGACCAGCGCCGCCGCATCCCCATGCATCTGGCGAGCCTGGGGACGTTCATCCTCGGCGTCTGCTGCGCCGCGGTGACGGGGCGCGCGCTGGACGGCTATGCGCTGCTGATCTGCCTGCCGCCCGTCGCCGTGAACCTCGCCGCCTATCTGCGCGAGCGCGAGTCTTAAAGATCGATTAAACTTGCCCGCACCACTCGACAAAGCGCGCCGTGCCGTGCTATACTGTGGATGGGAAAGAAAACGATCGTTTTATCCATATAGACGGAGGACAGCAGCGTGAAACAGAAGAAGGGCTTCCCCTGGTGGGCCGTGGTGGTCGGCTATATCGTCGCTTGGCCCGTGGGGCTTGTGATGACGATGATCAATATTTTCGGCAGCGATGAGTCGCAGACGGAGCGGAACTCCCGCACCCGTGTGCGTCAGGCGGGCTACAGCTTCGAGCGTCAGCCCGTGGAGACGCCCTACCGCAGCTCCGACGACGAGATCGGCGGCCGTCTGCGCCCCGCGGCGGAGTTCCGCCGCACCATGCGGGAGAACACCGAGGAGCTGGAGAAGAAGCCCAAGGAGAAGGGCCGCGTCATGCGCTCCATCGGCATCGCGCTGGGCATCTTCGGCGCCGTCGTCAGTACGGCTTCGTTTTTCAGCAACGTCGGCTACGACGGCTTTTTCAGCGCGCTCATGCAGGCGAGCATTGCCTTCACCACCATCGGCGCGCCGGGCCTCGCGCTGGCCTTCTGGGGCAATTCGATCCTCGGCAAGAGCCGCCGCTATCACATGTACGCCCAGATGATCGGCTCCAGCAAGGAGGTCTCCATCGACCGTCTGGCGGGGGCTATGGGCGTCAGCTACGACAAGGCCTGCTCCGACCTGCGCGACATGCTGGGCGGCGGGTACCTGGAGGGCTATTACCTCGACGTGGAGCGCAGGGTCGTCACCACCGAGCGGCTCAAGGGCGACACGTTCAACTACCGCGGCTCCGTGGGCGGTCAGGCCGAGGGCGAGGGCGACAAGCCCGAGCAGAAGGAGAACCCCGCCGACCGCATGCGCATGATCAACGGCGAGATCATCCACCCTGAGGTGTCCCGGAAGATCATGCGGCTGGAGACGCTGACCCGGCGCATCTACAGCTATACCGAGATGTACCCCGAAAAGGAGAAGAACGCCCGCAGCTTCAAGGAGCGCTACCTGCCCAAGACGCTGAGCATCCTCGAGAGCTACGCCCGGTTCGAGCAGTCCGGCAGCAGCGGCGAGAACGTCCGCGCCGCCATGCAGGACGTGGAGGCTGTTCTGGATGTGCTGATCGGCTGCTTCGAGAAGCAGCTTGACATGCTGTATATGGACGAGGCCCTCAACGTCACCGCCGACATCGATGTCCTCGAGCGCATGATGAGCGGCGACGGCCTCAAGGACAGCCCCTTCGCCGAGCTCTACCGCCAGGAGCAGGGCGAGTAACGATCAATGAAATCAAAAGAAAAGCACCCGTGAGGGTGCTTTTGGACCTGTCGAAAAACAGGTTTTTCGACAAAGAAGGGCCCGCAGGCAGAAGAGCGCCTGCCTGCTTGGGCCGGTCTGCTGCAGCGCACGCCTTAACAGGCGCACGTTTGCAGACCGGAAGGTGTGTTTCCGTCGGCACATGTCCGCCGGAAACACAGATTCATTACCGCTCGCTGCGCGAGCGTGATACTCATGATCGGCACAAATCGACTTTTTTGACAAACTGAAAAGCACCCGTGAGGGTGCTTTTTTGTTGCGCGGGGCAGGGCACAAGGGCGTGCGCCGCGGATCCGATCATCATCGTGAAATGATAGATCCTTCGGCTCCGCTGCGCTTCGCTCAGGATGACAGCGTTGGGGGAGGGATCGCCTCGCAGCGGCGGCCATCATCGGCTCGTGTACATCACGGAACCGGCGGCGCAGCGATGATCAACCGTCCTGCTTCTGCTCGCCCTTTTGCTTCAGGTATGCTTCCTTCTCCCGCTGGGCGACGTAGCGGGCGTAGGCCATGACCTCCTCGGCGGCCTCGTCGCTGATGGTGGGGGTGCCGAAGAGGAAGGTGTAGAGCTGCTCCTTGGTGGGCGGGACGTTGACGAAGGGCACGGGCTCCTCCTTGCCCATGAGGTAGCCCAGGGAGACCTGAAAATAATCGGCCAGCACCTGCAGCTTGTCGGCCTTGGGGACGCTGCGGCCGTGCTTCCAGTCGCTGAGCGTGGCCTGGGAGATGCCGGTGTCACAGGAGACGCGGTAGGCCGTCAGGCCGCGATCCTTCATCAATTGGGCGAAGATTTCGTACATAATTTTGTACACCTTTCACGAATTTGCGTGATACTACGGAAAACTTAACTAAAACCCCTTGACTACTTCGGAAATCTGGTGTATAGTCTGTATCGTACTTCGGAGAACCGAACTAAAACGAGGGGTATTATTCAACATATCCATAGTATATCGCGGTCTCCGGGAAAAAGCAAGAGGAAAGAGGTGGGACCATGGCGCTGACCTGTATCCGCGGCGGGCTGTGCAGCGGCTGTATGCGCTGCCGCGCGCGGCGGGGATCATGCGGCCGTCCCGAGGATCGGAGGGATGAGGACGAGCAGACAGACCGACCTGCGTCAGGAGCTGCGGGCGGCAGAGATGATCGGCAAAGCCATCGTCGAGTCGCTGAAGGATAAGGAGCAGTTCCGGCGCTATATCGTCACGGAAAAGCGCGGCAGCGACACCTGCACCGAGGAATACGTCTTCGGCAAGGTGGACTACAAGGCCGTGGGCGAGCTGGTGCGCACGGTGAAGGCGCTGGAGGAGCTGAAGCGCTCCGCCGGCGGGCTGGAGCCGGAGCGCGGCGGCAATCTCGTGGTGCTGCCCATGGTGGAGGAGCTGTAGCGCGCCGCGGCGCGGAGCAAGGGGAAGGAGGGCCATCCTTTATGGCGGAAAACAATCGAATCAAGCCCTTTTGGTCTCCGCAGCCGCGGCAGCGCGATTTCATGGCGCGGCCTGAGTTCGAGGCGCTGTACGGCGGCGCGGCGGGCGGCGGCAAGAGCGACGCGCTGCTGGCCGAGGCGCTGCGTCAGGTGGACCTGCCCCAGTACCGGGGCCTGATCCTGCGCAAGACGTACCCCCAGCTGTCCCAGCTGGTGGACCGCTCCATGGAGCTGTACCCCGCGGCCGCGCCCGGCGCGCGGTACAACCAGAGCCGCCACTTCTGGCAGTTCCCCTCGGGGGCGAAGATCCAGTTCGGCTCCATGCAGTACACGTCGGACCGCATCAACTACCAGGGCAAGCGCTTCGACTACATCGCCTTCGACGAGCTGACCCAGTTCAGCTGGGAGGAGTACGCCTACATGTTCTCCCGGTGCCGTCCGGGCGGCGCGGGGGCGCGGTGCTACATCCGTGCCAGCGCCAACCCCGGCGGGCGGGGCCACGGCTGGGTCAAGGAGCGGTTCATCACCCCGGCCCCGGCCATGACGACCATCTGGCAGGAGCTGGAGGTGGCCGTCCCCGGGGGCGGCGTGGAGAAAAAGCGGCAGGGCCGCATCTTCGTGCCGTCCACGGTGTTCGACAACAAGATCCTGATGGACAACGACCCGGACTACGCCTGGCGGCTGGCCATGCTGCCGGAGGCGGAGAAGAAGGCGCTGCTGTACGGGGACTGGGACTCCTTTTCGGGGCAGGTCTTTCTGGAGTGGCGCAACGATCCGGCGGGGTACCGTACGCGGGTCAACACCCACGTCATCGCGCCCTTTCGCGTGCCCCGGGAGTGGAGCGTCTACCGCGGGTTCGATTTCGGCTACACGCGGCCCTTTGCTGTGGGGTGGTACGCCGTGGACAGCGACGGGCGCGTCTACCGCATCCGGGAGCTGTACGGCTGCACGGGCGTGCCCAACGAGGGCGTGCGCTGGGAGCCGGCGCGGATCGCCGACGCCATCCGCGACATCGAGCGCGACGACCCCAATCTGGAGGGGCGGACCATCCGCGGCATCGCGGACCCGTCGATCTTCGACGAGAGCCGCGGCGAGAGCGTGGCGGCCATGATGGAGCGGCGGGGCGTTTATTTCGACAAGGGCGACAACCACCGCCTGGCGGGGAAGATGCAGCTGCATCACAGGCTGGCTTTCGACGAGGAGGGCAGGCCCATGCTGTATGTGTTCAGCACCTGCGTCCACTTCATCCGCACCGTCCCCCAGCTCGTCTATGACGCCGCCAACGTGGAGGACATCGACACCGAGGGCGAGGACCACATCTACGACGAGTGCCGCTACGTCCTCATGGAGCGCCCCATCTCCCCGCCGGAGCGCCGGGCGCGGGACGTCAGGCGCATGACCGGTCCTTTGGACGAGTACGCCGGGACCGTGTGGTAGAGCGCCGCCGGAGGCGGCACATTATCTGTCAACTGTAAAGGAGTGAGCATATTGCAATTCCCCAAGGAGCGGCTCGAGGAGGCGATCGGGCGGCTGCGCGAGTACAAGCGCGCGAAGGCGCCGCTGGAGAAGCGGCTGCGGGAGGAGGAGCTTTGGTACCAGCTGCGCCACTGGGAGCTGATCGGCGGCGAGGGCGAGCGCCCCGGGCCGACCTCCGCCTGGCTGTTCAACAACCTGGCCAACAAGCATGCCGACGCCATGGACAACTTCCCGGAGCCCGTGGTGCTGCCCCGGGAGCCCGGCGACGCCAAAGACGCCGAGGCCCTGAGCCGCATCATCCCCGCCGTGCTGGACCGCTGCGGCTTCGAGCAGACGTATTCCGACCAGTGGTGGTACAAGCTCAAGCACGGCACGGCGGTCTACGGCGTGTTCTGGAACCCCGCGCTGGAGCACGGCGCGGGCGACGTGGACGTGACGCCCATCGACCTGCAGAACATCTTCTGGGAGCCCGGTGTCCGGGACATCCAGCTCAGCCGCGACCTGTTCATCGCGCACCGCTGGGACAGGGAGACGCTGGAGAAGGAGTACCCTCAGCTGGAAAAGGGCACGGGCGACGTCATCGACGTCATCACCCGCACCGCGGACGGACAGGACCGCGTGACGGTCATCGACTGGTACTACAAAAAGGACGGCCTGCTGCACCTGTGCAAGTTCGCGGGCGAGCACGTGCTGTACGCCAGCGAGCTGGACGAGCGCTGCCGCGACACGGGCTGGTACGCCCACGGGCTGTATCCCGTGGTGTTCGACACGCTGTTCCCCGTGGCCGGGGAGCCCGTGGGCTTCGGCTACATCGCCGTGACCAAGGCGCCCCAGGAGTACATCGACCGCCTGGGCAAGAACATCATGGAGTGCTCGCTGATGGCTTCACGGCCCCGGTACTTCGCCGGGCGGTCGGCGGGCATCAACGAGGAGGAGTTCCTGGACTGGGACCGCCCCATCGTCCACGTGGAGGGCGCCATCAGCGAGGAGCGCGTGCGGCCCATCCAGCCCTACCCCCTCAGCGAGACGTATCTGCGCGTGCAGCAGATGAAGATCGACGAGCTGAAGGAGACGTCCTCCAACCGCGACTTTTCGGCGGGCAGCACCAACGCGGGCGTCACGGCGGCGTCTGCGATCTCGGCGCTGCAGGAGGCGGGCAACAAGACGAGCCGCGACATGATCCGCGCCTCCTACCGCGCCTACGGCAGGCTGGGGGCGCTGTGTCTGGAGCTGATCCGTCAGTTCTACGACGTGGGCCGCTGCTTCCGCATCACGGGGGAGAAGGGGACGGCCTTCGTCACCTATTCCTCCCGCGCCATCCGCGGGGCGCACCGGCCCGACTTCGATATCGTCATGACGGCGCAGAAGAAGAATCCCTTCGCCCGCGTCAGCCAGAATGAGCTGGCCAAGGAGCTGTATGACCGCGGCTTCTTCCGTCCCGATCTGGCCGAGCAGGCCATGGGGGCGCTGGAGCTGATGGATTTTGAAGGAAAGGAAGCGGTGAGAGCGTATCTTGCAAAGCATTTGGAAAAGGAGGAGCAGACCATTGCGTAAGGAAGAGGAACATCAGGAGACCCTGAACGGCCGCGCGGAGCAGTGGCGCGGCAGCCTGGAGGAGCTGGAGGGCCGCTATCCCGGCCTGCAGTTCACCGAGGGCCTGCGCCGTCCGGCGCTGAAGGAGCTGCTGCGCGCCGGCGTCGATTTCGCCTCGGCGCTGGAGGTCGCGTGCCTGCCCGAGATCCGGGCATATCTGGAGGAGGAGGCCGCGCGCAGGGCCGCCGAGCGTCTGGCGCAGAACGCCGCCCGCGCGAAGGAAAACGCCGTGGCGGCCGCCGGCACCGCCGCCTACCCGTCCGGGACCCACGCCATGACGAAGAAAGACCGAGATGAGATTGTCAGGCGCGTCCTGGCGGGAGAGGAAATCAGGCTGTGAGAGGCAGCCGAACGGCGCTTCTGCGCCGCGCCGCAAGTGCGGCGTCCGATTTGCGGCAATTCATTTGCCGCAAATCTATTGAATCCGAGGGGTCCCCGCAGGATCGGAGATTCTGTGGGGCCCGCGACGAGATCGTCAGGCGCGTCCTGGCAGGCGAAGAGATCAGACTTTAACAGAAAAGGAGAGATCACATGAGCGAATCGATCAACACCACTCTTGACACCGGCCTGTCCCATGAGATGGTCACGTTCTACAGCGACTACCTCATCGACAACGCCGTGCCCAAGCTGGTCCACGACCAGTTCGGGCAGAAGCATCCCATCCCCAAAAACGGCGGCAAGACCATCCAGTTCCGCCGCTACAGCCCCCTGCCCAAGGCGACGGTCCCGCTGACCGAGGGCGTCACTCCCGACGGGCAGAAGCTGGAGGTGTCCACCGTTGAATCGACGGTGCGCCAGTACGGCCGCTACATCGAGCTCAGCGACATGCTGGTGATGACGAGCATCGACAACAACGTCCTGCAGGCCACCAAGCTGCTGGGCAATCAGGCGGGAGCGACGCTGGACACCATCACCCGCGAGGTGCTCAACGGCGGCACCAACGTCCAGTACGCCGAGGGTCAGGTCAACTCCCGCGACCAGCTGGTGGGCGGTCAGGAGAGCGGCAACCACTACATGACCGTGGAGGCCATCCGCCTGGCGGCCAGATACCTCAAGACCCAGAACGCCGAGAAGATCGGCGACAGCTACGTGGCCATCATCCATCCCGACGTGGCTTACGACCTGATGCACGATCCCGCCTGGCAGAACGTCAAGACCTACTGCGACCCCGAGGATATGTACGCCGGCGAGATCGGCAGGATCGCGGGCGTGCGCTTCGTGGAGACCACCGAGGCGAAGATCTTCAAGGGCAGGCCCCTGCTGGAGAACAAGACGCTGACCGTCCGCACGGCCAACGGCACCGGCTCCACCGCCGTCACCCTCAACGAGAGCCTCACCGTCAGCGAGGGCGAGAAGCTGATCGGCCGAAAGATCAACATCAACGGCCAGATCCGCACCATCGTCAACACCGTCAACGGCGGCGTGGGCTCCGCGCGCCTGACCGTAGACCAGATCACCGTGCTGGAGGCGGGCGACGAGATCAGGCCCGGCGAGGGCGGCCGCGACAACCGCGCCGTCTACGCCACGCTGGTGCTGGGCGAGAACGCCTACGGCGTCACCGAGATCCAGGGCGGCGGCCTGAGACACATCGTCAAGCAGCTGGGCTCCTCCGGCACGGCGGACCCGCTGGATCAGCGCGCCAGCTGCGGCTGGAAGGCCACCAGGACCGCGGAGCGTCTCGTGGAGCCCTTTATGGTGCGCATCGAGACCTGCTCCAGCTTTGACGGGGAGGAGAACTGATGAGCGAGATGAAGAGCCTCAAGGACTGGAACGAGGAATACGTGGAGGTGCGCCTGTTCAAGGACGGCGGCCGCTACAGCCGTGACGTCTTCGTGGCCGTCAACGGCGAGGGCTGCCTGATCAAACGCGGCGAGCCCGTGCGCATCAAGCGCAAGTTCGCCCGCGTGCTGGAGCAGTCCGACCTGCAGGACCGTCTGGCCCAGGGCCTGATGGAAGCGGGCGAGCGCGACTTCGAGCGCATGAGACGGGAGATGTAGCATGCCGGGCAGCATCCGTCTTTACGGCGGCGTCAGGGCGAGCATGCCCGAGCTGCCGGAGCGCATGCCCGGCTGGTGTACCGACGCCCGCCAACTGTATATGGGCACCGCCGCGGGGAACGCCCTGATCGCCTGGGAGAGCCGCCCGGCCGACGCCGTGGCCGCTCCCGGCCCCGGGGCCGACCCGGAGGCGGTGCGCGCGGCGGTCATCAGTCTGATCGCCGCGCTGAAGCAGGCGGGCCTGATGAAGGAGGAATAACGTGAGACAGATCAAAGCCGAGGTGAACGGCCAGTTCGTCCGCCTCAGCTCGAAATACGGCGGCGTGCAGGGCGAGGGCAACGTCACGTCCCTGCGCCTGATCTTCGATGAGACGTGGGCGGATTACGGCAAGCGCATTGTCTGGCGCGACAGCCGCGGCCTCGACCCCGTGGCCGTGCTGCTGACGGCGGACGAGCGCACCGGGGAGAGTCTGCTGGACTACACCGTGACGATCCCGCCTGAGCCGCTGAGCCGCGTGGGCTGGTGCTCCTTCACCGTGGAGGGCTATACGGAGCAGGACGGGCAGAGCGTCGTGGCGCTGTCCGTCAGCGAGCGGCTGGAGGTCCGTCCCGGCGCGTGCGACAGCGCCGCCGAGCCCACCCAGTCCCAGGCGCTGCAGCTGCAGCGCGAGATCGACCAGATCCTGGACCGCGTGGACGAGAGCGCCCGGTCCGCGTCCGACTCCGCCGACAGCGCCCGCGACTCCGCCGAAACGGCGGCCGCCTGCGCCATCCAGGCGCTGACGGGCTCTCAGCTCAGCCGCAGCTGGGCCGTGGGCGGCACGGGCCTGCGCGCCGATGAGGACACGAACAACGCCAAATATTACGCCCAGCTGGCCCAGCAGTCCGGCGGCGGTGGCGGCGGGGCCGTCCCCGACGCCCATATCGCCAACCGCAGCAACCCCCATCAGGTGACGAAGGCGCAGGTGGGCCTCGGCAGCGTGGACAACACCTCCGACGAGGACAAGCCCCTCAGCGCCGCCGCCCGGGCGGCCATCTCCGGCAAGGCGCCCCTGACCCATACCCACGGGGCCCAGCAGGTGACGGCGGGCACGCTGGCCGGGGCCGTGCAAGCCAACGCGTCGGCTCAGGAGACGCTTTCGTCCGCCATGGTGCGCAACATTTACGCGGGCACGGCCCGCATGACGGCCGGAGAGACGTCCCTGCCCACGGGGACGATCTATCTGGTCTATGAGGAGTAGGCCATGAGTATCTATCTCGGCCGAAACGGCCTCGCCTCCCGCGTATCCAACATGTATGTGGGCGTGGGCGGCCGGGCGAAGACCGTCACGGAGGGCTACGTGGGCGTGGGCGGCGTGGCCCGGCCCTTCTGGACGAATCAGCGCGGCGTGCAGTATTACGGTCCCGGCCCGACGCTGCGCCACGCCCGCACCGACGGCGCGGCGGCGACGGCGGGAGAACAGATCCTCTACGGCGGCGGGCGCGTCAACGACGAGACCGTCGCCTGGGTGGAGCAGCTGAGCCCGACGCTGACGCTCACCGACGGGACGAGCCTGTCCGTCCCGCGCAGCGGTCTGGCGGCCGCGGAGGCGGGCGGCAAGGCACTATTCGCCGGCGGCGAGACGACGAGCGGCGCCAACCAGAGCGCGGTGGACGTCTATGACGCGTCCCAGACGCGCACCGACGGCCCCGCCCTCCGCATCGCCAGGGACGATCTGGCCGCCGGGAGCCTCAGCACCGTCGCCTATTTCGGCGGCGGCGCCGACAACAGCACGAATGAGACGGCCGTCGTGGACGCCTACGACACGTCCCTGACCCGCCACGCCCCCGACGATCTGTCCGCCGCCGTCACCGATCCCGCCGCCGCGGCGGCGGGCCGGCGCGTCCTGTTCGCCGGCGGCACGGGCTCCGATTATGTGGACGGCTACGATTCGTCCATGACGCGCCTGACGGGCGGCCGACTGACCATCGCCCGCGGCCGTCTGACCGGGGCGTCGGCCGGGCGCATCGCGCTGTTCGGCGGCGGGATCATCAGCGGCACGCTCTGCCGCAAGCTGGAGGCGTTCACGGAATCGCTGACACGGCTGGCCGCGGTGGAGCTCGGCTTCGGCGTGATGGACGCCGCGGGCGGTCGGCTGGGCAACTGGGCCGTCTTCGGCGGCGGTCTGGGAGAGGACGGCCCGTCGGCCGTGGTGGCCTGCTGCGACAACGACCTGACCATCCTGCCCAACACGCCCATGCAGTTCGGCCGCCAAGGCCTCAGCGCCGCGGCCGCCGGGCCCGTGCTGGCCTTTCTGGGCGGCTCCACCGCCGAGGAAGCGGGCTTCGCCTCCCGCAGCGCCTCCGCCGCCACCGACATCTATACCATCATCTGAGGAGTGAGACCATGAGATATGCGATTTGGAACAAGCGCGATCCCGTGCTGACGCCCGTGGGCGAGGTGCTCACGGCGGAGCAGTGGATCGCCCGCTATCCGGCCGCGGGGCTGGACAGCATCACCGTCGTCTGCGCCGCGGGCGAGATCAACGGCGCGTTTTTCGGCACGCTGGGCCGCATGCGCGACACCTACGCGGACATGGGCGCGGACTTCAGCGCCTGCGAGACCGACCGCGACGTGCTGGACGTCATCGAATCGTTCGAGAAGCAGCTGAACGAGCCTGCGGGCGCGAGCCTGCAGGAGCGCCAGACCGCCGCGCTGGAGGCCATCGCCGCCGGGACGAACGCCGAGAACGTCAGCGTGCTGGACGCGCTGCTGGGAGAGGAGGAGTAGCATGAACGACAGGATCACGAAGGCGCGCGCGCTGCGCCGCGCCGTGCAGCTGTGGTGCGGGACGCTCAGCGACGAGAGCGTCATGCTGGAGGTGGCCGCGCTCTATCCGCAGTGGCGCGATAAAACGGCCTATCGCGCGGGCGCCGTCGTCCGCTGCGGCCTGGATGAAAACGGGGAGCCCAGGCTCTGGCGCGTCCTGCAGGACCACACGTCCCAGGCCGGCTGGGAGCCGGAGAACGCCCCGTCGCTGTTCAAGCGCGTGGGCATGGACGGCGAGCTGCCCCTGTGGACCCAGCCCCTGGGCGCGTCCGACGCCTATGAGCAGGGCGACCGCGTGTCCCATCTGGGACGCGTGTGGGTCTCCGTCTGCGGCGGCAATGTCTGGGAGCCCGGCGTCTACGGCTGGGAGAGCGGGGAGGACGCATGAGCGAGAGCATCCTCACGGCGCTGATCTCCAGCGGGCTGACGCTGCTGGGGGTCCTGCTGGCCAACAGCCGCGCCGCCGCCGTCACCGAGACGCGGCTGGACGAGCTGACCCGGGAGGTGCGCGAGCATAACAATTTCGCCCGGCGCATGCCCGTGCTGGAGGAGCAGCTCAAGTCCGTCAGCCACCGCGTGCGCGAGCTGGAGGAGGCGGACAAATGACGATCGATCAGGCCATCGCCAGGGCCGACGCGCTGCGGCCCAATCTGCTGGGCGACGGCGAGAAGGCCCGCTGGGTCATCGAGCTGGAGGACCGTCTGGAGCGCGAGCTGGGCCGGGAGGCCCGCTCCCTCCGCTGGCCCGAGGACGGCGGCGTCACGCTGGCGGCGCAGGGCGGCTATGAGGACGTCTACGTCCTGTGGCTGTGCGCCCGGATCGATCTGGCGCTGCGGGAGTACGACAACTGGAACAACATGGCATCGATCCTCAACGCGCTGATCGACGATTACAAGAAGCAGTGCCTCCGGGACAAGGCCCCCGCGCCGAAGCAGGCCCGGGGCGTGTGGAGGAGACGCGTATGAGGCTGCCGTATCTGCGCACCCGCGGCAGGTATTCCGCCGTCACCCGGGTGCTGGGCGGCCTCTGCCTGACGGAGGACTACCGCAACGGCGATTTGGCCGACGGCGCGGGTCTGACGGGCGAGGGCGACGGGATCGCCCAGCGATGCGTGCCGCGGGAGCTGGGCGTTTATCAGTCGCCGCAGGCGCTGCTGGACACCGAATACGGCCTGTTGCTGATCGCCGGCGGGGATGTCACGCTGGAGGGCGAGACGCTGTGCGGCGTGACGGAGGGGGAGAAGCGCGCGGCCGTGCTGGGCAGCGTGGCCGTAATCTTCCCCGACAAGGTGTGGATCGATCTGGAGAGCCGGACCTTCGGCCCCATGGAGACGTCCCTGACGGCGGCTTCCGCCGTCTTTTCCGACCATACCATCACGGCCGAAGGCGACGCGTGGCCCTTTGAAAAGGGCGACGGCGTGACGATCTCCGGCTGCGGGGAGCATCCGGAGAACGAGCAGACGCTGATCGTCCGGGGCGTCGAGGGCAGCGAGCTGCTCTTCGACGCCAACGTATTCACGCCGGGCGCGGAGACGAACGTCACCGTGAAGCGGCGCGTGCCGGACCTGGAGGTCCTCTGCGCCGCGGGCAACCGGCTGTGGGGCGTCTGCGGCGACACGATCTACGGCAGCAGGCTGGGCGACGCGCGGAACTTCTTCGTCTACGACGGCCTGTCCACGGACGCCTACGCCGTCTCCACGGGGCAGGGCGGCTTCACGGCCTGCGCGCCCTACGGGTCCCATCTGGTGTTCTTCCGGGAGACGTCGGCCTGCAAGCTCTACGGCTCCCGCCCGGCCAACTTCCAGCTGATGACCGTGCGCATCCCCGGCGTGCGCCGCGGGTGCGGAAAGACCCTCGTCAGCGAGAACGAGGATCTGTATTACCTGGGCCTCGAGGGCCTTTACGTCTATTCCGGCGGCGTGCCGCAGCTGCTGTCCCGGGTGCTGGGGCATATCGAGGCGGAGGCCGCCTGCGGCGGCGTGCGGCGGGGGAAGTATTACCTCTGCCTGCCGGAGCGGGTGCTGGAGTACGACCTGCTGCGCAGGCGGTTCCTGCCCTGGGGCCGCGAGCGCGTGCGTTTCGCAGAGAGGCGCGGCGGCGAGCTGCTGCTGATGACGGAGGACGGCCGTCTGCTGAGCCCGGAGGGCGGAGCGGGCAAGGAGCATTGGCACGCGCTGTTCCGGCCCTTCCGGGACGGCCCGTCCCGGTACAGGGAGGGCTCGGCGCTGGTGCTGGACGTGACGCCGGAGCCCGGCGCGTGGATGGCTGTCGATATCCGCCTGCGGGGCGAGCCCTGGCGTCAGGCGGCCATGTTCGACGGCGGAAGTCACGGCGTGCGCCCCGTCTCCCTGCCGCCCAACCGGGAAGACACACTGGAGCTGCGCCTGCGCGGTGAGGGACGGTGCGCCGTCCGGAGCATCGAGCGGCTGTTCCGCATGGGGAGCGAGGTGGCGCCTTGATCTTTGCGAACGATCTTCGGCCGCTGGATTACGGCGACCTGCGCGGGAGCCTGAGCCTTGTGGAGAACCACCTCCGCGCCATGCAGGAGCAGCTGGAATACACCCTCAGCAACCTGGACAGCGCCAACGTCACGAGCCTCGACCCCGCTCAGACGGCCATCGCGTCCGCGGGCGGAAGTATGCGCATCACCGACGAGGCGCTGCTGCTGACCGGCGAGGACGGCCAGCGGGTGGAGCTTGGCAGCCGCGGCGGCGCGTTCCGGATGCTGCTGGCCGGAAAGGGCGGCGGCCCCGCCCTCTGGCTGGACGGGCAGGGGCGCGTCACCGTGGGCGGCGAGGCGCAGATCAACATCGACTGCGGCCGTTGGGACTGACGGCCGGAAAGGAGGATCCATGGCGATCAAACGAATGGAGGAGGACGGCCTGCAGGCCGTCTATGAAAGCCCGTATCAGGACCGCATCGACCGCGTGGTGGACAAGCTGACCCAGCGGGAGCGGTTCTCTTACGATTACGCGTCCGACCCGCTGTATCAGGCCTACGCGGAGGCGTATCAGCGGGAGGGCCGCCGCGCCGCCGAGGACGCCGTCGGGCTGGCCGCCCAGAACACCGGCGGGCGAGCCTCGTCCTACGCCGTCACGGCGGCGCAGCAGGCGGGCAGCTATTACGCCTCGAAGCAGGCGGACAAGATCCCGGAGCTGTACAAGCTGGCCTATGAGGTCTATCGGGACGAGTATGAAAGCGATCTGGACCTGCTGGACTCGCTGAACGATCTCGACAAGGCGTCCTATAGCCGCTGGTCCGACGAGCGGGAGGCTGAGAGGAAGGCGGAGCAGACGTCCTATCAGCGGGAACTCGACGAGCTCGACCGCGCCCTGAAGGCCGAGCAGCTGGAGTACCAGCGCGGCCGCGACGCGCTGAAGGACGAGCGCTACGAGAGCGAGCAGGCCTATAAGCAGCAGCGCGATCAGGTGAAAGACAGCCAGTTCGAGCGCCAGCAGGCCCTGCGGGAGCAGAAGGCCGCGGCGACGGCGTCCAGACAGGCGGCGAAGACCGCGAAGCCGTCGGGCGCGAAGACTGCGGCGGCCGCCGCGAAGAGCGAGCCCGCCGACGTTCAGGTCTACGGTCTGCCCGGCCTGTTCACCAAAAGCGAGGCAGAGCACATGATCAGCATGGGCGTCGCCGAGAAGGTCCGCAGCGGCGGCAGGAAGATCTACAAGCTGACGGCTGTGGAATAAGCTGGCATCCGGGCGGCGGCCGTGGTATAATGAAGGCGAAGCAAGCCTCAGAAGCGATCAATTTGAATCATATAAAGGAGTGTCGATCATGGAACTGATGGAAATGTTGCTGAATCGGCGCAGCGTGCGGAAGTACGCGGTGGGGGAGATCGGCGACGAACAGCTTGACGCGATCCTGTCGGCGGCGCTGCTGGCGCCCTCCAGCAAGGGCATCCGCCCCTGGGAGTTCATCGTCATCCGCGGCCGCGAAGCGCTGGACACGCTGACGGGCTTCCGGCAGGGCTCCGGGAAGCTGCTGAGCCAGGCGGCCTGCGCAATCGTCGTGCTGGGCGACCACGAGAAGGCCGACATGTGGGTGGAGGACTGCGCGCTGGCCATGGGCAACATGCACCTGATGGCCTCGACCCTGGGCCTCGGCAGCTGCTGGATCCACGGTCGGCACCGCTTCGCCGAGGACGGCCGCTCCAGTGAGGACTTCCTGCGGGAGCGCCTGGGCTTCCCGGAGAACCTGAGCCTGGAGGCCGTGCTGGCCATCGGCCTCATGCCCGAGGACCGGCCCGCGCCCCATACCCTCGACGAGCTGGACCGCACGAAGATCCACCTGGGGAAGTATTGATGAACCCGCCCCGGCCTTGACTTTTGCACAAAGGCCGGGGTATAATATTGTTTACTGTGACGATTTTTTGCAGAAAAGGGGTGCTGACATGGCCGGGATCTCCGCGACGATACAGGAAAAATACGGCACGCTGACGAAGAAGCAGAAGACCATCGCCGATTATATGCTCCGCAACGCCGAGGAGATGTGCTTCATCACCCTGAAGCAGCTGAGCGCGGACGTGGGGTGCTCGGAGATGACGATCCTCAATCTGTGCACGGCGCTGGGCTACGGCAACTTCAACGAGGTCAAGTACGAGTTCCGCAAGCAGGCCGCCTCCTGCCGGCGGGAGGCCGTCAGCCGCGATGACGCCAGCTACGACCTGCCCTACATCCCCCGGGGCGAGCTGGACGACAGCTCCGGCCTGTTCAGCCGCATGGCCCAGGAGGAGCTGGACGGCATCGCCGCGTTTTTCGGCGCGCTGCGGGCCGAGGAGTACTACCGCGCGGCGCGGATGGTCTGCGCCCGCAAGCGCGTGCTGCTGCTGGGCCGCGGCGTGTCCTGCCAGCTGGCGAAGTACATGCTGACGCGGCTGACGATGAACGGCGTCGCCTGCATGGCGGTGGACACCGAGTCCGGCGACGAGGTGCAGTCGGCGCTCCATTTCATCGATCAGGACGCGCTGGTGATCGCCATCTCGTTCCCCGATTACTACTTCATGACCACCCGTCTGGCCCAGTTCGCCAAGAGCAGGGGCGCGGCGCTGCTGGGCATCACCGACAGCTCCCGCAGCGAGCTGGCGGGGCTGTGCGACATGTGCCTCTGCTGCCCCACGGGCACGCGGCTGTTCCTCAATTCGCTGACGACGCCGATGCTGGCGGCCAATTTCCTGACGATGGCCGTTTCGGTGGAGATGAACCGCCGCAGCGACGGCCGCGAGAGCGTGACGCGGGAGTTCTCCCGCATCTTCGACGGAGGCTTCAACGGATAAAGCGTATATCAGGCATCCGGCAGGACCTTTCGGTCCTGCCGGTTTTTTTGTCCGCCGTTTTTCGCCCGATTGCAACAAATCGGCGATTGCAAAGGGGAGTAAGCTGTGATATACTGATTCAGTTAAGAATCATTCACGGGAGGGTCTATTCTATGGAAACCAACCGCCGGGGCGGGCTGTTCTACGGCTGGGTGATCGTGTTTGCGGGATGTCTGATCATGGCCTCCGTCATGGGCATCGTGTACAACTGCTTCAGCCAGTTCATCAAGCCCGTGTGCGCCGATCTGGGCTTCACGCGCCAGGCCATGAGCTTCAACCAGACGCTGATCTCGCTGATCCAGGTGGCCGTGGGCTTTGTCTGGGGCGGGATCCTCAGCAGAGTGCGCGTCAAGCCGCTGATGCTGTTCTGGGCCGTCGTCGGCCCCGCCGCCTTCTTCTGCTATTCCTTCGCGAACAACATCTGGCTGTTCTACGTCATCTCGGCCGTCATGAGCCTGACCATGAGCATGCTGACGCTGCTGCCGCTGTCGTATATGATCTCCAACTGGTTCGTCGAGAAAAAGGGCCTTGCCACGGGCATCTGCTTTATGGGCAGCGGCATCGGCGGCATGGTGCTGAACCCGCTGCTGCAGCGCTGGCTGGATCAGTTCGGCTGGCGCATGAGCTTCCGCATCCTGGCCGCGATCATGGCCGTATGCGCCATCCCCTGCGTGCTCATGATGGTGGAGCGTCCCGAGAAGAAGGGCCTGCGCGCCCTGGGCGCGGACAAGCTGCCGCAGACGGAGGGGACCGCCGCGGAGGCGGAGGGCGAGACTATGGCCCACGCCCGCGGCACGGTGCGGTACTGGGTGCTGGCCACCAGCGTCCTGCTGATCTCCGCGGGCTGCTCCAGCCTCGTCATGACGCTGTCGCCCCACCTGACGGACAGCGGCTACTCCGCTGCCTTCGCCGCCGGGATGGTGTCGGTCTCCATGGGCGCCATGGCCGTGGGAAAGATGCTGCTGGGCTGGCTGTATGACGTGCTGGGCTCCAAGAGAGCGTCGCTGCTGTCGGTGCTGTGCGGCTTCCTTGGCCTGCTGGGCATGATCTTCTGCCGCGTCACGCCGGCGCTGGGCCTGATCATCTTGGGCGTCGGCCTGGGCTGCGCCTTCGGCACCGTGGGCCCGCCCATCGTCGTGATGAACGTCTTCGGCAAGCGGGACTATTCCGCCATCGTGGGCGTGTTCATCTCCTTCGGCAACATCGGCGGCGCCATCGCGCCGACGGTCAACGGCACGGTCTACGACCTGGCCGGCAGCTATACGCCGGGCTACGCCGCCTGGGCGGTGGCCCTGGGCCTCGTGCTGTTCTGCTTCACGATCTTCCTGCCCTCCGGCAGAAAGGATAAATAACGCATCCGGCCTCCTCCCGCCGCCGACGGGGAAATGAGTACGAAAAAAGGGGACAAGTATGAAAAAGAAGAACGTGTTTTACGGCTGGTACGTCGTGGCCGCGGGCTGCGTGGTGATGTCCATGACCATGGGCATCATCTCCAACTGCTTCGGCCAGTTTATCAAGCCGGTGTGCGCTGATCTGGGCTTCACCCGCCAGCAGATGAGCATGAACCAGACCATTCTGTCGGTGGTGTCCATGGTCTTCGCGCTGTATCTGGGGCGCATCATCCGCAAGGTCAACCTCCACCGCTTCATGTGTGTCAGCGCCGCGCTGACGCCGGCGCTGTACTTCTGCTATTCCTTCTGCAGCACCGTCACGCAGTTCTACGCCGTGTCGGTGGTGATGAGCATCATCTACTGCTTCGTTTCGATGATGGTGTTCACCTACATCGTGGGCAACTGGTTCGCCAAGAGCCGCGGCGTGGCCATCGGCCTGATGAGCATGGGCAGCGGCCTGGGCGCGATGCTGATGAACACGGTCATCGCCCGCATGATCCTCGCCTGGGGCTGGCGCACGGCCTATCAGGCCACGGCGGTGCTGATGTTCGTCACCGTGGCCCCCAGCGTGTGGTTCATCGTCCGCGAAAAGCCCGAGAGCAAGGGCCTGATGCCCTACGGCTACGACGAGACGCCCGCCGGGGGCGCGGTCAAGGCCCCGGCCTACGACGGCTACATGCTGTCTGAGGTCATCCATACGAAGCTCTTCTGGAGCGTCTTCGCCACCTCCGTCGCCATGGTCTTCTCCATCGGCGCCTTTTACCAGACGCTGTCGCCCCACCTCAGCGACAGCGGCTATTCCGTCACCTTCGCCGCCGTCATGGCGTCCATCTGCATGGGCGCGCTGGCCGGGGGCAAGGTGCTGCTGGGCCGTCTGTTCGACCGCCTCGGCACCAGGCGGGCCGTCACGCTGGCCTGCACCTGCACGTTCATCGGCATCATGGGCATGATCTTCTGCCGTCAGGCCCCGGCGCTGGCCGCCATCGTCCTCGGCGTCGGCCTGGGCAGCGCCTTCGGCGCCATCTGCCTGCCCATCATCTGCCAGAACGTCTTCGGCATGAAGGACTACGCCTCCATCTACGGCAAGCTGACGGCCGCCACGAGCCTGGGCGGCGCGTTCTCGCCCATCGTCAGCGGCCGCGTCTACGACGTCACGGGCAGCTACGTGCCCATCTACGCCGTCGCCGCCGTGCTGGTGGTGATCAGCATCTTCGTCCTGCGGGCCGTGCTGCCCAAACAGGACGGGGCCAAATCGGATAAGAAAGCGTGAGTCCATTGCGATCTGAAGGCAAGATTTTTTACGGCTGGGTCATCGTCTTCGCGGGCATTCTGATCATGAGCACCGTCATCGGCATCGGCTGGAACAGCTTCGGCCAGTTCATCAAGCCCGTCTGCGCCGATATGGGCTTCACCCGCCAGGCCATGAGCACCAATATGACGATCTTCTCGCTGGTGCAGATGTTCGTCAACTTCTCCTGGGGCACGATCCTCAAGCACTTCCGCCTCCACGACCTCATGCGCGTGGCGGCCATCGCGTTCCCCACGGCCTATTTCTGCTACTCCTTCGCGCAGAACATCTGGATGTTCTACGCCTGCTCCATGGTCATCGGCGTCACCATGGCGCTGTTGACGACGCTGGCCTTTTCGGTCATCGTGTCCAACTGGTTCTATGAAAAGCGCGGCACGGCCATCGGCATCGCCATGATGGGCACGGGCATCGGCGGCATGGTGTTCAACCCGCTGGCGGCCAGGCTGATCATGACCGTCGGCTGGCGCAGCACCTTCCGCATCCTGGCCGTCGTCATCTTCTGCGCGGCCTTCACCGCCGTCTACTTCCTCATCCGCGTCAGGCCCGAGGACAAGGGTCTCAAGCCCCTGGGCTGGGAAAAGGCCCACGAGGGCGAGAAGGCGAATGTGGATCTCGATCAGGAGGGCGAGCTGTTCAAGGATCTGATCAAGACCTGGCGCTTCCGCGGCGTGTGTCTGTGCGTCTGCTTCTCCACCACGGCCATCGGCACCATGACGCAGGTCATGGCGCCCCACCTGACGGACAACGGCTACGCCACCCAGACCGCGGCCTTCATGGTCTCCTTCTGCATGGCGGCGCTGGCGCTGGGCAAGATGAGCCTCGGCATCATCTTCGACCGCCTGGGCACCAAGCGCTCCACGGTCCTGTCCATCACCTGCGGCTTCCTGGGCATCACGGGCATGATCTTCTGCCGCTACTGGTTCATGCTGCCGCTGATCGTCGTGGGCCAGTGCCTGGGATCCTCCTTCGGCACCGTGGGCGTGCCCATGATCGCCCAGAACCTCTTTGGGCGGAAGGACTATAACTCCAACTACGGCTTCATCGCCGCCTGCTCCAGCGTCGGCGGCGCGCTGTCGCCCATGATCAACGGCGCCGTGTACGATCATCTGGGCACCTACAACCCCGCCTTCACCGTGTGGGCCTGCCTGCTGGTGTGCGCGGTGGTCATCTTCTCCATTATCCTGCCCGGCGAAAAGAAAAAGAACGCGTAAAACTCGGTCGAAATAAATCAATCATCTGAAAAAAGGGGGCTATTATGAGAAAGATCGGTTTTGACAATGAGGCGTATATCAAAAAGCAGTCCGACCAGATCATCAAGCGGATCGGAGAGTTCGGCGGCAAGCTGTACCTGGAGTTCGGCGGCAAGCTGTACGACGACTTCCACGCGTCCCGGGTCCTGCCGGGCTTCGAGCCGGACAGCAAGCTGCGCATGCTGCGCATGATCTCCGATCAGGCGGAGATCATCATCGCCGTTTCGGCTCTCGACATCGAAAAGAAGAAGGTCCGCGGCGATCTGGGCATCACCTACGACGCGGACGTGCTGCGCCTGATCGACGTATTCCGCTCCTTTGACCTGTACGTGGGCAGCGTCGTCATCACCCAGTACAGCGGCCAGCCCGCGGCCGAAGCCTTCAAGCAGCGCATGGAGCGCCTCGGCATCCCGGTCTACCTCCATTACCCCATCCCCGGCTACCCCACCAACGTCTCGCTGATCGTCAGCGAGAACGGCTACGGCAAGAACGACTACATCGAGACCTCCCGTCCGCTGGTGGTCGTCACGGCCCCCGGCCCCGGCAGCGGCAAGATGGCCACCTGCCTCAGCCAGCTCTACCACGAGCACAAGCGCGGCATCAAGGCCGGCTACGCCAAGTTCGAGACCTTCCCCATCTGGAACATCCCCCTGAAGCATCCGGTCAACCTGGCCTACGAGGCCGCCACGGCCGATCTGGACGACGTCAACATGATCGACCACTACCATCTGGACGCTTACGGCATCACCACCGTCAACTATAACCGCGACATCGAGATCTTCCCCGTCCTGCGCGCCATCTTCCGCGAGATCTACGGCGAGTGCCCCTACAAGTCCCCCACGGACATGGGCGTCAACATGGCGGGCTACTGCATCATCGACGACGACATCGTCTCCGAGGCCAGCTGCCAGGAGATCATCCGCCGCTATTACAAGGCCAAGGCCGACATGGCCAAGGGCCTCATCGACGAGAGCATCGTCAACCGCATCGAGCTGCTGATGCAGGAGAAGGGCATCACGATCTACTCCCGTCCCGTGATCATGGCCGCGCTGGAGCGCGAGCGTCAGGAGGACGGCCCCGCCATGGCCATCCAGCTCCACGACGGGCGCATCGTCACGGGCAAGACCGGCGAGCTCATGGGTCCGGCTTCCGCGGCGCTGCTGAACGCCGTCAAGGTCATGGAGGGCTTGGCCCGCCCCGTGCATATGATCTCCGCCGCCGCCATCGAGCCCATCCAGCGCCTGAAGGTGGACCTGCTGGGCGGCAAGAACCCGCGCCTGCACTCCGATGAGGTGCTGATCGCCCTCAGCGTCAGCGCCGCCACCGACAAGACAGCCGAGCGCGCCTTCCGCCGCCTGTCCGACCTCCGCGGCTGCGAGGCCCACTCCACGGTCCTGCTGTCCTCCGTGGACGAGGACATCTACCGCCGCCTGGGCATCAACCTGACGTGCGAGCCGCGGTATCAGGTGAACAGGCTCTTCCACAAATAAACAGCGCCTCCGGCGCATGGTGAAAATCTGCTGTTTTTCACCATAGGAAGGGCTCGCGGGCAGAGGTGTGCGTCTGCCCGCTCGGGTCGGTCCGCTGCAGCGCACGCGCGATGCGCGCACGTTTGCGGACCGAAAGGTGTTTTTCGGTCGGCACATGTCCGCCCAAAAAACGATCAGACAGCAGATGCGATGCATCTGCGAAGAGGAGGACAGGATGAACACGCTGCTTCACGTCTGCTGCGCGCCCTGCTCCATCATGTCGGTGGAGAAGCTGCGCGAGAAGGGCATCGAGCCCGTGGCCTTCTGGTACAACATCAACATCCACCCCTTCACCGAGTACCGCTCCCGCCGGGAGGCCATGAAGGGCTACGCCGCGTCCATCGACCTGCCGCTGATCGTCGAGGACGACTACGGCCTGCGCCAGTTCGTCACGAACGTGGCGGACGACATCGACCACCGCTGCCGGTTCTGCTACACCTCCCGTCTGGAGCGCACCGCCCGGGAGGCCGCCGCGCGCGGCTTCGACAGCTTCTGCACCACGCTCCTCTACAGCCCCTATCAGAACCGGGAGATGATGCTGGAGATCGGCCATGAGATGGCGGAGAAATACGGCGTCCGGTTCCTGCCGGAGGACTTCCGCCCCTGGTTCCGCGAGGGCCAGGACCGCGCCCGGGCGCTGGAGCTGTATATGCAGAAGTACTGCGGCTGCATCTTCAGCGAAGAGGACCGCTACCGCAAGAAGAAAAAGAAAAAGCCTGCCGAACAGCAGGACTGAAGGAGGAACGAGCATGGACCCCGTAGAGTTCATTTTTGATACCCAGCTCCTCATCGAGGGCGAGGGACTGGACGAGGACGCCATCAGCGATTACATCACCGCCACCATCGAGGGCGACAGCCTCATCGTCGCCGGCGACGACGAGCTGATCAAGGTCCACTTCCACACCAACACCCCCTGGATGGTCCTGGAGTACTGCGCCGGCCTCGGCGAGCTCCACGACATCGTCATCGAAAACATGGACCGTCAGGCCAGAGGCCTGGACGGGTGAGAAAAAGCCGCCGAAAGGCGGCTTTTTCAGCCCGTAGACATAGTCTTTTTGCATTGCGTGCGTAAACGATCCGTATGGAATCGTTTTTTGGCGGACATGTGCCGCCAAAAAACTCCTTAAAAGCGAGCAAAGCGAGCGCTCGCGCCGACCAACTGAGGCGAAGCCGAAGGCGATCAGCGCGAGGAATCTCGGAGGAAGACCCAGCGAAGCGGTCTTCCCCCGAAGCGTGCCGCGTTTGTCGACACGCAAAAAAAGCCGCCGAAAGGCGGCTTTTTTCATTCTTGCTTCTTACTTTCTCAGATACGCTTCGCGGATCTTGCCGATGTACAGGCGGTGCAGGTCGTCGTCGGCGACGCCGCTGTAGTTGAAGGGCTTCGCGGTCTTCATGATGTCCTCGGGCATCTGTTTGGGGTCGAACTGGTGGTCGTACAGCTTGTCGATCACGAGGACGATCCGCGCCTCGCGGAACGCCGTCAGGCCGCCGTCCAGCGCCACGGGCGTCAGGCCGCAGCCGCTCATCTTGTCGATGTCGCGGCCGGACTCGCTGCCCAGCACGCCCAGTTCCCTGCGGTACGCGCCCTCGTCAAACAGGCAGACCGTGTAGCTGTCGCTGCGCTCCATGAAGCTGTAGGTGTACCGCGCGGGGCGCACGAACACCGTGCACACCGGCAGCGTCCACAGCTCGCCCAGCTGACCCCAGGAGATGGTCATGGTGTTCCACTTCTCCCGGTCGCCCGCCGTCAGCAGCGCCCAGCCCTTGTTGAACATGCGGATGGCGTTTCCCGGCAGCTCGTCGGGAGAGACCTTGATGAAATCGTTCATGCTCTGTATCCTCCGTTTGTTTAAAATAGACGTTTTTGCGCTACTCCGTCATGCGGAGCTTCATCTCCGCCCACTGGTCCTTGGTGATCAGCACGGAGCGGGGCTTGCTGCCCTCGAAGGGGCCGACGATGCCGCGCTCCTCCATGATGTCCACCAGCCGCGCGGCGCGGGCGTAGCCCAGCTTGAGCCGGCGCTGGAGCAGGGACGTGGAGGCCTCGCCGCGGTCCACGACGACGGAAATGGCGTCGATCAGCATGGGATCGTCGGCTTCCTCATCGTCGTCGTCACGGCCGGAGCCGCCGTTGTCATTGCCCTTTTCGGCCTGGCGCTCGATGTGGTCGAGGATCTTCTGGTCGTACTCTGGCGCGCCGGTGGTCTTGACGAAATCGATCACCGACTCCACCTCCTTGGAGCTGATGAAGCAGCCCTGCACGCGCAGGGGCTTGCCCGCGCCCAGAGGATTGTACAGCATGTCGCCGCGGCCGATGAGCTTCTCCGCGCCGTTCTGGTCCAGGATGATGCGGGACTCGATCTGGCTGGCCACGGCAAAGGCGATGCGGGAGGGGATATTGGCCTTCATCAGGCCCGTGATGACGTCGGCGGAGGGGCGCTGGGTAGCGATGACCAGGTGCATCCCGGCGGCGCGGGCCATCTGCGCGATGCGCGCGATGGACTCCTCCACCTCCCGGGCGGCCACGAACATCAGGTCGGCCAGCTCGTCGATGATGATGACGATCTGGGGCAGCGTCTCGCCCTCGCCCCGGCGCTTGATCTCCTCGTTGTACGCCTCCAGATTGCGGACGTTCAGCTCACTGAGCAGCTTGTACCGCCGCATCATCTCGCCCACGGCCCAGTTCAGGGCCCCGGCGGCCTTCTTCGGGTCGGTGACCACGGGGATCAGCAGGTGCGGCACGCCGTTGTACATGCCCAGCTCGATCATCTTCGGGTCGACCATGATCAGCTTGACCTCCTGCGGGGAGGACTTGTAGATCAGGCTGATGATGATGGAGTTGATGCACACGGACTTGCCGGAGCCCGTGGTGCCGGCGATGAGCATATGGGGCATCTTGGCGATGTCGCCCACGATGCACTGGCCGGCGATGTCCTTGCCCACGGCGAAGGCCAGCTTGCTCTTGGCGGAGGAGAACGCCTTGTTCTGCAGGATGTCCCGCAGGCTGACGACCTCCTGGATATCGTTGGGCACCTCGATGCCCACGGAATTGTTGGCGGGGATGGGGGCGATGCGGACCGACGCCGCGCCCAGCGCCAGGGCGATGTCGTCCGCCAATGACGTGACGCGGGCGAACTTGATGCCGCGCTGGAGCTGCAGCTCATACCGCGTGACCGTGGGGCCCTTCGTCACGTTGACGATGGTCGATTCGATGTTGAAGCTGCGCAGCGTGTCGACAAGCCGCTCGGCGCAGCGGACGATGCTCTCGTGGTCGGCGCCCATGCCGGGGTCGCCGGGGGCCAGCAGCGACAGGGGCGGGTAGATGTATTTGCCCGTCTCCTGCTTGGCGGCGGCATTTTCGATGATGCCGCTGACGTCGTGCTCCTCGGCGGCCTTCTCGTGGGCCTCGCCCGCGGCCTGACGCTTTTCGTCAAGGCTCAGCTCCGCCGGGGGCGGGTTGTCCTCGGTGAAGATGTCGAACTCCGTGCCGCTGAGGGCCACGCGCATGGCGGGGTCCTTGTCGTCGTCTTTGGACGTGTAAAGATCCTCCCAGGGGGCGATGGGGTCCGTGCCGTCGTCGGGCAGCGGGTCCACATTGCGGAACTCCTCGGTGATCTTGTCGATGTCATACGCCTCCGGCGAGAAGGGCTCCTGGGGGTCGAAGGGCGGGACGTCCTCCACGGTGAACGTGGGCGTCACGGGGTCCGTGGGGTCCTTGCGCGTCTTTTTCTTCACGGGCTTCTTCTCGGGCGTCTCGGGCTTGTCCTTGCTGAAAAAGTCGACGAAAACGCCCCTGAACGGATGGTCCGGGGTGGTGGGGACGTTCTTCGCCGCGGGCTTCGCGGGCTTTTTCTCCTCGGCGGGGAACTCCACCAGCACGCCGCTCATCTCCTTGACGCGCTTGTTTTTGGCGGGCAGGGGCGCGGGATCGTCCTCCTCGGGGGCGGGCGTCAGCCGCTTGAGCAGCGCCGTGGGGCTGATGCTGGCCGCCGCGAAGGAGCACACCAGCAGCAGGCCGAGACACAGGATCGCGCCGCCCGCAGGCGACAGCGCCGCCGCCAGCACCCGGCCGATGCTCCCGGAGATCAGCCCGCCGGAGGTCATGGCGCGGCCCGTGTAGCTCATCATGCGGAAGCCCTCGATGC
>SVKN01000009.1 GCA_015068445.1 Oscillospiraceae bacterium | reverse complement strand
CGTCGGACGGTTTTCTGGACGTCCATCTGATGATCTCACAGCCCGAGAAGTACATCGACGCCTTCATGGACGCGGGCGCCGACCTGATCAACATCCATCTGGAGGCAGAGGGCGATATGGAAGCGATGATCGCCCGCGTCAAGTCGCGCGGCAAAAAAGCCGCGCTGACCATCAAGCCCGCCACGCCTGCCGAAGTGCTTTTCCCCTATCTGCCGACCCTGGACATGGTGCTCGTCATGTCAGTGGAGCCCGGCTTCGGCGGCCAGAGCTTCATGCCCGCTTCGCTGGATAAGGTGCGCGCACTGCGCCGGGAGATCGATCGGCTTGGCCTTGACTGTCTCATCGAGATCGACGGGGGCGTCAATCTGAAAAACGCCCCGGAGATCGTTGCGGCCGGAACGGATATCCTCGTCGCCGGCTCCGCCGTATTCGGCGCCGCCGATCCGGAAGACGCGATCCGCCGGTTGAAATCGCTGTAAGCACGAGATCAGAAAGCGCCGCTGAATCATCAGCGGCGCTGTTTTTTATATGAAATCTGTGTAAATGCTTTTCACTTTACAGCATGTCGGTGAATACTGCCAACGTCCGATCCTATCGCCTTCAAACAGATAATCGGCATCAGAGATATATCCGGGTCCTCTCCGCGCCAGCTTGTCGATCACCGTCAGCTTGATTTTCATGCGGTCAGGCAGGATCGATTTGATGAAGACCGAAACGCAGTCGCCGGGACTCAGTCCCTCCCGCGGCTCCGCAAGGCCCGTCAGATTGGGCGTCAGCTCTACGAAAATGCCGTACTCCTCTACGCCGCGCACGACGCCGACGATCGTCTGTCCCGGCTCAAACCGCGATGCATTCTGCTCCCAGGTGCCGAGCAATTCCTTATGTGTCAGTGTGACCCGCGCGTCGTCGCGGTCGATCTCCGATACTGCGGCACGGATATACTGTCCGGGATAAAACCGCTCCCGCGGGTGATGGATGCGTGAGGCGGAGATATTCTCCAGGCCGATCAGTGACGGCAGTCCGCAGCCCATATCGACGAACGCGCCGAACCGCTCCAGTCGCGTCACGGAGCAGCGCATGATATCGCCGGGGCACAGATGATGCATCAAGTATTCCGTCGCTTCCCTCTGCGCCGCGCGCCTCGAAAGCGTGAAGCCGTGCTCGCTCTCTCCAATGACCTTGAAGCAGACCGGTCTCCCGACGCGCGTCATCACGGCGACCTCCCGCGTGCGGCCGCTGACGATCCCCACGGCTGTCTCCTCCCGCGGAATAATGCCTTCCAGGCCATTCAGATCGACCATTAGTCCGCGGTCCGCACCGCTGGACGATGCCAGCGCCTCGACGATCGTGCCCTCCTTCATCGCCTGCCGAAGCCCTTCCCGGTCCGCCAGTGTTCTCCGGTTCCGCTCCGTTTCCAGCAGCATACCCTCCGGCAGGTATTTCCCCTGTGGCATTCGATCCACCTCCCTTGATCTTCTACAATCTATTCCGCCGCGCGTAAGGGTATGACGCTTGTTTTTTCGACGGAATGTGATACAATACCCTCAGAAGGATCACGGAGGTGCTTTATGGACGTCAAAGTCGGCGATACACTCACAATGAAAAAGCCCCATCCCTGCGGGACGCACGATTTCGCCGTCCTGCGCGTGGGGATGGATTTCCGTCTGCGCTGCACCGGCTGCGGGCGTGAGTTTCTGATCCCGCGGGCCAAGGCGGAAAAGAGCATCAAAAAGATCACCCGTCAAACTGAAACGGAGGAACAACAATGAAAAAGATCCTTGTGGCCGTCGATCTGCAGAAGGATTTCGTAGACGGCGCTCTCGGCACCGCCGAGGCGGTGGAAATGCTCCCCCGCGCGGTCGAATACATCAAAGGCTTCGACGGCGAACTGTATTTCACCCTCGATACTCATACGGAAGATTATCTGAACACCTCCGAGGGGCGTAAGCTGCCTGTGGTCCACTGTGTCAAGGGGACCGACGGCTGGCAGCTGGCCGCGCCGGTCAAAGCGCTGGCCGATACGCTGCCCTGCACGGTAGTCGAGAAGCCTTCCTTCGGCTCGACGGAGCTTCCGGCCCTGATCAAAGAGCGCTGTAATGGCGAAGAGCTTGACATCACGCTGCTGGGTCTTTGCACGGATATCTGCGTTATTTCCAACGCCATGATCCTCAAGGCCTGGTTCCCGGAAGCGCGGATCGCCATTGAAAGCGCCTGCTGTGCCGGCGTCACACCGGAAAGCCACGAAAACGCGCTGAAGGCCATGGCCATGTGCCAGATGGACATCCGATGAAGATCCTCAAGCTGTTCCCCGCGGACCCGTTCCTCGCGCCTGATGAGGTCACCTGCGCAAGGATTGTCGATCACATCGTCTCCCTGTTCCCGGATCGCGAAGTGGACGACGGTCTCAGCCCGCTGCCGCAGTTCATCGACTGCGGCGACAGTCTGGAGCGCGTCGTCTGCCCGCTGTGCGGCGCTGAGCTGGACAGCGAGGACTGGGCCTGCCTGATGGACTCGCAGTACGGCGAATACGGGTTTGACTCGCTTGACGTCACTGTTCCCTGCTGCGGCGGCGCGACGACGCTCGACAAGCTGATGTACGAAGCTGACTGCGGCTTCGCCTGCTTCGAGATCGACGTCATCGAACCGCGCACGATCCCGAAGGGGTTGACGGAGGAGCTGAACAAACGCTTCGGCATTCCCTTCCACTCGATCATCGCAAAGGTATAACGCAAAAGCCGCCCTGACGGGCGGCTTTTTGATGCTTGAAAAAGATCAGAAATCGAACACATTGATCCCGCGGGTATCGTCGAAGACACGGTTCACCTCGCCGTCGAGGACGCGGATGACCATCTCGCACACGGGACCCACGACGCCTTCGTTCAGATGGCCGCCGAAGACGTGGCCGTGGTCGTCGCCTGCGCTGAGATGCAGGTGTGTGTACACCTCGCCGTTCATCGTCGTGATCGTGCCGGTCAGGGAGACGATCTCGAAAGCGCCCTGAAAGCGGTTGCCGTAAAACTTCTTCTCATCCATCTTGAAGACGCCGACGGTGAAATCCGTCACGGCGCCAAGGGCACTGACAGACGCCAGACGGATGTGCTCCAGCTCCGCCACCTTCTTCGTCTGTGCCGTGATCTCCTCGCCCACGTCCATGCGGACGATTACCGTGTCACCAAAGCGTTTGTATAGCATAGTCTCCTCCTGTTCCTACGATTCATATTGTATCATTTTCATTGATTATAACACGATCCGGATCATAAGAAAAGAGCCGGAAGGGCAAGCCCTTCCGGCAAAAGCTGATTTCTGTTTTAGGACACAGGAGAGACCTTGGAGTCCACATGCATACCCATACCGGCGGTATGAGCAGAGACCTCGGAGGCCAGATACAGAGCGGCGTTGGCGACTTCCTCGGGCTTGGCGTAGCGCTTGTCCATCGCGTAGGTGCCGGCCAGCATGGCCATGGCTTCCTCGTGGGTCATGGTGTCACCGAAGAAATCCTTCTCGATGCGGAGCATCATCGGGGTATCGACGGGACCCGGGCAGATATAGTTGACATGGACGCCCACAGGGCCAAGCTCCATGGCGACGCACTTGGTCAGACCGGCCACGGCGTACTTGGAGGAAACGTAAGCGCTGTTGCCGGCAGTGGGCTCGTAAGCGGCGGCGGAGGCCACGACGACCACGGAACCGGACTGCTTCTCGATCAGGGTGGGAGCAGCATACTTCAGCGTCAGCATGACGGCGAAGACGTTGAGCATATAGGTCTGCTCAAACAGCTCCAGCGTCATATCCTGCACAGGATGGGCCTTGCCCTCGTAACCGGCATTGGGGATGATGACGTCCAGGGTGCCGAAATGAGCCTTGGCGGCCTCGACGAAGTTCTTGATGTCCTCTTCCTTGTTCATGTCGGCCACGAAACCGGCGACCTGACCCTCGGCAGCGTTCAGCGTGGGCAGCAGATCATCGATCTTCTTCTGGCTGGTGGAGGAGAAAGCGACCTTCGCGCCTTCGCCCAGAAATGCTTTGACGATCGCGGTGCCGATACCGCCGGTACCGCCGGTGACAAGGACGACCTTGTCCTTCAACTTCAGATCCATAGGAACTCCTTTCTCTTGCCTTGCCAAATAAATAACACAAGGCTGCTCCAGTATTATACAATAAATAATCGTTATATACAAGAGCTATTTGTATTTTATTTGGGCGATCGCGGAGTTTATTTCGGGACCGTTCAAAGCTGAATGACGTCCAGATCGTCGGGGACGAAAAGGGTTCCGTGAAAATACTGCGACCCCTCGTTTACATACAGCTCCCTGCGGCGCAGCAGATTCCGATCCTCCGTGTGATAAAGGAGCAGATTCCGCGCGCCCAGCCGTTCGGCCAGCTGACAGGCGTCCATGACCGTGGAGTGATGCTTCGCATAGGGCTTATATACGTCAGCCTCCGCGTGCAGACAAAACGCCTCGTGCAGCAGCCATTCACACCCCGCGGCGTAATGCTCCAGCGCGGCAGACAACGGCTCGTCACCGCAGCAGGTCAGTTTTTTGCCACTGCCGAGCTCCATGCAGAAACCGAACTGCTTTGCCTTGGTGGACCGGATATCGAAAAACGTGACGGGATGACCGATGATATCGAGCGTCTCTCCGTCTTTGACCTCGACGAAATGAAGCCCATGGTCGATGCAGGCAGCTGATTTTTCATCCAGAAGGCCCACCGCCATGCTTCGCAGCAGCGCGAGGACCTCATGATGGGAATAGATATACGCTTCGCCCTCATACGTTCCGCGGGCCATGGACTGGCAGATGATCCGCAGCATCCAGACGACGCCAAGAAGATGGTCGAGGTGCTTGTGCGTCACAAAAATGTGATGGATATCCTTGCAGTCGTACCCCGCATGACTCACCTGACGCAAAAGGCCGCTGCCTCCGCCGCCGTCCACCAGCAGCAGGCGGCCGTCGTCCTCCATCAGAAAACAGGTGTTGTAGCACTCCGTGACCATCGCGTGCCCGGTGCCGAGCATGATCAGCTTCATATTTTTGTCCTCCGTTACCGGTGCTGTTGCACCAGCTTCAAAAACTTTGTGTCGTTCATTTGCTCGTTTGTCAGATAATCTCCGTTCAGAAACAGCGCGTACGTCGTTATCGGCGTCGGCGCGCGCCGGGCGTCTTCCCTGCTGTCGAGCCGGATCGCATGGAACGGGATGCTGTGCGCCCGCGCGGTCTGCTCGAGGATCGGGACGTATTTGGCGTTGAACGGACACTGGTTCGTGTAGTAAAGGACGTAGCCGTCCTCGTCGACGTGAGGATGTCTGGCACAGGCGCTGAACTGAGGCTTGATCGCCTCGTGTGAAAACGGGAGATACCAGAGCTGGATCCCGTTGTCGGCCTCGTCGCAGACCGAAAAGCCTTTATGACTGAGGTATTTCGGATCGGCAAGAAACGGCTTTTTCTTCGCGGCGCTCAGAATGCAAAGGCCCCTTTTGCCCTTTTCCCTGCTGTCCTCGATGCAGGCGTTCAGCAGATCGTTCGAGTAGCCATGACCCTTGAGGGAACCGGAGACCCACAGGCAGTCGATATACATATACCCTTCCGCGTCGATCGGGTTCCAGGCGTTCTCGGCGGGGATGTATTCGATGAAGCATTTGCCGCGTTCCGTGCTTTTCAGAAACACGAGCCCTTCGTCGAAGCGCTCCTCCAGCCATGATTTCTTGGAGATCACCTGCGCATCCTTGTCGTTCGATATGGCGCAGCAGATGTGCTCCTTTGCCAGGTTTTCTTTTGTGACTCTGATATAATCCATGGTGTGCCTCCTGTTCTGTAATGTGGTCACGACCGGCGGTTCAGACTGTACCCGAGGACCGAGCCGACGACGCCGCCGACGATATGGGACAGATTCGAGATGTTGTCCCGAACCATGAGCCCCTCGAATACCTGCTGACCGATGAAGATCACCGCCACAAGAAGGAACGTGACCGGGATCTCCCCGTCCCTGAAGCCGGTAAAAGACGTCAGCATGATGAAGGCGAACACGACGCCGCTGGCGCCGCACAACGCGATGTGCGGAAAGAGGATGTAGTTGACGACGGCCGTGACGAACGCCGCTGTCAGGATCACCTCCAGCAGTCTTGCCGAGCTGTGCTTCTCCTCCAGCATGGGGCCGAGAAGCAGCAAATACGAGGCGTTGCTGATGAAGTGCTGCCATCCGCTGTGCCCGAGGACGTGGGTGAAAAAACGGATATACGTCATCGGCGAGCGCAGGGACGAATGGTACGTCATGAACAGCAGCCTGTCGGTTTTGCCGTTCGTGAGCTGCCCCAGAAGTGTTGCCGCAAAGCATAAAAAGACAAAGCAAAGCGTCACTGGCGCATTGAATGTTATCCGGAATCTCTTCTTCACGGTCTTGACCTTCTTTCTGAAAAACTATCTTGAGGCAGCCTCCGGCGCTCTATTCCCCGTCAGCCTGCATCAAAGTGCGCGAAACGGTTTCCCGGTGTCCGCAGCAGGTACAGATATACGTTTTCATTATAGTATGATTTGGGAATAAATCAAGGGTCCCGTGTTTTTCCGGCGCGGCCTTGCGGAGATCGGTGCGGATGTGCTATCCTATGAACATACAAACTTTACAGGGAGGATAGATGATCATGAGGCGGAGACGATTTCTCACAGCGCTCCCTGCGCTGCTTCTGGCGCTGATCTGCTTGACGCCGGGCGCCCGCGCCGCGGAAGCGATGACGCCGCTTGCGGACTTTGCCTTTGCGCTCGACGAGGAGGCGGGGACCGTCCTGCTGACGTCGTATAACGGCAGCGGGACGTCGGTGGTCGTTCCGGGGTCCTTCGCTCTGGACGGCAAAGAATACGAGACGGTCGTCGCTTCGGGGACGATCTTCCGCGGCAACGAAGCGATCAAAAGCGTCAGGCTCTGCGGCGGCATTCGCTTTCAGAATGATTCCATGCGGAACCTCTTCCGGGGATGCGCGGCCCTGACGGAGATCGACCTGTCGGAGACCAACACGACCGGCGTGACCGATATGGGCCTGATCTTCTATCAGTGCTCCTCGCTGCAGTCGCTGGACGTCAGTTCCTTTGACACATCCGCCGTCACAACGATCCGAGGCATCTTCGCCGAGTGCAGCAAGCTCAAAACACTGACCGGTTATGAAAACTGGGACACCGGGAACGTACTGGATATGTACTTCGCCTTCGAGCGCGTGGGCTACGGCTACAGCAACGGCGGACCGCAGCGTATCGATCTGCGCAACTGGGACCTGTCCAACGTGCGCAACACCGGATGGTGCTTCCAGATGTGCCGGGCGAAGGAGATCCTTCTCCCCGACTCGCTGGCCGTCATGAGCGCGGGATTCCTCAACCATGCCACGAAGGTCACCGGTGAGATCTTCACGATCCCGGCCGGCGTGAAAAAGATCGGTTACGCGCACACGATCTACGATTTCTCCAACGACGATTTCAAAGAGTTCAAGGTGGCCGAGGGCAACGCGTATTATCAGGCCATCGACGGCATCCTCTACTCTGCCGACGGGACGGAAATGCTCGCCGTGCCCCGTGGGAAGGTGTTTGAAAACGACACGTACATGATCCCCGAGGGCGTCACTTTCCTCGGTGAGCTGAGCTTCTCGCGCAACTACAATGTTCACAGGCTGATCCTGCCCGACTCCTACGAGATCGTCTACGTCCCGGTCTATGACGAGCGCTACATCGTCGAGGACGACATCGGGAACCTGAACCCCGGAACGAATCTCTCCATTGCGATCTACTGCTATACAGGCGTCACGGAATACGACGTCAAGGAGACGAACCCGCGCTATACTGCCAGGGACGGCGTGATCTACAGCAAGGACGGCACGCATCTGGTGGCAGTCCCGGCGCGCTATGCGCAGCCGCTGGTCCTGCCCGAAGGCGTCACCCATTGGGATATGGAAGCGATGTGGGCGGAGGGCAGCAGCACGGTGGATAATCTGCTGTCCAATTGTGCCGGGGTCAACGTCCCCGCGAGCCTCGTTTCCATCTCCGACGATCAGCTGGCGATGCTGAACCGCCTCCGCGCCGACCGCGCAGGCACCGATCATCCCTTCACGCTCTCCGTAGCGGAGAACAATCCCGTTTTCGCCATGGATGAAAACGGCGATCTGGTGCGGATGCACCTCGCCATCGTCCGTCAGCCCGAGGATGCGCAGGCCGACGTCGGTGAGCGCGTCTCCGTTTCAGTCGAGGCAAGCGGCGAGGAGCTGCGTTACCAGTGGTACGGGCGCAATCCCGGTGAAAAACTCTTTTGGAAGAGCAGCATCAAAAGCGACATCTATTCCGTCACGATGAATATGGCACGCGCCGGACGCGAGCTTTACTGCGTCGTCACCGACAAATACGGCAACGCCGTTCAGACGGAAACGGTGACACTGGGCCTCATGATCCCGGAGGACTATCGCTTCGGCATCACAACCCAGCCGGAGAGCGCTTATGCCCTGCCCGGCGAACCGGTCGTCGTCCGTCTGGAGGCCGAAGGCGCCGGACTGACGTATCAGTGGTATCTGAAAAACGCGGGCAGCGAGAACTGGTCCCTCAGCAGCATCAAAAAGAACAGCTACAGCGTCACGATGACGAATGCCCGCGACGGCCGCCTGCTGTACTGCGTCGTCACGGACAAATACGGCAGCGTCGTGCAAAGCGACACGATCACTATCGGCTATGACTATCCTGATGATTACACGCCGCCCGCTATCACCGTCCAGCCTCGGGACGTCTTCGTCGATGCGGGCGAGATGGCTTCCACGAGCATCGAGGCGACCGGGACCGGACTGACGTACCAGTGGTATCTGCGTGATCCGGGCGCAGAGAAGTTCGGCAAAAGCAGCCTCAAAAGCGATACCTATTCTGTCACAATGGTGCCTGCCAAGTCGGGGCGCGAGGTCTACTGTGTTGTCACGGACGCATACGGAAAAAAGGCCGTCTCAGATACGGCGGCGCTGCAGATGTCAGTCCCGGACGATTACGCGCTGAAGATCGCATCCCAGCCGGAAAGCTGCGCGGTGCGCGAGAACGAAATAGCCGTCGCTGCCGTGCAGGCTGAGGGAGAAGAGCTGACCTTCCGCTGGTACGGCCGCGATCCCGGCGAAAAGCGCTTCTGGAAGAGCAGCATCAAAAAGAGCGTCTATTCCGTCAAAATGGTTCCTGAAAAATCGGGCCGCGAGCTGTACTGCGTGATCACGGACAAATACGGCAACACAGTGACAAGCGAAACGATCACGCTCACGCTGATACAATGACAGTCGAAAAGAGCCGCCCAATGGGCGGCTCTTTTTATGAGCAGACATCCTCTATTGTTTCGTAATACTGTTTCTCTCCAGCCAGGCGGCGATGTTGTCCGGAAGCGCGGAACCGCCGGAGTAATGGACCGACAGGCCCTCGCCTATCACGGCGTCGGGCTCCAGCTTGGCGATGGCGGTGAGGCTCTGGCCGAAACGACCGCCGCCGTGGGAACAGAAGGGCACGATCGTCTTGCCGGAAAGGTCGTAATGCTCCAGGAACGACGCGATTGGCATGGGGATCGACGCCCACCAGTTGGGGTAGCCCAGCAGGATCACGTCATATTCGTCGAGGCTCTCAGGCAGATTGTTGATCCCCGGCCGCGACTGACGGTGCTGATCCTCCTGCGCCTGCATCAGCACCGTGTTGTAATCGGAGGAATAGGGCTCCTTGAGGGTGATCTCGAACAGATCGGCACCCGTCTGCTTCCGGATCTCGCGGGCGACGCCGCGGGTGTTGCCGCCCCAGGAGAAAAAGGCGATCAGCGTCTTGCCGCCGTTCGTTTCGCGGCGCGTGAGCCCCAAAGCGGTGACGGTCTGATCAAGCGGCGAGGCGCTGCGCACGAGGCGTACACCGAGGTTGGCTGATTTCAGGTCTGGCTGTCCGGCGGCGCGATAGGCGCTGCGCATATTTTTTGCAAAGTCGTTCCACCCGCCGCCGCGATAGACGTGACGGGTGCCCTCTTCCGCGCCGACGGGGTCGGTCACGTCGTTGGGATCGTAGGCGCCGTACCAGTCCCAGCACCACTCGTTGACGTTGCCGTGCATGTCGTAAAGGCCCCACCTGCTTTCATAAAAGCTGCCGACGGGGACGGTGGTCTGTCGGTATTGGCCGGGGCGAGCCTCCAGCACGGAGCTGTTGAAGTAGTTCTCCTCGATCTCATAGGGATAATGGCCGTAGAAATTGGCCTCCTCCGCGTCGAGAGACTTCTCCGTGTTGAACGGCGTGATCGTCCCGGCGCGGCAGGCGTATTCCCACTCAGCCTCCGTGGGGAGACGGTAGCCGTCAGCGCTGCGGTTCCAGGTGACATCGTCGCCCTCAACGGCGTAAGCAGGCGTCAGGCCGGCATCAGCGCTTCGGGCGTTGGCATATCGAACAGCGTCGAGCCACGAAATGCTCTCCACAGGCAGGTCCTCGCCGGTGAACGAGCCGGGGCTTTCGCCCATGAGTCGTTCGTAGTCCTTCTGCGTCGTCTCATAGGGATCGATGTAGAAGGGCGAGAGCGTGACCTCACGCTGCGCCTCGTCGTCGATGCGCCAGTTTTCGGTTTCCGGGCTGCCCATGAGGAATGTGCCGCCCTCCAGCAGTATAAAGCCGTCGTCCAGATGGTCGAAGGTTGACGCCTGCGCTTTGGGTTCCGGCTCATTCTGTACTGGTTCAGAGCTTTCTTCCTGCCCGGCGGGCTCTGCCCATGCGTCAGACTCGGGCTTCTCGGTCGTCAGAAACAGCAGTCCGGCGCAGATCGACGCGGCCATGACCGTCAAAATGACCGGCAGGACCTTCCTGCGCCCTCGCAGGAGCGACGCGCATGCGCCGCCGAGAAACGCGAAGGCGACGAGCATTGCGGCGTTTTCCGCAAAGACGATGATCGCTGACTTGTCGTAATCCAAAAACGCGAAGGGCGAACGGAAAAAGATATAATCCGAAATACCGCTTTTTGCAAACAAGAAGAATCCGACGCCAGCAACAGCGGCGGCGCACACGGCAAGGGCCGTTTTCACCGTCCCGCTCCAGCGGAACCCGGCCGCCATGGTCGGGACGTGGAGACCCAGATGGACGCCCATCAGGATAAACGACCAGTAGGACATGGCCAGATGGAACTGCCGGGCGAAGGACACGGGCAGCATGCCGTAGAGGAACGGCACCGCGTGGCCGCTGATGGCCATGCCGCACAGCGCCGTCAGCGCGATGGCTGCCAGCAGAAGCATGTTCACGGCCGTCATAATCGTGCGGTAAACGGTATACCGCCCCTTGGACAATGCGGAATACCACCTGATATTGAGGATATGGTGGAGGATCAGCAGCGCTGTCATCCCGATGCCGATCCATTCGTGCAGCGTTTCGCCAGTGACCTGATAGGCCATCAGGCACAGCAGGAGGACGGTCATGCACACGTCCACGAGCCTTCTGACGGTGTTCGATTTGTTCATTGTTAGTCCTCCCGATGTCTCTTATTCTAAATCAAAGCTGTCGAGCCAGCTGACGACGGTCTCGCGTGAGGCGCCGCCGCTGAAGCGTCTGCCGCTGCGCCACAGGGCGTCCGGCGCAGAGGCGCGAAGCTCGTTATTGTCGATCGAGCTGCTGCCGGAGGTACAGAACGGGATCACGGTCTTGCTCGAAAAGCTGCCGCTCTCCAGGAACGTCCGGATGATCTTCGGCGCCCGGCCGTACCAGATGGGATAGCCGACGAAAATGACGTCGTAATCGTCCAAGGTCGGAAGCTCGCCTGCGATGGCGGGGCGGGCTGAATCGTCGTACCGCTCGATATATGCGCGGGTGGACGGGTCATAGTAGTTGAGAATATCGTCCGTGTAGGGCTCTGCCGCGGTGATGCGGAAAAGATCGGCATCAAGAGCGCTTGCGATGTGTCCGGCGATCTTCATGGTGGAACCGGTATAAGAGAAGCAGGCGACGAGGACTTTCTTCCCCTCCGCCTCCCGGGAGTCCCAGGCCGGAGAGAGCGGAGCGTATGTCACAGGGTCCAGGGCGAATGCCCGCACATACCCTTCACCGCACGGGACTGTGACGGTATGCTGCGACGTGACGGTCTCGAGCATACGCCCGTCTTCGCTGTAGGCAGCGGCGGCGAGCAGCGCGTCGCCGTCGTATGTCAGCGTGATCGTTTCTGCCGTCCGTTCCGAAAGCGTGAACCCGGACGCCTGCGCACTGACTTCCGTCACCATGCAGAGCAGGCAGACGAGCAGCGCTGTCAGCAGGTGCTTTCTCATGGCTTACTCGCCCCAGACGTCCTTCGCCAGACGGAACACAGCCCATCCCTTGGGCCAGCCCACGTACATGGTGGCATGGGTGATAATGGCGGCGATCTCCTTCCGGGTCACGCCGTGCGCTTTGGCGTTCTGCAGGTGATACGTCAGAGACGAATCGGTGATGCCGGAGGCCATCAGCGACACGACAGTGACGATGCACTTCGTCTTGACGTCAATGGCGTCCTCATTCCACACCTCGCCGAACAGTACGTCGTCGTTCAGGTGGGCGAACATGGGCGCGAACTCGCCCAGGGCGTCGCGGCCGGCAGTCTGTACGATCTTTTCACTCATTTTCTATTTCTCCTCTCCGATATGCTGGTCTCCGGTGGACCAGACGTGTTTTTCCTTTGCGGCGGCGGGCTTGTTCTGCGCCATAACGCCCGCCAGCGGATGGGGAACGTAAAGCTCCTCCAGCCAGGCGCATTCCTCCTCTGTCAGCGCCAGGTCGACGGCCTTGGCCGCGCCTTCGATGTGACGGAGCTTTGTCGCGCCGACGACAGGCGACGTGACCTTTGTCAGCAGCCACGCCAGGGACACTTCGGTCATCGTGACGCCGCGCTTTTCGGCCAGCTCGGCCACTCGGGCGATGATCGCGCTGTCCTGCTGGGCGGTGGCGTCATACTTGAATCTGGCGTAGCTGTCCTCGGCGGCGCGCTTCGTATCGCCTTCGCCGGGCAGGCGCGACAGACGGCCGCTGGCCAGCGCGCTGTAGGGCGTCATGGCGATGTTCTCCTCCGCGCAGTAGGGCGCCATCTCGCGCTCCTCCTCCCGGAAGATCAGGTTGTAGTGGCCCTGCACGGAAACGAACTGCGGGAAATTCTCCCTTTCGGCCAGCGCGTTGGCCTTGGCCAGCTGCCAGGCAAAGCAGTTGGAGATGCCGACGTATCGTGCCTTGCCCGCCTTCACCACGCGGCTGAGACCGTCCAGAATGTCATAGATGGGCGTCTGCCAGTCCCACATATGGTAGATATACAGATCCACGTAGTCTATGCCGAGGTTGCGGAGGCTGGTATCGATCATCGTCTCGATGTGCTTCTGGCCTGTGACGCCGCGCTCGATCTCGTCCTGGGTCCGGGGCAGGAACTTGGTGGCCACCACCACGTCTTCCCTCTTCGCCATGTCGCGCAAGGCGCGGCCCACGTACTGCTCGCTGGTGCCGCTCTGGTACGCGATGGCGGTGTCGAAGAAGTTGACGCCCAGCTCCAGGCCGCGCCTGATGATCTCGCGTGTGTGCGCCTCATCGATGGTCCAGCTGTGCTGGCCCCGGGCAGGATCGCCGAAGCCCATACAGCCCATGCAGATGCGGGACACGGTGAGGTCGGAGTTTCCGAGTTTCGTGTATTTCATATCATCTCTCCTTATTTCATCAGCAGCCGGGCGGCGTTCTCTGAATAGATCCGCGCCCGGATACCGTCATAGGTCGTGTTTTCGTCGAAGTGTTTTTTCTTGGCAAGGATCACCTTCGCGGGCGAATGGGGGAAGTCCGTGCCGAAGACGATGCGGTCGTCGGAGGCGGTCATGCGGAGCATGTCGAGATGCGTAGGCTCCGGGTCGCCCGAGATATCGAACCAGAGACGGTCGAACTCAGCCCTGACGTCGACGGTCTCCATCATGCCCAGGGATGCCAGGATGCCGGAGACGCCGGTGAACCGCTGCAGCATATAGGGCAGGAACGATCCGCAGTGAGGCACCAGCCAGCGGATGTCCGGAAAACGTGTCATCACGCGGTTTGCCATCATGTTCAGCACGGCGCGGGTCGTATCCGCAGGATACTCGTAGATCGCCGCCACGCTGCCTGTGACGGCGTTCTCCGGACGCAGCCGCGCCCGGCAGGGATGGATGATGACAAGAGCTTTGCGCCTGTTCCATTCCTCCAGAACGGGGTCCATCGATTTGTCTCTCAGGTAGACGCCGCCCATGTTTGTGGCGACCTTCATGCCTGCGGCGCCCAGGATGTCCATGGCGTAGGCAGTTTCTGCGAGGGCGCCTCCGACATCCGGCAGTGGTGCGAGGCTGACGAAATCGAAACGGTCGGGATGCTGCCGGACGATGGCGGCTGTTTCCTCGTTGACTGCGCGCACGGCGGCCCGCGCCTGATCGGCGTCGCCGTTGAAGAGATGCGGAACGGGCGCGGACAGGACGGCGAGGTCGATCCCGGCCTCGTCCATAAACGAAAGGTGGTCCTCCGCGGTCCAGGTGGGCAGCGGGAAGCCGTCCTCGGCGATCACATCGATCCCCAGCTGATCCATCGCGCGGCGGAATGCGTCTGTGACGGGATGGGCATGAAAATCGACGCAGCGGTATTGCTTCATGTTCAGTTCTCCTTTTCTTCGCGGCCCAGCAGGCGGGTCAGGCAGTTGTACGTCAGCTCATAAACCGATTGATAGCGATAATCGACGCCCGCCTCACACATGGCGTCGCGCTGCTTTTCAGTGACGGCAGTATAAGGATAAATGCCGAACATGAACGGGAAAAACAGGTACAGAAATCCGTCAACGTCTTCGTCCTTCATGGACGGGCGATGCTTTTTCAGGATCTCGCGGACGAGGCGCATGGAGCGGCCGTAGGATGTTTTGAAGCTCGTCAGCAGCTCCTGGCGGCTGTTGGCCTCCATGTCGTAGTTGTTCATGCTCAGCAGCTTGAGCAGCTGCAGCCTGCGCGCCAGCGAACCGGCCAGCGCATCCGCAAGGGCGTCGGCGTCAAGCGTCGTCCCGCTGTTCAGAATGATCTCCAGATCGACGTTCCAGCGATCGTACTCCCGTTCGAACAGCGCGAGGAAGATCTCCTCCTTCGTCTGAAAATAATTGTAGATTGTCGGACGGGAGAACGGCACGACGGTCCCGATCTCCTTCAGCGTGATCTCCCTGAAGCTCATCGTCTGATACAGCTGCTCGCAGGCGTTGATGATCGCTTCCCTGCGCTCCGCGATCAGTTCCGGTGTCCCTTTGATCATGGGCGTTCCTTTCTGTCAGTCGTTCCTGACACAGTGTCAATACTGGTATTATACAGGAACATTGACATTATGTCAATACCGCTTTGAAAAAGAACGGCGATCGCCGAAGCGACCGCCGTTTCCAAGTTTCCGAAGCGGGTTCAATTATCGTGTGACGTGAACGTGATCCTCCCCTGACCGTATGGATCGGCGTACTCCTCGCCGATCACGCCGCCCAGAACGTCGACGATATAATCGATCAGCAGCTGGTTGTCGAGCTTGATGCCGTCCAGCAGGAGCGGTGCGCTGTCGAACATGGTATAGCCGTCGCCGTGCTGCAGCAGCATATAGTTGTGCGCTGCGAGCGTGTAGGTCCTGTCGGGATCGATGGGCTCACCACCCACCAGAACGTTCTTCACCCTGCGCTCACCCGTGACGCCGGTGAACATGCCGTACTCATTTTCCGTACAGGTCGAATCGACGGTCGTGTCGATCTCATAGCTCAGACCGGAAACGTGCAGGAAGGCGCCGGACTCGCCGGGTACAGCGCGGGCGCCCCACTCCAGTGCGTCAAGGATCTGCTGCCCGGTCGCTTCGACCATGCACAGTGTGTTGCCGAAGGGCAAAACGCTGTAAAGGTCGTTCAGCGTGATGTCGCCTGACCGGATATCGGTGCGGATGCCGCCGCCGTTCATAAAGCCGATATCGGCTGCGGCCTGCTGACGGTAGGCGTCCGCAACGAGATCGCCCAGATTCGTCTCCATCTGACGCACGATGCGGATCGGCTTTCCGGAGCTGTCGACGGCCGTGGGATCATTGATCGTCAACGTGGCGCCAGTGCGGCCCACGACGGTATTCAGCGTTTCATCCAGCTCGTCGAACGCATCAGAGACGGCGCGCGACAGTTCGTTATCAAGGCCCAACACGGTCGGCGCGGGCTCCTCACGGTTCCAGCTGTACAGTCCCGTGACCACCTTGCCGTCGGGCGAGATGCTGCACCAGCCGATGCTCTCCAGCTTTGTCCCGCAGGCAGAACGCGGAACGAGCGCGCCCGCGGCGTTTTTCATGATCACCTGATCGGTATCGTGGCTGTGCCCGTCCAGGAAGGCGTCGATGCCGGTGGTATGCGAAATGACATCTGCATAAGTCCACGGGAAGCTTTCCGCCTCATTGCCGAGGTGCGCCAGAACGATCACGAAGTCAGCCCCTTCGGCGCGGGCGTCGTTCACCGCAGACTGTACGGCCTGATAGACGGCCTCGCCCGTCTGATCCTGCAGGAAGCCGTAGACAAACTGACCGTTCTCATCCTGGAAGTTCGTCGGGGTGGACGAGGTGATCGTCAGCGGCGTCGTCACGCCCACAAAAGCGATCTTCTTCCCGCCGAGCTCGCGCATGGCGTAGCGCTCGAGGACGGGCCTCCCGTTGTGGATGAAATTGCAGGAGATATAGGGGTGCTTCGCCGCGTCTGCCAGCGAAAGGAACGTGTCCATGCCGTAGTCGAACTCATGGTTGCCCGGGATGGCCACGCTGTAGCCCATCTGATCCATCAGCTCCATCAGCGCCGCACCCTTGGTCATCGTGCCGATGGTCTCGCCCTGGATGTTGTCGCCGTCATCCACGAGGATCACGTCATAGCCCTGGGCGATCAGCGCGTTTTTGACCTCCCAGAAGCCTGCATACCCGAAGCCCTTCTCGATGCCGCAGTGCACGTCGCTGGTGTAGAGGATCATGACGCCTCTGCTCTCCCCTTCCGGCGTCAGGAAGCTGTTCCAGCGATCCATGACGGCGACGAGCTGATCGTCGGTCGCCGTTGCCTTCGGCATAAGCTCACTGCCGGAGCCGACGATGATGCGGTTCATCACCGCCCATTGGACGGCCTTGTCCGCCCAAGTGGAGACCATCTCGACGTCCCGGAAGCCCAGCGGGAACATCCACTGGCCCTGCGGGTCCTGCCCCAGCGACTGCGCGAAGCGGTAGAGCATCGTGACCATCTGCTCCCGGGTCACGGGGTCCTCCGGCCCGAAGCGGCCGTCGCCGAGACCGTTGACGATCCCGTTGTCCGCCGCCCAGCTCACGGCCTGCGCCAGTGTGCCCTCCGCCGGGACGTCTGAAAAGACGCTCTGCGCCGGGGCCGTACCAGCCGTCCCGCTCGCGCCGTACAGCGCCGTCACGAACTCACCGCGCGTCAACACGGCGTCGTCCGCCGCCGACACCGTGACCGTCAGCGAAAGCGCGACGACCAGCGCCAGCAAAAGCGTCGTCAGCCTGTTATGTTTCGTGATCATCACTCCTAACCGTTTATTGATCGCTTATCGGATCAGTCTTGCGTTTGCCTTGTATTTGGGGTGGTATTTCAGATCGACGGGCTGTCCGACCTGCAGGTCGGACGTGGGATTCGAGAGCAGCCCTTCAATCGTCTCGCCGTCTTCGGTGCGGTAGCGCACGTAGTATTGGAGGTCGATCTCATCCGGCCCGCCCATATCCTCGATCCGGGAGATCACGCCCTTTGCTTCGATCCCATTCTGCTCGATCTCTTTTTTCAGCTTCCGTGAAAACAGGATGACGGCCCCGCAGACCATGAGCAGAAACGCCCAGGCCAGGATACCCTTGATCTCCATATCAATCCTCACCTTTCGTCAGTTCCGATGACCTTCACGCCGCACAGCGGTTCGCCGCTGTCCGTGATCCAGAACAGCTTCACCGCCGCGGCATTCGGATCTGTCATCGCGTCGCCGCCGGTCCGGTCAATGATCGTGGCGGAGAGCATTTGGCCGTCTTCGCTGTAAGCGACCGCCACGATATGATTGCCCTCGCCGAAAGCGGGCGCCTTTTTGAAGTCGTTTACCGTGACCGCGTGCAGCATGGGATCAAAGGACCATTCCAGCTGCTGATCGTCGCCCATGGTCCCTTCGTTGGCCGGGCTCTCTAGCGCCACGACGGCAGGCTCGGAGGTCGCTGTATTGCCGTAGCAGTCGAAGGTCAACGCCGTGAGCGTCAGCTCTCCCGCGCCGCTCACCGGACGCACGACGGCAGTCCAGCCGTCCGGAGTGCGCACCATATCGATGGGCTCCAGCTCCGTGTCCCCTGCCTTGAGCAGAAGCGACACATGCACGACGCCGCCCAGATCGGGGAACGTCACGGTAAAAGGCTCGTTTCCGTTGGCGACGCCCTCGGGGACCGTCAGCTGACCTGCAGCCATCTCATCACGGTTGACGCTGAAGGTGTAAGCCTCCACGTCTTCCTCCGTTTCATTGCCGAGCCTGTCGGCGGCGCGATAGCACAGACGATAGCTGACGTCGCTCTCCAGCGTCTGCGGGATCGTCAGCTCCAGCGTGCCGCTCTCGGGGTCGAAAAACTGCGTCAGCGTGTCGGTGATGATCAGATCGTCGCCGACCTTGACCCAGCTCCAGTCCTCTTCGCCGTCAACGCCCTTTTCCAGCCACAGACGGAAAGACTCGATCCCGCTGAGATCGCTGAGCTTCATCGTGAACGTGGGACTGAGACCGTCTGTAATCTGGCAGACGTCCTCGATGATCGGCGCCACGGAATCCAGCGCCAGGATATATTCGCCGTTTCTTGTCAGCGAGGCGGTGACGGTGCGCGCATCGCGGTCGTTGACGCCTTCGACGCGGATATAGCAGCCGCGTTCACGGTCGTAGCGGAACATCATTACCTCGGGCACCGTCTCATCGACCCACATGCCGGCCTGCTCCAGCATTTCGTCCGTATAGCGCATGACGAGCTCCACGGGGTTGCCCGCCGCTGCGGCAGCTGCCAGCTCCTCGTCCGAAACGACCGTCTCGCAGCTCTCGTCAGTATACACCGTCACCAGAACAGGCGCGCCGATCGTCGCCGATACGGACTGAACTTCGCTGTCCTCGTCCATCAGCGATACAATGGCGTAGCTGTCGGAGCGTCTGACCTCTTCTTCCTCGACGAAATCAGTGATCCGGGCGAACCAGTAGGAATACGGATCGGTTTTGTGTCTGCGGATGGTGTTGTACGTATCGCCTACACCGCTGCCGATCTTGCCGCCGACGGCCTTGATGCCACTGACCGCGTCGGACGCGATGGCTCTCAGCGCGTCGCCGACGATGGACGGCAGCGAGACCAGCTTGCCCCTGACGTCCTCCGCCGTCAGATCGGAGGTGGTCTTGACGTATTCCTTACCCAGATACAGAGCGCTGGTCTTGTCGTCCCAGGAATAGCTCCATTCGCCGGAAAGTCCGACCTCGATGCCCAGCTTTTCGCCCATCTGGAAGCTGACGGGGAAATCACCCTCCAGGCCTGTCTTCTTCTTCGTCGTCTCCTTGACCTGCGCGATGAGGTCAGATGAGGAAAGCTCGTCGATGGCGCCCTGGATCCCGGCGAACATATTCCCATCAGAAACGCCGCGCAGATGCTGCGACGTGTTGACCAGCGTCTCGATGCTGTCGCCGGAATAGCTCACCTTGGAATAAACGTCGGTGCTGTATTCGGGGAAATTGAGACCGTGCTCGTCGCCGTCGTAGACTTTGTAGCTTGCGCCGACGATAACGTCGCTGTCGTCCTTGACGACGGAGACCTCCTTATGATTGGACAGGCTTCGGCCGAAAATGTAATTGGATGTGCCGACGGTGTACACGGAGCCGGCCTTTCCCTCTGTCGTATGGGAGCCGGATAAAAGACCCGCGCCCACGTCGGTCACGACCCCGTTCGTAAACGTCCGCGACGCGTCGCTCCCCGTCAGATCGACGGCTTCCGTCTGGGTCCACACAGTCGTTTCGCCGAGGCTGCTGAGAGAGCCCTTGAAGCCGTTGTCGGTGCCCGCCTTCAGGGCCTCCAGCTTATTCTTGACCGTCACGCTGCGGGTGCCTGCGATCTGGTTGCATTCCGGGTCGAGGGCCTGTACGAACATCTGCGTAAAGACCGAGGTGCTGCCCAGCATGTGATAGATCAAAAACGTGCGGATACCGGCGCGCTGCTCCCGGTCGGCGGGATCGTAGTTCTCCAGCTTCATGCCGTATTCCGTAAAGGCTCCGACGGTGCCGCCCATCGTGGCCTCCAGCGGCGTGACGTTCAGCGACTCGCTCAGCTTTGCCTTGACGCCGCTGCTCACCTTCAACCCACCGTTCAGACCGCCTGCGCTTTTCAGCGTCAGCGACCTGACGCCGTTCTCGTATTCCTCCTCGAGGGAGACCGCCGTCTTTGCGCCCAGCTGCAGGGAAGCGCTGATATACTCCGCCTTCGCCTCTGCCGGGCCGATCTTGCCTCCGACGCCGGAACCGACGCCGCCCTCGACGCCGAGATCGGCCGTTGTTTCCCAGGACTGCCCGTAAGAGGGCTCGCTGACGGTGACGGACACCTCCTGATCGTCGTCAAAGACTTCAATGCGGTTGGCGGTGCTGAACCAGATGCGGTACGTATTGTGCCCGACCTTCGTCTGATGGGGCAGCTTCACCTCGACGATGCCGTAGCGGTCGGCCGTGACGGGAGTAAAGACGCCCGCCTGTGAGCCGTTCACGAAGCAGTATTCCAGCTTCGCGCCGCCGGCCATCAGATGATTTTCTGTTTCGACCTGAAAATACGCGCTGGCGTCGCCGGGGCCGTTGAGGACGATGTCGCCGAAATCCATGGGCGAGATATAATAGCCCGGCTGATAACGAACGTCCACGCTGCGGCTGGAGGCGCCGTAATGTACGAGGTCTTCGTGCGGAACATAAGCGGCATTCTTCATCAGCTCATCCCACTGCTCTTTGGAGCCGCCATAATAAACGCCCTCCAGCACGGCATACAGCGCGTAGTTCCCGATGCTTGTGACGGTCGCCGGGATGTAGACAGAGACTTCGCTGCGGTGAATGACGTATTCGTTATCATCTCTTTCCTTATCGCCGCCGCTGCCGCTGAACGCCCTCTCGCCGATGCCCTCGACTCCCGAGAGGATCAGCACCTTTTCCAGTCCCTCATTTTCCGCAAAAGCATACGATCCGATCTCGGTGACGCCGCTGGGGATCACTACTTCCCGAAAGCTGCAGTCGTAAAAAGCGTATGATCCGATCTCAGTGACCGTCATTGGCATATGGAAATCGTGCACGTGGCTGCCAAAGAAAGCGCTGTCTCCGATCCTTGTCAGTTTATCCGGTAGGCTGATCGTGTACAGATCTCTGTTGTCGCTGAAAGCGCCGTTCTCTATCTCACGGATCGAAGAGGGTATGACGACGCTTTCCAGACTGCAATTGCTGAATGCCCATGCGCCGATCCTGCGCAGTCCTTCCGGAAGCTCGATATTCGAAAGCTTCATGCAATAGTAGAATGCATACTCGCCGATCGACAAAATGCCCTTCGGCAGCCGCACTCCCTCCAGCGCATAGCATTTATAAAAAGCATCCTTCCCGATCATCGTGACGCTGTCCGGTATCGGGGCAGATTTTAAAGCTTTGCATCCACTGAAGGCATAATCCGGGATCGCGGTCAGTCCGGACGGCAGGTGGACCGTAGTCAGACTTTCGCTCTCGCGCGCGAGCTCTGACTCTATTTCCGTCACGGTGTCAGGTATATTGAGCTCCGACAGGATCTTGCAGTAGGAAAAAGCCCCCTGACCGATCTTCGTCACGGAGGAAGGGATGCTGACGCTCACAAGATTCTCGCAGTCATAAAACATAAAGCTCCCGACGCTGGTAACGCCTTCCTCGATCACGGCTGTTCTGATTTCATCCCGATGCGAAGCCCAGGCAAAACCGGTAACAACACCATCTGCGTCCTCGGCATACCACATCCAGCCCATTTCGCCGGTGCCGCTGACAGTCAGCTTGCCGTCGCTGTCCAGCGTCCATTGGACATTGAGATAGTTGCCATCGGTGCTCCCGCAATACCCGCTGGCCACCACCTCGGCAGCATAGACGGGCATCAGGCCGGACAACATGGCAAGCACCAAAATGAGCGACAACGCGCGCAGCTTCATAGAAACGCCTCCTTACAACCTCCGGAATGATCCGTTCTGTCTGATCCTATTTTATCAAATCCCCTTATCCTTTACAAGCGGCGATCGGGATCTGTCTCTCCGCCGCACGTTCGGCCTTTATGCGAACGTGAAGTCACGCGCAATCAACCGCTCGTCCCGGCTTCCCGCTCCGTAAACGAACGCCGGAAATGTTTCATTTCCGGGCGCTTTTCTTGTGACAGCCGCATTGAGTACAGCCTGACCCCTTCCGCCATTATGATTGATTTTCAAGCGGAAGAGCCACATCCCCGGAAGCGACGTTGTTTCGGCTGCGGAACGCAACAACTGGAACGTTTCGGAGGCTGACATGACTGAGATCGAGGCTGCGCTCAATGACGGGACGCCATTCACGGACAAGGCCCTTGAAACGGAGGAAAGCAATCTCGACCAGATCAACGACGCGGTCCAGCGGATGCAGAACGGCGACGTCAGCAAGTATAACCATCTCCCGCAGTTCCTGCGCGAGTATTACGGCAGGAAAGCATTGAAGGAGGTTTTCGGTTCGGATACCGAGATGCCGCCGCTGAACGAGGACACTAAGAAAAAGCTCGACGCCATGACGGTTCGGCCGGAGTTCCGGAACGCCGTCTGCCGGCTGATGGAGCGCAACGCCGTAGACAAAAACGGCGTCAGCATGACGGACAAGCTGCGTCAGTACGACACATATCTCAATGAGAAGATGCTGGAGGATACCCTGAAGCCCGTCTCTGCGGAGGAAGAAAAGCGGATCAGGCAGAAGTTCCCGGGCGAAAAGGGCGAAAAGATGCTCTCGGACAATGCGGAGAGACAGCGCTTCATGGCCAAGACCCTCTTCATGACCCAACTCGGCAGGATGGATATCATCAACGAGGACGGAAGCCGACATCCCTTCCACGACCCCACGGCAGAGCTGTTCAGCCACGGCAGCAAGGTCGCCTATACCCTACCCTTCGGAGAGAAGGAGAAGCAGGACAAGGTCTATGACTCCTGGCGCAAGAACGCCCTAGACACGGGCGTTGTGTTCAAGGGACAATTCGCCAGCCACGAGATGAACCGCCGCAAGATAGACAAGCGTGGCAACATGACGGAACAGTTCAAGGAGACCCGCATCCGCTGGAAGAAACAGCTGAAGAAGGCACAGCTCTACAAAAAAGTCACGACATACGTCGGCAATTACGGAATGAACATCCCTCTGGGCGGCATGGGCAAGGCCTTCAACAAAACGGACTGCATCGACGACCAGGGCAGTTTCGGTCACATGTACATCCGCATGCGAAAGGGCGACCTACGGCACTGCGGCAGCATTCTGATCGGCTTTGAAAACGCGCAGCCCAAGAAGGAGAGCGCCATCGGGCAGCTGCACAATTTCAAGGCGATCAGCCATGATATGTCCGTATTCTATTCCTCCAAGAACACCTATGGCAAACCGATCGGCGGCAGAGAGGCGGACCTGTCTCACATGTCGCCCGACGATCTGTCCGGCGCGCTGGATCAGTTCGAGCTTGGCTATAAAACTCTGCAGGAACGCGCGAAGCAGGACGCCAGCGAGCAGATCGACGTCTCGCTGGACACGCTCATAAAACTCTGCAGGAACGCGCGAAGCAGGACCCCGAAGCCGCAAAGCAGCTGACCGAGATCAACCGGAAACTCTGCGGGCAAAAGCTCTCTTTCCCGGAGCTTGCCAATATGCTCACCTCTCTCGGCATGGAGAAGCAAAACGCCATTCGATGTGTTGAGGCTGCCAGAACGCCCAGCGACGCCAATTATTCTGTAAACGGCCCCTCTTACCGCAAGGATATGTATACGATGAACGCAGGCGACGTCAAGGAACGCAACGCGGGCATGCTGCTAAGCACTGTGGAAGCGCCGAGGAAAAGCACCGCGGACGACAGCGTGTTCCGGGACGAGGGCAAATACCAGGCGTATATCGACAGCCATCTTCACGGGAGCGGACCGAGGAACAATGAAAAGCTCGTAAGCGACCTGTCGAAGGTCATTGCAGCGCATTATATGAAGGATCTGAAAAAGGAGTATAAAACCTCCACGATCGACGAGATGTCTAAGTTCATCCGCAAGAGCTACGCCCTCGATTCCCTCAAGCCCGGCGAGCTGACGAGTGCGCTCGGGAGCGAAAACGCAGCCAGAAGCAAGAGCCTGGAGATGCGGGACAAGCTGTACAGAGTCCCCGAAGACGCCGCGTTCACCTACTCCAGATCCATGGCGAAAGTCCTCAAGAACATGGTCGATCCCAAGGGCCACAGCGAAGCCTACCAGAAACTCTACAACAACGTGAAATAGGTCGCCGAGCTGGAGAAATCCATGCACTGGAAGAGTCCTGACAAGCGCGCCGCCATCATGGAGGCGAATATGCACATCCTCGATTCCGTCGATGCATACACCTCCGGCAAGGAAACGGTCCGCAAAACGCTGAAGGGCACGAACACCTTCGACAGCGCTCTCGACGCGGCATCCTCCGTCTTGAAGTTCGTCCCCGGCGCCAGATTGCTCACCGACGAGATGATCGACAGGATCAACCGCAAACGTGATCCGCAGGATCAGATAGACAAGAATTCTTTCACGAAAGCATATGGAGGCAATGTGGACCGCAACAGCATCCGCACCTGGAACGAACTCGAGCGGATCAAGATTCTTCCCGCGGAGCCTGAGAAGGTAGCGCAGGCGCCGATGATGAGCGTCTGAGCTCAAAACCTAACATGAAAAAGCCCCGGACCGCTCGGTTCGGGGCTTTCGTTCAGATGCAGATGCAGTATCAGCGCGCATGCACGCTTTCGGATCTCTCATAGATCACGCGGACGCCGTCGTCGACGGGCACGGACATCGTCCCGCAGCGCACGAAGCCGAGCTTCTCAAGAAGGCCGCGCATCGGTTTGTTGTTGGGATGGGTGTCAATGCGGATGTGCGGGCACTGCGCCGCGCACCATTCGATGCACGCCGTGCCGATCCCCTTCAGCTCGCCGCTGGAGGCGATCCTGTGAATGACGCCGTAGGGGCCCGCGTCCTTCCAGCCGCCTTCCGTGATCCTGTCCGCTCTGTAGCCGCGTTCTGGATCGTCTCCGTACATGTAGACGAAGGTCCCGACGATCCTGCCCTCATGAAGGCAGACGTAGCTGCGGTCCAGGGCGATGTCATTCAGCAGCAGCTCCTCGCGGGGCCTGTCTGCCGTCGTCCATTGGGTCGTGTTTCCCGTCTCGTCCATGAGCCGTCTGGCTCTTGCGAAAATCTCCAGCATGCGGGGAATGTCCTCCGCCCTGCTCTTTCTGAACTCCAGCACTGCCGCCATGATGAGCCTCCTTATCATATCTTGTTTTAGGCTATTATACCATCAAAGGATCATAAAATAAAGCCCGCCGCCGCTGAAACGCGCAAAAAGACGCCTTTCAAACGACGGCGTCTCTTTGATTGTGCCGGTTGGATGCTACGGCAGCATGAATGCTCTTCAATCGTCGGCGTCTTTAGATCCTGCAGTCCCTTGTCCTGAGTCATACCGCCGGGATTCAGCCTTTTCTCCCTGGCGTTTTCCGCGTTGGCCGCTCCGTATTTCTCGGTGAAGGTCTTCGGATCGATATCATTCTCGGCTTCCGGATCGCCGTTGCTGCGTATCCGGTTGATGTTTTCGATTCCACAAGGGCTACAGGATGGTTTTTTTCGGTTTTCTTTACTTCACGTTGTGACAAACTGTTTCAAATGAAAGAGATAAGCAGGATAAGCGTCGATATTGTTATCCAAAGATGCCTAAAAGAAGTTCCCGTGGTTGTCCCGTAGTTGTCCTATAAAGACGAAAAAAGGGAGTTGTACCAATAAAAGTGATTTGGCTGGGTCAAGTTGAGTCAGAACACAATAAAAAGAAAAACCCCGGAAAACCGCATGGTTCCGGGGTTTTGGGGCATTCTGAAGTCTCGATTAACGCTTGGAGAACTGCGGCGCACGACGGGCGGCTTTGAGGCCGTACTTTTTACGCTCTTTCATTCTGGAGTCGCGGGTCAGGAAGCCGGCCTTCTTCAGCTGGGGACGATACTCAGCGTCAGCCAGCAGCAGGGCCTTGGCGATGCCCAGACGGATGGCGCCAGCCTGGCCGGTGAAGCCGCCGCCCTGGACCTTGACGTCCACATCGAACTTCTCGGTCAGGCCGAGGAGCTCCAGGGGCTGCTTGACGATGAACTTCAGGGTCTCGAGGCCGAAATAGTTGTCGAGGGTCCTGTTGTTGATGGTGACGACGCCGGTCCCGTTGGGGATCAGCTTAACTCTGGCGATGGAGCTCTTTCTCCTGCCGGTGCCGTAAAAATACGCTTTCTTCGGTGTATACATTGTCAGTTCCCTCCTTATTCGGCTGTCCAGAACTCGGGCTTCTGGGCCTGCTGCTTGTGCTCAGGACCGGCATAGACTTTCAGTCTGCCGAGCGACCAACGGCCGACGGTGCTCTTGGGGAGCATGCCCTTGACGGCCAGCTTCATAGCCAGCTGGGGCTTCGTAGCCATCAGGCGGGAATACTGGGTCTCCTTGAGGCCTCCGGCGTAGCCGGAATGGGTGCGGTAATACTTCTGGGTCAGCTTCTTGCCGGTCAGCACGGCCTTGTCAGCGTTGACGATGATGACGTAATCGCCGCAGTCGGCATGCGGGGTGAAGTCGACCTTGTGCTTGCCCTTCAGGAGCGTGGCAGCCAGAGCGGCCGTTCTGCCGAGAGGCTTGCCGGCGGCATCGATGACATACCACTTGCGCTCGATCTTTTCGGGCTTTGCCATAAATGTGGACATGATGGTTCCTCCGTTTTATAGTAACAAATAATTTGTTCAGCTCCATCATTATAGTCAGCTGCCCGCCCCTTGTCAACAACTTTTTTCACAAAAATCGAATTATATTTTGAGTACTTTGATTTTCGCCGATTTTCTCTTGTTTTCTCCCGTTTTCTAAAAACCCAAATCATTTTTTCTGCTCATATAAAATACCAGTTTCTTGTTTACCCCCTTTACTAATTTAATTAGTGAAAATGACCAGCGTCAACTTCAAATTATATGCAATTTGCAAATTGTATTCGCAACTTGCAAATGATAAAATTACAGTAATATGATTTATTATGAGGAGGTTTCCGGTTTGAACACAACGATCCGATCTATGCTGCTTTCACCTGCGTCCTTTGAAAGTACTGCAGCCGTGGAGCAAGCCGTGATGCCTTTCGCTACGCCGATGGAGTTTTCCGGCAAGCAGCTTATTTCCAACCTGCAGGAGGACTTTTCCAGCGTCTATTATATCAAATCCGGCGGCACGTATCACGTGATGACGGGTGAAAATACAGAAAAACTGCTGTATCAGCTTCAGCCCGGCTGGTTCTTCGGCAATATCTTCCCCGGCGATCCGCGGGACGAAGCGATCTCTGTCTACGCCCTGGACCGCAGCGAGATCTGGCGCATCCCCCGGAAGGAATACCTGCAGCTGCTGGCTTCCGACCCCGGTCTGGCATCGTATATCCTGAAGCTGCTGGGCGTCATGCACGATTATCTCACGGCTGAGATCGGCAACCTCTCCTTCAATTCCTGCAAAACACGCCTCATGCGCATCTACTGCTCTCAGGTAGAGGGCGCTTCCCTCTCCGAGGACGGCAAGTGGTTCTGCCTGGACGGCAAGCTGACGCACAACGAGCTGGCCGCCGCCGTGGGCAGCGCCCGCGTCACCATCAGCAAGTTGATCAACGAGCTGTGCGACGACGGTTTCCTGCGCATCATCAACCGCCGCTCTCAGGTCAGCGTCGACGGCTACAACGATTTCATGGCGCAGTCGGCCAACACGTAACCATTCATCCCCCCTTTCTATAACAAAATCCCGCCGGATCGTCCGGCGGGATTTTGTTTTGCCAAAAAGCGAAAAACGTGATATGATATAGTGTAATCTGCAACGGAGCGACTGCCATGCAAAAGATGCTGTCTTATCTCAGGCAATGCACAGATCAATATCAGATGATCGGCGACGGCGACCGAATCGCGGTCGGCGTTTCCGGCGGGAAGGACTCACTGACGCTGCTCCTTCTGATGAGCGCGCTGCGGGAGTTTTATCCGCGACGGTTCACTCTGGAGGCGATCACTCTCGATATGGGCGGTCACGACGACTTCTCCCCCATCGCGCAGTTCTGTGAGACGATCGGCGTGCGGTATACGATCGTTCCGACGCAGATCCGTCAGATCGTCTTTGACGTGCGGAAGGAAAAGAACCCCTGCGCGCTGTGCGCAAAGCTGCGGCGCGGGGCGCTCAACGACGCGGGCGTATCGCTGGGGTGCAGCAAGGTGGCGCTGGGTCATCACTTCGACGACGCAGTGGAGACGTTCCTCCTGTCTTTGTTTTACGAAGGGCGCATCAGCTGCTTCGAGCCGGTGACCCATCTGGAGCGCACGGGGCTCACCGTGATCCGGCCGCTGCTCTATATGAAAGAGAGCGAGATCGTCCGGTTCGCATCACGTCAGGCGCTGCCGATCTGCAAAAGCACCTGCCCGGCCGACAAGGAGACGCGGCGCGAAGAGATTAAGACGCTGGTGCGGTCGCTGGAAAAGCAATACCGCGGCCTGCGGGAGCACATCTTCGGCGCCATGCAGCGGTACCCGCTGGAGGGCTGGGCCCCCATCGATCCGCGGGCAGAATGGCTAAAGGCTCATCCAGCGCAGAAGCAGCAGCGCCGTCAGGCCGAAGGGGCCTCCCAATCCCACGACGGAGGCATTGATCCCGTTGAGGCCAAGGCGCACGCCGAACCGGCCGCACAGGCTGTCGAACAGCCAGAGGACGCCTGAGCCCACCGCGACCCGCAGCAGCAGGCGCAGCGGCTTCCCAAGAAGCCACACGACTGCCCAGGCGCCAAGCCCCATCAGCAGGACGAGCGTCACCCTCTCCATCGAAGCGCTCCCGTCAGCTCCTGCTCCCGCACCCGTGACAGCAGGTAGGAATACCGCTCCTGCAGAGCGTGCATCTGGTAGATGCAGGAGGCCACCATCTCCGGCTCGGTAACGTAGTCGAACTTCCTGCGGGCGTCGTCCAGCTGGCTCTTCGCGGCGAACAGGTCCTCCAGCAGCGCCTGTTCCTCGGTCCTGACTGTCTCCCTTTTTCGTCTGCCCAGCATCATACCATCTCTCCTGTCCGGTTTATTACTGCATATATATGATAAAGTATTGCCGTACATGCAAGAAATAACCTTTCCAGCTACGGAGGTCATCCATGGCAAAAACCGCAAAGCCGTCTTACGGCAACGAAAGTATCTCCGCCCTCAAGGGCGCGGATCGTGTGCGCAAGCGCCCGGGCGTCATCTTCGGCTCCGATTCCATCGAGGGCTGCGAACACGCCTTTTTCGAGATCCTTTCCAACTCCATCGACGAGGCCCGCGAGGGCTTCGGCACCAAGATCAATATCACCGTCTATCAGGACCGCTCCATCGAGGTCGAGGACTTCGGCCGCGGCATTCCCCTTGACTACAACGAGAAGGAGAAGCGCTTCAACTGGGAGCTGGTCTACTGTGAGCTGTACGCCGGCGGCAAGTATTCGAACACCGACGGCGAGAGCTATGAGTATTCTCTCGGCCTCAACGGTCTCGGCGCCTGCGCCACGCAGTACGCCTCCCGCTACATGGACGTCACCTCCTACCGTGACGGATTCAAATACTCCCTTCATTTCGAGCGCGGCGAGAACATGACGCCCGGCAAGGACAAGCTCCAGCGCGAGCCTTATTCCGGCAGGCGCACGGGCACGGTCCAGCATTTTCTGCCCGATATCGACGTCTTTACGGACATCAGCATCCCCTATGAGTATTTCGCAGATGTGATCAAAAAGCAGGCCATCGTCAACCCGGGCCTCACCTTCATTCTGCGCATCGAGACGGAAAAGAACAAGTTTGAGGAGCAAACCTTCTGCTATGAGAACGGCATCGTCGACTACGTCGGCGAGCTGGCAGGGCTTGACGCGCTGACGTCAGTGCAGTACGCCAGGACCGAAAAGACCGGCCGCGACCGCGAGGACAAGCCGGAGTACAAGGTCAAGGCTGAGGTGGCCTTCTGCTTCTGCAATGCCAATCCCGTCATCGAGTATTATCACAACTCCTCCTTCCTGGAGCACGGCGGCTCGCCCGACAAGGCGGCTCGCTCGGCCTTCGTCTCGGCCATCGACGCCTACATCAAGCAGAGCAACAAGTACCAGAAGAACGAGCCGAAGATCAAGTTCAACGATATTTCCGACTCTCTGATCCTGATCACCAACGGCTTTTCCACCTATACCTCCTATGAGAACCAGACGAAGAAGGCCATCACCAACAAGTTCATTCAGGACATGATGACCGACTTCCTGCGCTCGACGCTGGAGATCTATTTCATCGAAAACAAGGCCGAGGCCGACAAGATCTGCGACCAGGTCCTCATCAACAAGCGTTCCCGCGAACAGGCGGAGAAGACGCGCCTCAACCTGAAAAAGAAGCTGTCGGGCGGCATGGACGTGCTGACCCGCGTGCAGCGCTTCGCCGACTGCCGCACCAAGGACGTCAGCCGCCGAGAGCTTTATATCGTGGAGGGCAACTCCGCCCTCGGCTCCTGCAAGCAGGGCCGCGATCCCGATTTCCAGGCTATCATGCCCATCCGCGGCAAGATCCTCAACTGCCTCAAGGCCGACTACGACCGCATCTTCAAAAGCGAGATCATCACCGACCTGATCAAGGTCCTGGGCTGCGGCGTGGAGGTCAAGAGCAAGAACAAGGAGATGGCTACCTTCGATCTGGACAGTCTGCGTTGGAGCAAGGTCATCTTCTGCACCGACGCCGACTACGACGGCTTCCAGATCAGGACGCTGCTTCTGACGATGATCTACCGCCTCGCGCCGAAGCTGATCGAGGAGGGGTACGTCTACATCGCGGAAACACCGCTGTTCGAGATCGTTTACAAAAACAAATCCTACTTCGCCTACACCGAAAAGGAGCGCGACGACATCCTCAAAAAGCTGGAGGGCAAAAAGGTCGAGATCATGCGTTCCAAGGGCCTGGGCGAAAACGAGCCCGAGATGATGTGGGAGACGACCATGAACCCCGAGACCCGCAGGCTGATCAAGGTCATGCCCTCCGACGCCAAGGCCACGGCCCGGATGTTCGACGTGCTGCTGGGCGACAACCTGACGGGGCGCAAGGACTTCATCGCCGAAAATGGCGCGCGCTATCTCGAAATGGCCGATATCAGTTAGGAGCTAAGCCATGGCAAAGAAAGACTATTATCTGGAACAGCCCATCGTGGAGACGCTGGAGAGCAACTATATGCCCTACGCCATGAGCGTCATCGTCTCCCGCGCCCTGCCGGAGATCGACGGCTTCAAGCCCAGCCACCGCAAGCTGCTGTACACCATGTACAAAATGGGTCTTCTGGGCGGCAATCTGACAAAGAGCGCCAACGTGGTGGGTCAGACCATGAAGCTCAATCCCCACGGCGACGCGGCCATCTATGAGACGATGGTCCGTCTGACCCGAGGCAACGAGTCGCTGCTGGTGCCGTTCGTCGAATCGAAGGGCAATTTCGGCAAGGTGTATTCCCGCGATATGGAATACGCCGCCCCGCGCTACACGGAGGTCAAGCTGGACAAGATCTGCAATGAGCTGTTCGCCGACATCGACAACGATTCCGTCGATTTCGTCGACAACTACGACGGCAAGATGAAGGAGCCGCTGCTGCTGCCCACGGCGTTCCCCAATATCCTCGTCAACCCCAATCTGGGCATTGCGGTGGGCATGGCCTGCAACATCTGCGGCTTCGACCTCAACGAGGTATGCCGCACGACCATTGAGCTGCTGAAAAACCCGGAACACGATATCCTCTCCACCCTCCCCGCCCCCGACTTCCCCACGGGCGGCGAGATCATCTTCAACCGCAGTCAGATGGAGGAGATCTACGCCACGGGCCGCGGGTCCTTCAAGGTGCGGTCCGTGTGGAATTACCTCAAGAAGGAGCGCATCATCGAGGTCACGCAGATCCCCTACACGGCCACCGCAGAGGCGATCATCGACAAGATGACCGAGCTGATCAAGGCCGGCAAGCTCAAGGAGGTCTCGGACGTCCGCGACGAAACTGGTCTGAACGGCCTGAAGATCGCCATTGACATCAAGTCCGGCGTCGATCCCGACAAGCTGATGCAGAAGCTGATGAAGCTGACCCCGCTGACCGACAGCTTCTCCTGCAACTTCAACGTGCTGATCGGCGGCACGCCGCGGGTCATGGGCGTGCGCGAGATCCTGGAGGAGTGGAGCGCCTGGCGCACGGAATGCGTCAAGCGCCGCATCCATTTCGACCTGTCGAAAAAGGAGGCGCGGCTGCACCTGCTGCTGGGCCTCAAGAAGATCCTGCTCGACATCGACCGCGCCATCGCCATCATCCGCGAGACCGAGGAGGACGCCGAGGTCATCCCCAACCTGATGATGGGCTTCGGCATCGATCAGGATCAGGCGGAGTTCATCGCCGAGATCAAGCTGCGCAACATCAACAAGGAGCACATCCTAAACCGACTGACCGAGGTGGACAACCTCGAAAAGGACATCAAGCGCCTCAATGGCTTGCTGTCGGACAACAAAAAAGTCCGCGCACTGATCATCGACGAACTGGAGAAGATCATCAAGAAGTATCCCACTCAGCGTAAATCAGCCATCATCTTCGAGCACGAGATCGAGCAGTACGACGAGACCGAGAACATCGAGGACTACCCTGTTTCGATCTTCCTGTCCAGGGAGGGCTATTTCAAGAAGATCACGCCGCTGTCATTGCGCATGGGCGGCGAGCAGAAATACAAGGAGGGCGACGGCCTGCGTCTGACGCTGCAGGCCAGCAACAAGCAGGAGATCATTTTCCTGACCAACAAGGCTCAGGCCTACAAGACGCGGCTGCACGAGTTCGACGATCTGAAGGCCAGCGTCCTGGGCGATTACCTGCCTCAGAAGCTGGGCATGGACGAGGGCGAAGCGCCCGTATTCATGTTCCTGCCCGGGGATTACAGCGGCCACATAATCTATCTGTTCGAGAACGGCAAGCTGGCGAAGATCGAGACGAAGACGTACGATACCAAGTCGAACCGCCGCCGTCTGACGGGCGCGTTCAGCGACAAGTCGCCGCTAGCCGCCGTGCTGCACATGCCCGAGGAGGGCGAGATCGCTGTCTACACCCAGAGCAGACTGCTGATCTTCGACACCTCCATCGTCACGTCAAAGTCCACCCGCACGTCGCAGGGCGTCTCCGCCTTCGCCCTCAAGCGGGGCCAGACCGTACAGGCAGCCCTGCCCCTTGCGCAGGCGGACATCAAAAACCCGTCGCGATACCGCGTGCGCTCCCTGCCGGGCGCCGGCGCTCTGATCAAAGAGGAAGATGCGCTGGAAAAGCAGCTGGAGCTGGACGTGTAAAGCTCTGACCTTTACAGAACGAAACAGCCTCTCACGACATGTGGGAGGCTGTTTTTCACGCCGGAGACGAATACAGCATAGAGTATCCCAGAATGGAAAGGAGGTGGGACTCTTGCCTGAGATCGTCCCTTACGACCGGGAGGCGGCTGTCGCTTACGCGCACCGATGGGCTTACTTCCGCAATCCGGCTTATTACAACTTTCAGGAGATCGGCGGCGACTGCACGAACTTCGCCAGCCAGTGCATCTTCGCGGGCAGCGGCGTGATGAACTTCACGCCGGTCTACGGCTGGTATTACCGGACGGCCAGCGACCGCACGGCTTCCTGGACCGGCGTGCAGTACCTTTACAATTTCCTGACCACGAACCGGGGCGTCGGCCCCTTCGCTGCAGAGACGTCGATCGACGAGATGGAGCCTGGCGATATCGTGCAGATCGCAACCATCCACGATTATTTCCACCACACGCCTGTCATCGTCTCCATCGACGGCGCGCCGAGCTTCGACACCATCCGTATCGCCGCCCATACGGGCGACGACGACTGCCGTCCTCTGTCGTCATTTCTGACGCTGCGCAGGGCACGGTTCATCCATATCGAAGGCGTGCGAAAATAGAAAAAGCGCCGTGACGTCTGTCACGGCGCATCGCGCTTTTGAGGCTTATTCTGCTTTTGCGGCAAGCGCGCCGTCCTGCAGCTTCACGACGATGCAGGTGCCGGGCGCGGGGTCGTCGCGGATGATCATGCGGGCGATCAGCGTCTCCACGTGCTGCTGGATGAAACGCTTCAGCGGTCGCGCGCCGAAGACGGGATCGAAGCCGCCCTCGATGATGAAGTCCTTGGCCTCCTCCGTGACCTCCACGGTCAGCTGCTTGTCTGCCAGGCGCTTTTTCAGCGACTCCAGCATCAGATCGACGATGCGTGAGATCTCGGGCTTCGTCAGCGGCTTGTAGAAGACGGTCTCGTCGATGCGGTTGAGGAACTCGGGGCGAAAATGCTGCCGCAGCAGAGCCGTGACCGTATCCTTCGTTTCGGGACTGATCTCGCCCTTTTCGGCCTCTTCGAGGATATACTGGGAGCCGAGGTTCGAAGTCATGATGATGATGGTATTCTTGAAATCGACGGTGCGGCCCTGGCTGTCTGTGATGCGGCCGTCGTCGAGGACCTGCAGCAGGATGTTGAACACGTCGGGATGGGCCTTTTCGATCTCGTCGAAGAGGATGACCGAATAGGGCTTGCGGCGCACGGCCTCGGTGAGCTGACCGCCCTCTTCATATCCCACGTATCCGGGAGGCGCGCCGATGAGGCGCGACACGGAGAACTTCTCCATATACTCGCTCATATCGATGCGGACCATGTTGTTCTCATCGTCGAACAGCGCCTGCGCCAGCGTCTTTGCAAGCTCCGTCTTGCCGACGCCTGTGGGGCCCAGGAACATGAAGGAGCCGATAGGCCTGTTGGGGTCCTGGATGCCGGCGCGGGAGCGCAGGATCGCGTCGGAGACCTTCTGAACGGCCTCGTCCTGACCGATGACGCGCTGATGGAGGATATCCTCCATGTGCAGCAGCTTTTCGCGCTCGCCCTCCATCAGACGGGAGACCGGGATACCGGTCCAGCGGCCGACGATGCGGGCGATCTCCTCCTCGCCGACGGTGTCGCGCAGGAGGCTGTGCTCCCCTTCACTGAGCGCCTCAGCCTCCTCCAGCTGCTTTTTCAGCTCGGGCAGGCGGCCGTATTTCAGCTCCGCCAGCTTGTTAAGGTCGTATTCATTCTCGGCGCGCTCGATCTGAGCGTTGACGGACTCGATGTCCTCGCGCAGCTTGCGCACCTTGACGATGGCGCCCTTCTCGTTGTCCCAGCGGGCTTTCATCTCATTGAACTGCTCCCGCAGCCCGGCGAGGTCCTTGCGCACCTCTTCGAGCCGCGCCATGGAGATCTTGTCGGTCTCCTTTTTGAGGGCGGCCTCGGCGATCTCCTGCTGCATGATCCTGCGGGAGATCTCATCCAGCTCCGTGGGCATCGAATCGATCTCTGTGCGGATCATGGCGCAGGCCTCGTCCACGAGGTCGATGGCCTTGTCGGGCAGGAAGCGGTCGGTGATATAGCGGTTGGACAGCGTGGCGGCAGCGATCAGCGCGCTGTCGTGGATCTTGACGCCGTGGAAGACCTCATAGCGTTCCTTCAGACCGCGGAGGATGGAGATCGTGTCCTCCACCGTGGGCTCGTCGACCATGACGGGCTGGAAGCGGCGCTCCAGCGCGGCGTCCTTTTCGATATATTTGCGGTATTCGTCCAGCGTCGTGGCGCCGATGCAGTGCAGCTCGCCCCTTGCCAGCATGGGCTTCAGCAGATTTCCGGCGTCCATGGAGCCCTCCGTCTTGCCCGCACCGACGATGGTGTGCAGCTCGTCGATGAACAGAATGATCCTGCCCTCGCTGCTCTTGACTGCGTTGAGGACGGCCTTGAGGCGTTCCTCGAACTCGCCGCGGTACTTCGCGCCGGCGATCAGCGCGCCCATGTCAAGGGAGAAGATCTGACGGTCGCGCAGGCCGGCAGGCACGTCTCCCTTGACGATGCGCTGGGCCAGGCCCTCGGCGATGGCCGTCTTGCCGACGCCCGGCTCGCCGATGAGGCAGGGGTTGTTCTTCGTCTTTCTGGACAGGATGCGGATGACAGAGCGGATCTCGCCGTCGCGGCCGATGACCGGGTCCAGCTTCTGCTCCCGCGCCATCTCCACCAGATCGCGGCCATACTTTTTCAGCACGTCATAAGTCTCCTCGGGGTTCTCGCCCGTGACGCGGGCGTTGCCGCGCACATCCCTGAGGGCCACGAGGAAATCCTGTGCCGTGATCTGGTAGCGGCTGAGGATCGACTTGACCTCCCCTGCCGCCGTCTCCAGCAGACTGAGGAACAGGTGCTCCACGGAGACGTATTCGTCTTTCATGCGTTCCGCCTGGGTCTCGGCCTCCGTCAGGGCGCGGTCGGCGCTCTGAGAGATATAGACGCTGTTCATGTCGCGGGCGCCGCCGCTGACCTTGGGCAGCTTATTGACGGCCATCTTGGTGTCAGCCTTGATGACGCCGGCGTCCTTGCCCATTTTCGTCAGCAGCTGAGCGATCAGGCTGTTGTCGTAATCCAGGAGCGCTGCCAGCAGATGCTCCTGCTCGATCTGGGGGTTGCCGTTCTGCACGGCCATAGTCTGGGCGCTGCGAACGACCTCCAGAGATTTTTCAGTCAGTTTATTGGCATTCATAGAGATCCCTCCTTAAAGAAGAACGGGGCTTTTGGATTCATATTGTTGGTAGTATGCCCGGATGCGGGCCGTCGGCTCGACGCCGTTTCGTCGATCGCTGAAATAACCCTTCATGGCGCTGTCCATCGTCTCTACGTAAGCGACGAGGGCGTCCGCAAGCGCGTCGCCGTCGGCGTTTTCGGGCTTATCCAGCAGGCGGGCGTATTTGCCGTCGCGGACGCTGCTGCGCACCTCGCGGCTGAGCTGCTCCCGCTCCACCTGATCCCAGCGGGCGTAGAAATCGTTCATCAGCGCGATCAGCCCGGCGCTCTGGGTGCGCAGGGAGATGCGCAGCTCCCCCAGGGCGGGGTCGCTCTTATACAGCTCGACGCTGTAGCGGACGGTGGGGTTGTATTTGTAGCTCAGCGCGCTCTTGATGGACATCATCGTGTCCGACGCTCCCAGCATGACCTGCAGCTGATCGACCGAATCGATCGTGGCGGCCATGCGGGTGAAAATATCGCTGAGGCGCTTTTCCGGCGTGACGTAGGAAACGTACTCCGCCAAGATCTGGTTGATCATATTCGACCGGCTGGTGCACTTCGTGTAGGCCAGACGGTCGATGGCGGAGACAACGTCGTCGGAAAGGACGATGCTGTAAACGCTCTTTTGCATCTTCTCGACCTCCTTCTGGTATCATTGTAGCACGATTCATTATTTTGTCAAGCGGATTATATATTTATAAATGCAAATTATTTATGAAGGCAAAAAGATAAGGCCGGGACTTTTCCCGGCCTTTGAGCTGCTGTTTTGCTATTTGACCTTGATCGTGCGGATCACGGCGGTGACGCCCCTGGCGTTGTCCTCGACGATCTTGTCGACGCAGTCCATACCGTTCGTCACGCGGCCGAAGGCGGCGTAATCGCCGTCAAGATGCGGCGCGTCGCCGACCATGATGAAGAACTGACTGCCGGCGGAGTTGGGGTCCATGGTGCGGGCCATGGACAGGACGCCGCGGACGTGCTTGATGTCGTTTTTGACGCCGTTGGAGGCGAACTCACCCTTGATGGTCCAGCCGGGACCGCCCATGCCGGTGCCTGTGGGGTCGCCACCCTGAATGACGAAGCCGGGCACCACGCGGTGGAAGGTGACGCCGTTGTAGAAGCCCTCGCCGGCCAGCTTGAGGAAGTTGTCGACCGTGATGGGCGCTACGTCGGGATAGAGCTCAAGATTGATGGAACCGCCGTCCTGCATTTTGATGACGGCCTTTTTTACGTTTGACATTTGGATCATTCTCCTTTATATGAATCATTTCAGGTCTCAAGTGTAATCGCCGGACGCGTTGACGGGCGTCGTCCAGTCCTCGATGGGGACGCAATTGCTGCCGCCGGAGCGGATATAGGACAGGATCGTCTCAAGGGCGCTGGCGCATGCTGCGTCGGAATGGAGGCCCAGGCAGACGATGCGCGGCGCGCCGTCGATGGACGTTTTGGCCGCGCGGCCCAGCGCGTAAGCGCTCATGCCGTCGGTCTGCGGTGAAACGGAGGGGTCCCACAGGCGATAACCAGCCTCATGGAGCGCCTGGCGCTGCTCCGCACTCAGCGCCTCGCTCCCCTCTTTGATGCAGACGAGTCGGCTGCGGCGCAGAACGAGAGACGACAGCAGCTCATTCAGCGACTCCGCCGCCTCCGCGGCATTCTCCGCGGGAACGCACAGCCCGATGGACTGCTCCTGCCCTACGAGCGCGCGGAGATTGTCCGCCTGCGCGAGCAGATCTTCCTCAAAGACGAAGAACGTCCCACGCACATCGTAAAGCTGCAGAACGTTGAGGATATCGGCCGTGTAGCGGTTCAGCTCTCCCAGAAAGACCGGATAGACGGTCCGGATGACGGCGGGCTCGTCGGGCTCCTCAGGCTGCGTCTGCGGCGTCTGCGGGGGCGGCGTCACAGGCTCCGGCATCGTGGGCGTCACCTGGTCGGGCTCCGTGACGGGGTCCTCCTCCGCGGGTTTGTAGTAGTTGTCGTAGATCTGCTGCATGGTCGCGGCGTTCGCCTCTGTGATCTGCTGATCGGAATAGCGGGACATGACGCTGTTGATGCGCAGAACGGACCCAAGGTCGGTGGTGTACTGAGAATAATAAAAGCCGAAGGTGCGGCAGATGAACTCGATGGGCACGTACAGCACGCCGCCCCTGCGCTCGGCCAGATAGGAGTAGATCTTGCCGTCCTGGTCGTAGGTGACGGCCTTGCTGAGGTCAAAGGTCAGCGACGCGTTCGTATTGTACACCCGTAATGTGTCCACATCGTCGTCGTAGCGGTATTTCAGCGGCTTGACGCGGGACAGGTAGCGGTAGGAGATATACATGTTGTTGTTGATGCGGATGGGCATATTGGATGACGTCAGGCTGCCGACAAAGGTGTCGTTGATGCACAGGAAGACGAGATCGGCCGCGGCCTCCGCAGGGCGCGCGAGAAATGATGACACCAGCACGACGGCCAGCGCCGCAAGGCGCACAAAATGACGCTTCAACGTCTCCCCTCCTTCCAGATCCGCTCATAGGCTTCCGGCGGCAGTACGCCGGACAGCTCCACGGCAACGATATCCATCCCGCCGTACCAGTCTACCACGGGGCTCGACAGATCGGGGGCGAAATATGACGATTCGATGGGCAGCGTGATACGCATGACGCGGCCGCCGTCGCGGGTGACGGTGGTGATGAAGCTGCCGCTGTGAGCGCGCACCAGCGTATTAACGAGCTCCATCTCCGTGCCGCGCGCCAGAGGAGTCTGCTCTTCCTTCCAGGGTCCCTGGGCGCGGACGGTCGCGACGAACAGCGTCTCGCGCCGCTCCGTGCGCACTTCGATGATCGGCCGCTCACAGGCTGAGCCGGAGATGCAGTAAGCCAACAGGTTGAGGAACAGCCGCTTGACGGCAGCGTCGTCAAACCAGCTGACGACCGGGCCTTCATCCGTGACGATGATGTCCGCAAAGCCCTCGCAGAATACGGCGGCCTTGCGGCACACGCCCGCCACCGCAGCGTTGAGGTCGCCGGAACGCTTGTCAAGATGCGTCTCGCCCTTGGCCCCCTCGGCCAGCGAGGTGATATTGCGTGACATGCGCGCCAGATCATAGATGCTTTTCTGCACCAGTCCCATCGCGGCAGGCATGATGCGGCCGTCGCTTCGGCGCAGAGCGCTGAGGATGATGCTCAGATTGTCTACGTTTGCGTTGATCTCGCGGCTGATGATCTCGATCATGGACTCCTCGTCCTTATCGATCTTCGTGCCGCCGATGAGGCTGAATACCAGCATCATGCGGTTTTCCGTGCTGAAGGCCGCACCGCAGCTGACCTGGCGGTCTCTGAGCTTGCAGTCGAACTCATAAACGCCGCCGCGCTGCAGTCCGTGATGGATCGCCATGGTCATGCCCTCGCCGAGGATCTCGTCCAGGGAGCGTCCGGAAGGATCGAAGCCGAGAAACGCCCGCATGGACGCGCTGGCCTGCAGGATACGCCCGGTGACTGAGGCTGCAAGGATCCGCTCGTCGCCGGACATGGCGCTCATGATATCTTTGTCGCGCAAGGTGCTACCTCCCTTCTGCCAATACGATGATCCCTTCGACATTATTCTAAACGATTCGACACCGTTTGACAATTAAATTTTATTTTGGCGTTCGCCCTTGTGAACGGTTGACCTTTAGTATATAATATACCCGAAGGACAAGCGGCGCCTTTTTTCGCGCCGACAATATCTTTGGAGGTCAATCATGTCTATCAAAGTCGCGATCAATGGTTTCGGCCGCATCGGACGTCTCGCGCTGAGAGCCGGTCTGGCAATGGAAGATCTGGAGTTCGTAGGCATCAACCACCCCGGCCGCGCGCCTGAGCTGCTGGCCTACATGTTCAAGTATGACTCCTCGCAGGGCGTTTATCCTGGCGAAGTGTACGCAGACGGCCATACCCTCGTCGTAGACGGCAAGCGCATCCCCATTTTCGAGGGCAAGGAGCCGAAGGAGATCCCCTGGGCCTCTGTCGGTGCGGAGTACATCATCGAATCCACCGGCAAGTTCCTGACGAAGGAGCTGTGCCAGGGCCATCTGGACGCCGGCGCCAAGAAGGTCATCATGTCTGCTCCCTCGAAGGACGACACCCCGATGTTCGTCATGGGCGTCAACAACGACAAGTATACCTCCGATATGGCTTTTGTCTCCAATGCCTCCTGCACCACCAACTGCCTGGCCCCGCTGGCCAAGGTCATCCACGACAATTTCGGCATCGAGTCCGGCCTGATGACGACCGTTCACGCCGTGACCGCCTCCCAGAAGACCGTTGACGGCTACTCCAGCAAGGACTGGCGTCAGGGCCGCGCGGGCTCCAACATCATCCCCGCCTCCACCGGCGCCGCCAAGGCCGTGGGCAAGGTCATCCCCTCCCTCAAGGGCAAGCTGACTGGCATGGCCTTCCGCGTGCCGCCCATCGACGGCTCCGTCGTCGATCTGACGGTCAACCTGCAGAAGCCCGCCACCTATGAAGAGATCTGCGCCGCCGTCAAGAAGGCCTGCGACAATGAGCTGAAGGGCCTCATGCAGTACTGCGAGGACCCCATCGTCTCCTCCGACGTCGTCGGCAATCCTCACGGCAGCGTCTTCGACGCCAAGGCCGGCATCGCGCTGACGGACAAGTTCGTCAAGCTGGTCTCCTGGTACGACAATGAGTTCGGCTATACCAACATGCTGCTGAAACTCGTCCGCTACATGGCCTCCGTCGATCAGAAATAGTTATCCTATAAGCTGCGGCCCGATCCAAACGGATCGGGCCGCTGTTTGTTTTATACTCAAAGCACGATCTTTTCGATGATTTCCGCCACGCCGTCATGGTCATTGTCGGGGGCGACGAGGTCGGCGTGGGCGAAGACAGGCTCCATGCTGTTTTGCATGGCGACAGCGATGCCGGCATAGTCGAGCATCTGCACGTCGTTGAGTCCGTCGCCGAAGGCCATAGTCGCCTCGCGCGGCACGCCGATATGGTCGGCCAGCGCCCAAAGGGCGAGGCCCTTGTGGGCCGTCAGATTGTTGATCTCCAGATTCGTCGCCATGGACGAGGAGACGACGATATCGCTGAACGCGGCGTTCAATTCGGCGGCAATGGCCTTGCGCAGCGCTTCGTCGCCCGCGAAGACCGAAATCTTCTGTACGCCCTCGGTGTCCGGGTGGGCGGGCGCATAGTCCCGCAGGAACTGCTTGAGCTCCGGCACGGACTGGCGCAGGTCACGCACGAGGCGGACGAGCTGCATTTCGGTGGTGTACTGGATTACGTTCCCCTTCATGGAGGCGGTCATCCAGCCCTGATCGTCCATATAGCAGTCGTAGACGATGGGCCAGCGGTCCAGCAGCTCCATGATCTCCAGCGCTCGCCCGAATGGGATCTCAGACTTGTAGACGATCTCGCCGGTGCGCAGGTCGAAGACGCGGGAGCCGTTGATCGTGATGGCGTAATGAAGGAACGGCAGGTCCCGGACTGCCTGGGGCATGCCGGTGTAGAAGCGCCCGGTAGAGGGGACGATCTCCACTCCTCTTTCCGAAGCCCTTTGCAGCGCGTCATAGGTGCGCGGCGTGATCTTCTTCTCCGAGTTGAGGAGCGTCCCGTCGAGGTCGAGCGCGATGATACGAGGTTTCAAGTCAATCATACTGTATACGTCTCCGCTGCTGTATTGCCGCCGCGGCCCGTCCAGTTGGTGTGGAAGAAGACGCTGCGGGGCTGATCGATGCGCTCGTAGGTGTGCGCGCCGAAATAATCCCGCTGGGCCTGCAGAAGGTTGGCAGGCAGGCTCGCCGTCGTATAGCCGTCAAAATAGCTGAGAGCCGACGTGACAGCAGGCATGGGCACGCCCGTTTTGACGGCATAGGCGGCGATCTCCCGCCACGCGGGGAGCGCGTCGTCGATGGACGATTTGAAATGCGGGTCGAGCAGCAGGTTCGGCAGGTCCAGGTCGCGTCGGAACGCTGCCCTGATCTCGCCGAGGAAGGCGGAGCGGATGATGCAGCCGCCGCGCCACATATCGGCGATGGCGCCGTAATCCAGCGTCCAGCCGTACGTCTTTGCCGCCTCGCGCATCAGCGCGAAGCCCTGGGCGTAAGAGACGAGCTTGCCGGCGTACAGGGCACGGCGCAGCTGCTCGAGAAAAGCGTCTTTGTCGCCTTCAAACGGCGGTATTTGTCTGCTGTAAAGCTGAGAAGCTTGTACCCTCTCGTCTTTCATGGATGAAAGGCACCGGGCGAAAACCGCCTCACCGATCAGCGTCAGCGGCACGCCCTCGTCCAAGGCGGAGACGGCGGTCCACTTTCCGGTGCCCTTCTGCCCTGCCCGGTCGAGGATGTGTTCGACGGTTGTCTCGCCGTTCTCGTCCTTGTAGCGCAGAATATCGGCGGTGATGCCGATCAGATAGCTGCTGAGCTCCGTTTCGTTCCACCGGGCGAAAACGTCGCCGATCTCCCCGCTTTTCATACCGAGTCCGTCGCGCATCATCTGATAGCATTCGCAGATCAGCTGCATGTCGCCGTACTCGATGCCGTTGTGGACCATCTTGACGAAGTGTCCTGCGCCGTCGGGGCCAACCCAGTCACAGCAGGGCGCGCCGTCCGGCGCTTTAGCGCAAATGGCCTGGAAGATCGGTCTGACCAGCGGCCAGGCGTCCTTCGAGCCACCGGGCATCATGGCAGGGCCGTTGAGCGCCCCTTCCTCGCCGCCGGAAACGCCGGTGCCGACATAAAGGAGCCCCTTTGATTCCACGTACTTCGTCCTTCGGATCGTATCCGGAAAATGGGCGTTGCCGCCGTCAATGATCACATCGCCGGGAGACAGCAGCGGTAAAAGCGATTCAATCAGCGCGTCCACCGGCTCCCCTGCCTTCACCATCAGCATGACGCGGCGGGGGCGGTCGAGACAGGCGACGAGTGACGGGAGGTCATAACAGCCGATAATATTCTTTCCCTTTGCTCTCGATTCTGTAAAGGTCTTCACCTTATCAGTTGTTCTATTGAATACGGCGACGGTGAAGCCCTTGGATTCCATATTCAGGGCGAGGTTTTCGCCCATAACAGCCAGGCCGATGAGGCCGATGTCTGCTTTCTTCATCGCTGCACCCTTGCATTTCCCGCGTAAACGTCCCAGACCTGCTTTTCGTCGGCAGGCTCCGCGTAATCGTTGAGCGACGAAACAGCCAGCACCCCGCAGGCCCAACCGAACTGTAGCCATTTCTCCGGTTCCCAGCCGCTGACGACGCCGTACAGCAGTCCGCCCGCGAAGCCGTCGCCGCCGCCGATGCGGTCCATGATCCCGATGGGCCGCGGCGTCTCCACATGCCAACCGTCCCCGGCCAGCAGGATGCCGCCCCACAGATGCTCGTTGGCGGAGATCACCTGACGCAGCGTCGTTGAGAAGGCTTTGACGTTGGGATATCGTTTCTGCGCCTGCTCGATCATGGCTTTGAAGCTGTCGATCTTGCTGCCGAGATACTCACCGCCCGTCTGCGGTCCCTCGATCCCAAGCGTCAGCTGGAAATCTTCTTCGTTGCCGATGAGGATATCGGCACAGCCGGCCAGACGGTCGAAGGCGCGGCGAAGCTCCTCTTCGCGTCCCAGCCAGAAGGTCGCGCGGTAGTTGAGGTCAAAGGAGACGAGCGTCCCGTGCTCCTTGGCGGTCTTTGCGAGTGTCAGGCAGCATTCCGTCGTCTCCGGGCTCATGGCGGCGATCAGACCCGACAGGTGCAGCACGGCGACGCCCTCCTCGCCGAAGATGCGCCGGAGACCAAAATCCGATGCTTGAAGCGTGCGGCCCACTTCCCCGGCGCGGTCGTTCCAGACCCGGGGCGCTCGGAGGCCAAAGCCGGAATCGGCAATGTTCATCTGGTGACGGTAGCCCCATGGGCCACCCTGCTTCACCGTGACGCCCTCATAGGCGATATTGCGCCTGCGCAGCTCGCCCTGGATAAAGGCGGCGATGGGGCTGCCGTCCACCCATTTCGTCAGCGCAAGGCACGGTCTGCCGAGGGACGATGAGACATTGAGGACATTCGTCTCGGCGCTGGTGGAGGTCATCAGGAAGCGGTTGCTGTTGTGGACCGCCATGCGATCCTCCGGCACGAGCCGGACGCCCATGCTGGTGGGGCTAGCGACCGCGTATCGACAGTGATCCCGGATCGGTAATATCATAAGACGTCTCCTCCGTTTCGTTCTCTTTCGCCCTTTATTGTACCATATGGAGGCGTTTGAGAAAACAAAAACAGAACAAGAAATATTTTTCGAAAACAGCAAAAAAACTCTTGTAATTTGATAACGATTGATATATAATATCCCTTGCCGTGATCAAGGAGCGAACTTGGGCCTTTAGCTCAGTTGGTTAGAGCATCCGGCTCATAACCGGACGGTCCCGGGTTCGAGTCCCTGAAGGCCCACCAATTTCATATCTTTTCACTTATGGAGCAGTATCGAAGCGGTCATAACGAGCACGATTGGAAATCGTGTAGGCGTTAATAGCGTCTCGAGGGTTCGAATCCCTCCTGCTCCGCCAAATAAGGTAGGTAATTCTGATAGAATTGCCTACCTTGTTCTTTTGCTCGAAAATGCCTTGAAATCAAAGGCTTTCGGGTTTCGCATACAAATAAGACGCCTTCCGATTACCGTTTTGCGCGGTCTTCAGGAGGCGTCTTTTTCGTTTTCTGGTGCTTTCGCTATCTGGTAATCGTTAATTCTCAGGGGTAATCGTTAGATTTCAGAGTAATCGTTAAATCTCAAGGGTAATCGTTAAAAGTCAGTTGACCCCGGCCCAGAAGCAATATACCATATATTTACAGCAAAGCAAGGTAATTCTGATAGAATTGCCTTGCTTTGTTCTTTGTGTTATGATAAAAGCGGGCGTGGACGAGGGGCTGTCCGCGCTGCTGGACGATGACTGGTAAACAAGAGGACAAATCGGGATTTGAGGAAAAATGAAAGAATATAAAGTAAACTCCGGATACGGCTGGCACGCGTGGTTCTGGGTCGATAAAGAAGCGTTCGAGGGCGAGTGGAAGATCGGAATGCTTCGATACCGCATTGAAAAGGCCGTCGGCAGAGCCGACGACGGCAAGCTCTTTCTGATGGTTTGGACGAATCTCGACCAACACGACAGTGACAAGTTTTCACAGGCTTTTTTTGAGATTGACGAGCGCGAGTACGCCGAGCTTCTCGACCGCGCGATCAAACAGGGCGAATTAACGCCGAATGATCGGGAACACCTGATCAAAAGAATGAAAGCGCCCTTTATCCCGCCGTGGGACAGCCATAAAGCCGCCGTCGTTTATCGGGACGGGCGCTATACGCTCGGTCAGCAGAACGATCGTCCATATCTGATCGTAAACGGAAAGAGATTGACTCTGACCTGCCAGCCGTACGAGCCGTGCCTGTATATCACGGATGAGGACGGCTGCAGGACGGCCGTGCACAACGCCTTCGACCCGTTCGACGTTCTGAACGCTTTCAGCAGAGGCGAAACGATCACATCGATCACCGGCAGAGAATACGACGCGCGGGATTTCTGCGCAATGGTCGAATACGCCGCCGGCATGGCAGATATCGGCATAAACGTCGCGGAAGCTGTGCTCGAAACGGACAAAAAGCAGGGAGAGACCGCAAAAAAGAATAAATCAACGCAGAATACAAATCGTTTGCTTTGAACCCACGCACCCTCATTTGCACCCATGACCATCAATTTGCATCCAAAGGCTGCTTTTCTATCCATTTGTACTTGCAGTTCCATAAAAGAACACCTGTTTTGATAGAATAGGTGTTCTTTCCTTTTTGCCTGAAAACCCCTTGATTTAAGCGGTTTTTCGGGCGCTCCACCCATCCGTAGAGCCGCCTCGGAGCGTTTTCCGAGGCGGCTTTTCTGCGTTTTGCGGGCTTTCCTGCGCTACGGCCTGCGTCGAATAGATTACAGTGTTTTACAGAAAAGCGATATTGTGCTTTTCCGGCGTTTATGCTATGATTTTTTATGAAAAAAGTCGGTGGAGGCTCTGCTCGATATGGATCGTCTGCAAAACGCCTGAAAAGCGTATTATTGCGTCGCGGGCTTATGAGCCGGATTCTGCGCCATCCGGAACAAAATGGGCAGCGTGCTTTCGTGCGATGATTCTTCAATTGAAGAAGTTTTTATTGAAGGAGCGTATCTGGCCGACTAAGAAAGGGCTGTCGCAAGTTGAGTATGTTCTACAGATACGCTCCTTCAA
>SVKN01000103.1 GCA_015068445.1 Oscillospiraceae bacterium | reverse complement strand
ATCAAGGCCCCGGCAGCACAGCCTCCCTCTGTGAGGGAGGGGGACCACCGAAGGTGGTGGAAGGAGTTGCCCCGGGCATATCGCCGCTCCGTCAACATGATCATCCCGCCGCAACTCCCTCAGTCAAACGGCCCTGCCGTTTGACAGCTCCCTCGGAGAGGGAGCCAAGCCCCGTCAACCGACGCGCCCATCACGCCCAATCGTCACCCAAAGGAGGCCCCTATGTTCACCCACTCCACCCTTCACCGCCTGGCGTCCGCCGCGGCGGACATCCACCGGCGCAACGCCTCCGGCGTCGCGGAGACCTACGCCAAGGGCGAGGGCGGCCTCGACGTCGTCAGCGCCACCGACCTGCGCAACGAGCGCGACCTCCGCGCCCTGCTCCGGGAGGCGCTGCCCGACCTCGCCTTCCTCTACGGCGAGGAAAACGGCTTCGAGAAGCTCCCCGGCGATGGATACGGCGCGCTGATCGATCCCATCGACGGCACCCGCCCCTACACCCAGCGGATGTTCTGCTCCGGCGTCTCCGTGGGCTTCTGCGACGGGACGGGCGTCATGCGCGCGGGCTTCATCGTCCGCCTCAACAACCAGTGGCCCGGGGACATGTCCCTCTGGACCTGGGACGGCGAGACCGTGCGGAAGGACGGCGCGCCCTTCACGCCGCCCGCTAAGATCCGCTCCTTCGCCGACGGCTGCGTCAGCGTCACCAACGTCCGCAGCTTCCCCGAGGACAGCCGCATGCTCAGCGCCGCCTGGTTCCTGCTGGCCGCCGACCGCTGCCGCGGCCCCATGTCCGTCTGCTCCGGCGCCTCCGAGGTGCTGGCCGTGCTGGAGGGTCGGCTGGCCGCCTTCGTCAACCCCGCCTCCGCCGACATGGTCAGCCACGCCGTGGCCGTGGGCATGGCGAAGAGCCTGGGCTTCTACGTCCGCCACTGCCTCACTGAGGGCAGCGACTTCACCCTCGCCGTCACGCCGGAGGGCGTCGCCCCCGCCGGGGACCTGTCCCTCGCCGTGTCGCCCATGGCCCTCCGGGACGAGCTCGACGCGCTGATCCGGGACGGTCACACGGCGGTCGAACGGCTGAAACAACACGCAAAATAAGCAGTAAACAGGAAAAAGGGCCTCCATCGGAGGCCCTTTTGTTATACCATCTGTAATCATCCAAGGAAATTATACATCCCGTTTGCCTTTTCGAACCCGTTGACCCCGGCGTACAGCACCAGCACGACGTCCGGCTCCACCTCGTCCATATACTGCAGCAGGTCCAGCCGGTCACCCACGAAGAACGTGAAATCCCGCAGGTCGCACACGTGCAGCTCGCTGCACTCCAGCGCCAGGAACGGCGTCACGGCGCAGGCGAAGGAGTCGCGGACGATCATCACTTTCGGCCCGCCGGGGCGCAGATGGTTCGTCAGCACCTGCAGCCGGAAGTCCCCGCCGCCGTAGACCACGTAGGGGTTGACGTTGTACAGATCCTTTTTCAGGTATTCGGTGTACAGCGCCGCCTGCTCGAAGGTGCCCTCCCGCGTCAGCCCCTTGACGGGCTGGGTCTCGGTGAGGGACGTGTCGAACTGCGGCGTCAGCAGCGTGAAGTCGTCAGGCCTGCCGCCGAAGGCCACGCCCACCTTCTTCCCGTAGGACCCCAGGAAGAACTCCGGATAATCGAACGCGTTCCATTTACTGCGATCCAGCAGGGAAGCATCATAATCGAACGCGTTCGATTCGCTCAACCGCTCGCAGATCGCCCGGGCGGCGTCGAAGCCCGAGGCGGGCAGCCAGTGGTGATCCGTGCGGAAATACTGCGGATGGATGCTCGTCAGGTCGAGAACCGGCACGTTTTTCTCGCCCAGCAGCTTGAGAAACCGCTCAAAATTGCTCTTTGACGCGTCCACGATGTTCTTCGGCACGGTCTCGCCGTTGTTCTTCGTGGGCGCTGCCGCATAGAGGAAGACCGCGCCCCGGTCCTCCGCAGCCTGCTGAAAGCCGGATACGCGCCCGGCGATCTCCCGCAGCTCCTCATCGGGGATGGCGGGGGAGGGGACGATCAGACTGCCGGAGTCGGCCCGGACCACCGTTGTGTCGTCCTTGACGACGACGCGGACGCCCATGGCCCGCTGCTCGACGGCGTAAAGGTCCATCAGCTGATCGTGGTTGGCCAGCTTCTCCGCCGCGGCCTTGTCCACGCGGTCCCGGTACGTCTCAAAGGGGGAGAGCTGATCGTACCGCAGCGCGTCCCCCAGCGCCTCGGACCATCCGGTCGTCAGCAGCGCGAGGGCGAAGACCAGCACCAGCGCGTTCCAGTTGAATCGTTTCACGGCCCTTGCCTCCTAAAAATTGAAGTAGATGAAGGGGTTGTAGACGCTGCCCACCAGCGACGCCACGCTCAGCAGCAGCAGCGCGCAGAGGATCGCCGCCCGGAGCGGCCCCGGCGCGCGGTCCAGCGCCCGTTTCGGCAGCGGCGTGCAGCAGGCGAGCGCGATGACGAGCGGCCTTGCGTACTGGCTCAGCCAGCCCAGGAACGTCCCGTCGATCCAGCCGTTGGCCCCCGCCATGGCTTTGAGGTAAACGGCCGCCTGCGACACCGAGTCGGCCCGGAACAGCACCCAGCCC
>SVKN01000008.1 GCA_015068445.1 Oscillospiraceae bacterium | reverse complement strand
GGTCATAAAGGAGATGGATCGACTTATGAAACGCACCCTTTCCCTGCTGCTGGCGCTGCTGCTTCTGCTGACGCTGGCCCCGGCCGCGCTGGCCTTCGAGGATATCCCCGATTTTGCCGAGCGCGCCGCCGCCGAGAGTCTGGCTTCTCTGGGCGTCGTGGACAGCGTGGACCTCTTCTACCCTCAGAGCAGCCTGACCCGCGCGCAGTTCTGCAAGATCGCCGTGCTGGCCGCAGGCTTTGAGGAGAAGGGCCTTTACAGCAACTATACCATTTACCCCGACGTCCCCGCGGGCGCGTGGTACGCGCCCTACGTCAACGCCGCGGTGCGCAAGTACAACATCATCAAGGGCGACGAGCGGGGCCGCTTCAACCCCGACGCCGCCATCAGCTACGGCGAGTGCGTGACGATCCTGCTGCGCATCCTCGGCTATACCACGGCGGACGTGGGCATGATGTGGCCTACGGACTACGTCAACAAGGCCCAGTCTATCGGTCTCAACGCCGGGATGAAGCAATACGGCGCGCGGGAGGCCGTCAGCCGCGGTCAGGCCGCGATCCTCATGTGCAACACCCTGCTGCACGACACCAAGGACGGCGCGCTGTACGCGGCGCAGGGCCATTCCGTGGGCACGATGGACACAATCCTGCTGTCCACCACGGAGACGAACCCCACGCTGTCCGCCTCGCAGGCGGTGCTGTATCTGGGTGGCGACAGCCGCACCTATGCCACCACTGGTCCCGTCAGCAGCGTCCTGTGCGGTCTGCGCGGCCTGCCTGTCTTTGAGCAGCGCAGCCAGAGCCGCCTGAAGGGCTTCATCGCCAACGTGGGCGGGGCGAGCCTCGAGACCGTTGTCTCCGCCACCTCCACGGCCATCAACACGAAGTCCGGCCGCATCAATGTGGGCCGCGATGTGCCGACCATGGCTGGCGGCTCCATCGGCTCCTATATCACCCACTGGTTCGACCTCAAGGAGGGCGACGAGATCAGCCTCTACTACAACGAGAACGGCGAGCTGGAGCTGATCGCGGCCCATACGCAGGCGGCTGTCTCCCTGGGCGCTTCCGCCGTTTACGGCGTGGACGCCGTCAGCTTCCGCACCGGCGCGGCCATCGTCAAGAACGGCGCGCCCTGCAAAGAGAGCGACCTGCGGGAGTACGACGTGGTGTCTTACTCCGCGGCCAACAATACGTATTACGTCTCCGACAGCCGCGTGACGCTGGTGTACCAGAGCGGCTCGCCAGTCTACGCCAATCCCTCCACGATCACGGCGGGCAACCGCACCTTCCGCGTCAGCGAGAGCGCCGGGAAGTATTTCTCCAAGTCCGGCATCAAGCTGGGCAGTAAGATGACGCTCCTGTTCGACTACAGCGGCGAGCTGGCGGCCGTCCTGCCCACCAAGACGCTGCAGGCCAAGGCCGTTGGCGTGCTGACCTCGGTCAGCGAGACGTCCTGCACGGTCGACCTGCTGTGCGGGATCAAGCTGGAGGGCACCCCGTCCCTCAAGGGCGTGGGCAGCGTCGCCATGGGCGGCCAGCGCGTCAGCGGCATCTATAAGCTGGACGGTCAGCTGGTGGAGGTCAGCCAGAACACGGACGGTCTGTTCGAGCTCAAGGCTGTCAACCTCAAGGACGTCAAGGACGACTATGACGTGAAGGCCTCCACGCTGGGCAAGCGCACGGTGGCCCCGGGCGTGAAGCTCTACGAGTGCTGCCGCGCCGGCATGGCGCTGCACCAGATCGCCGTGGACGACATCCCGGCGTCGAAGGTGGACGCCTCCAAGGTCCTCCATTATGAGACGAACAGCGCCGGTCAGGTGGATCTGATGGTGCTGGAGGACGTGACGGGCGACCGCTACGTCTACGGCATGATCTCCCGCAAGACGGGCTCGGTGAGCGTCGGCACGAATCTCGACGGCGAGGAGATCACCGCGGATTCCTACGAGTACACGATCCGCACGGCCAAGGGCACGCTGACCTGCAGCACCGTTATGGAGTCCCCCGACTTCCGCGCCACAGGCACTGCCTACGTCCCCGCAGCTATCTCGGCCGACCTGGTGGGCGACGGCGCCCGCGCCCACAACAACTCAGCGCCCATCTTCTCCCTGACGAAGACTGCCACGGTCAAGCGCGACGCCTTCGACGCCTATCAGGGCGTCAAGGTGGGGATCAACTGGATCGACGTGGCGGACGACGTCGTGATCTATTCCTCCTCCACCAACACCTTCTCCCCCTCCCTCTCCGAGGCGCGGGCGAACTTCACCAGCTTCACCCTGTACCTCGACCGGCCCTATGAGGAGGGCGGCACGGTGCGCGTCATCGTGGCAGATTAAAAAAATCACGACATTTTTTAGTAAATTTTAATACACAATCGGCGCGGATTGCGCTATAATAGTGACATAGCAAGGCGGGCCGCCCGGCCGCGCCCAATTTAGAAGGAGGTAATTCCCCATGGCCCTTTTTGACAGACTGACCGAGATCGCCAAGCAGGTGACCGACAAGACCGCCGAGATCGCCAAGCAGGTCGGCGACAAGACCAATGATATGCTGGAGATCGGCAAGCTCAACGCTCAGATCGGCGCTTCCAACAACTCCATCGAAGAACTGAAGACCCAGCTGGGCGACCATTACTGGAACAAGTTCGTCAGCGGCGAGACCCTGGACGACGACGCCGTCGTGCTGTGCAACACCATCAAGGAGTACACCGAGGAGATCGAGTCCCTGAAGGCTCAGCTGGCCGCCCTGAAGGCCGAGCCCGCTGCCGCCGTCGTGAAGACCTGCCCCGCCTGCGGCGCCGCCAACGCCGAGGACGCCCTGTTCTGCAAGAACTGCGGCACCAAGCTGGAGGAGGAAAAGCCCGAGAAGCCCGAAGCGTGCGAGTGCGAATGTGAGTGCGCTGAGGAAAAGACCTGCGAGTGCGGCGAAGCCTGCACCTGCGAGCCCGAAGAGGAGCCCGTCCCCGAAGAACCCGCCGTCAAGACCTGCCCCACCTGCGGCGCTGAGAACCCCGCGGAGAACAATTTCTGCGACAAGTGCGGCGCGAAGCTCTAAGTCAGCAAAAAACGTACATCAACGCGAAAGCGGCCCGGAAACGGGCCGCTTTTTTTATTGGATTGACCTTGCGGCGGCAGACGTGGTATTCTTGTCTCAGAGAAACGGAGGGATTCCATGGCAAGGGAGTTTTCGGTCCGTGAGGCAAAGGAGCTGATCCGGGCGTTCGAGGAGACGCTGCAGACGCTGGCGAAGCTGGCGGCACTGCCCGATACCGACCGGGACGAGGCCGGCCGCGCGGTGCGGATGATGGCGGCGCGGAACGTCTGCGGCGAAAGTCTGGACCGGTACCTCCGCGGCAGGCCGGACAGCGATCCGACGGCCGGGGCGGAAAAGCTGATCGCATCGCTGTACCGTCATGAAGCGTCGGCGGGCCCGGCCGCCTCCGCCCGGTCGCTGCTGGAGACCGACGGTCCGGAGATCCGTGCAGCCGTCGAATCGCTGCGCCCCGCGGCGGGCGCGCTGACGTGGCTGTTCTCCTCCGGGAGGAACAAGGACGCCGCGCAGAAGGCCTGGCGCGCGCTGACGCGGCTGTCGCTGTCCGGCTACGGCGACGAGGCGCGCACTCTCGCGGAGCAGGCCGAGCGGGCGCGGAACGTCCCCTATTCCCAGATGGCTGCAGAGCTCGCCCGGGATCCGGAGCGGTACCGCGATATATTCCATCAGCTGCTGCCGGAAGAGACGGGCAGACACTCCCGCCTGACGGAAGCGCTGACGAAAAAGCTGGACGCGCTGCAGCGTCAGATCAAGGATGTCGAAGAAGCGCAGCAGGAGGCCGCCGATCGCGTCGCCGCCGCCGCGGACAGGCTGACGGCCGCCGCAGCCATGGCGACGCTGCGGGAGGTGCCCGTGGAGGAGCTGAACCGCAATAAGGGCGGCATCCGCGTCAAAACGCTGCGGGACAACGGCATCGTCACCGTGGCCGACGTCTGCGCCGCGACGGAGTACCGGCTTTCGTCCATCAACGGCATCAGCGACGAGGGTGCGGCGGCTGTCAAGGCCATCGCCGCCGAGTATGCTGTCCAGGCGCGGCAGGGCGTCCGGGTGCGCCTGTCCGCCGACAACCGCGACAAGAGCTCCACGGAGCTGGTGACGTCCCTGTACGCCTACCGCCGCAGACAGCGGCTGACGGGCGAGCTGACGGACCTTGCCAACGCGAGGCTGCCGCGCATCGGGCGCGACCGCCGCCTGCTGGAGGACGCCTCCGGCGCGGGGTGGCTCTTCTGCGACGAGCAGAAGCGGGTGCAGATCCGGGAGGCTTACTTTGAGCTGAACGACCTGCTGGAGGGCGACTACGGCCATACGGCGGGCGAATATATCCGCGAGCTGAACACGCTGCGGGCTTTCACGGCCGATCAGGTGTGGAAGGATTTCGAGCGGAACAGCATCGCCTATTTCACGACGCTGGAGGAGCTCGTGCCGGGGCTGCTGGGCGGCGGCGACGAGCTGTACGGCCTGCCGGAGGAGCTGGCCCGGGAGATCCGGGAGGAGGACTTCTTCCCCGACGGGCTGCTGTGCACGCTGAGGCGCTATCAGGAGTGGGGCGTCAAATACATTCTCCATCAGAAGCGCGTGCTGCTGGGCGATGAAATGGGCCTGGGCAAGACGGTGCAGGCCATCGCGGCCATGGTGTCGCTGCGCAATACGGGCGCGACGCACTTCGTGGTGGTGTGCCCGGCCAGCGTTTTGTCCAACTGGTGCCGCGAGGTGCAAAGGCACAGCAGGCTGCGCGTGACGAAAGTCCACGGCGCAGGCCGCGCCGCGGCTCTGGATTCCTGGATCAAAATGGGCGGCGTCGCCGTGACGACCTACGAGACGACGGGCTTCTTCAAGCCCGCGGACGACTTCCGCTTCGACATGATGGTGGTGGATGAGGCGCATTACATCAAAAATCCCGAGGCTCAGCGGTCGAAGAACGTCAAACGGCTGTGCGAGCACACGGACCGACTTTTGTTCATGACGGGCACGGCGCTGGAGAACCGCGTGGACGAGATGATCTCCCTGCTGACGGTGCTGCAGCCGCAGATCGCGTCCTCGGTGCAGGGCATGACGTTCATGGCCGCCGCACCTCAGTTCCGGGAGAAGGTCGCGCCGGTCTACTACCGCCGCAAGCGCGAGGACGTGCTGACGGAGCTGCCGGAGCTGATCGAGTCGAAGGAATGGTGCGCCCTCTCCCCCGCCGAGGAGCAGGTGTACGAGCAGACGCTGCTGACGGGCAGCTTCCCCGCCGTGCGGCGGGTGTCCTGGAACGTGGGCGACCTGGCGCAGTCCTCCAAGGCGTCGCGCCTGCGGGAGCTGATCGACGAGGCGGAGAGCGAGGAGCGGAAGCTGATCGTCTTCTCCTTCTTCCTCAGCACGATCTCCGACCTGCGCGCGCTGCTGGGCGAGCGGTGCCTGGGGCCGATCACGGGGTCCGTGCCGCCCGCGAAGCGGCAGGAGATCATCGACGACTTCGACAAGGCCCCCGCGGGGTCCGTGCTGCTGGCGCAGATCCAGTCGGGCGGCACGGGACTCAACATCCAGTCCGCCAGCGTGGTAGTGCTGTGTGAGCCGCAATTCAAGCCGTCCATCGAGAACCAGGCCATCTCCCGCGCCTACCGCATGGGGCAGGCGCGCAGCGTGCTGGTCTACCGCTTATTGTGCGAGGAGACCGTGGACGAGCGCATCACGGAGCTGCTGGAGCAGAAGCAGGCTGTTTTCGACGCCTTCGCCGACAAATCGACGGCCGCCGAGCAGAGCCTGGAGCTGGACGAAGCGGGCTTCGGTCAGATCATCCGGCAGGAGATCGACAGGATCAACGCGAAAAAAGAAGAACAGGCATAGAAAAAACGGGCTCCCGAAGGAGCCCGTTTTTGATCGGATGCCTTTTATTTGCCCATCATGATATCGACGATGGTGGCATTGGCGGGGGTCATGCCGACGTTGGCGACGCGGCTGAGGTTGGCCACCAGCGTCTCCACGTCGTCGGAGGTGACGATGCCGCCGGCCTCGATGCCGAAGCCCTCCATGGCCATCATGGCCGCGGTGATGGCGTTGGCACAGGACAGGCCGACCTTGTTGGCGCAGCCCTCCTTGGCGCCGTCGCAGATCATGCCGGTGACGGAGCCGAGGACCGTCTTGATGCAGGCGGAGATCTGCGCGTCCGTCGCGCCCAGCATGTACATGACGCCGCAGGCGCCCGACAGACCGGAGGCCACGGAGGCGGAGCACAGGCAGGACAGGGTGCCGAGGCTATGCTTGATGAAGATGTTCAGCGCCTGCGCGTAGGCGATGCCGCGGAGGATCTTCTCCTGCGGGACGTGCAGCAGCTCGCCTGCCTTGGCGGCGGTGAGGAACAGGCTGATGCCCTGGTTGCCGCTGCCGGTGACGGTCATGACGGGGAGCTGGACGCCGCTCATGCGGGCGAAGGAGGCGCAGGACGTGGCGCGCTGCACCTCAAAGATCAGAGAATGGTCGAAGAAGGACTTTTCCGTCAGCTTGTCGTAGCACCGGCCGATGGCCATTTCAGCGCCGGCATCGCTGATGCGCTGATTCATTTCGACGCCCTCTTTGAGGAACGCGAGGAACTCGTCGTCCACGGTGTCGGCAAAGTCACGGAAGTCGGCGAGGCCGTACTTCTCGACGCCGTCGATGGAGCTGCCCTCCACAGTCTCGTAGTGAGGGAACTCCGTGCCGTGCTCGACCAGCGTGATGTTGGCGTGGCCGCCGTCGGTGACGACGCGGACCTTATCCTCATCGCTTTCGAGGATGGTCTCGATAAAGAGGCCGCTGCGGCTGCCGTCCAGCTGGACGGTGATCAGGGGGATCAGTGTCTTGGCGATCTCGGCCTTGTCGGGCGTGATGGACCCCAGCACGTCCATACCGGCCTTGGGGTCGCCGGCCGCGATGCCGATGGCTACGCATGCCACGACGCCTCGCTCGTCGAAGCCGGGGATGCCGACGCCGAGGGCATTTTTCAGCAGGCAGATGTCCATCTTGACGCTTGCCTTTCTGAGCTCGCCTTTCAGCTCGGCCCGGGCGGTGGAGGCGTTGAGGGCGATGGCCACCGGCTCGGTACATCCGGTGGCGGGCGTGACCACGGAATGGATCATGGTCTTGAGTTCTGTATTCCTGTCCATCTTCTTCATCCTTTGCAAGAATAGTATCGGTTTTTGATGCTTTTAAGTATATCACGTTTTACGCATCGTTGCATCATAAAAACCGCTGAAAGTGTCACTTTTTCGAAAATTAGATTCGTAGAAACTCACACGTAAACAAAAAGTGCCGTCCCGATGGGGACGGCACCGAAAAACGATGATTATCTGTACATCTTTTTCTTGGCTCTGGCGGCCTCGCTCTTCTTGCGGCGCTTTACGCTGGGGCTTTCATAATGCTCGCGTTTACGGAGCTCGGAGAGCACACCGGACTTGGCGCAGGAACGCTTGAAACGGCGCAGCGCGTTATCCAGCGATTCATCAGGCTTGACATGAATCTCTGACATCTATATTTCCCTCCCTCCGTAGATAAAACCTAAAAATAAACCTAATTAACATATTAGATTATATGCCCTGAACGTCAATCTGTCAAGAGGCATTTAACCCTTGACAACGATATTGACGATTTTATTTTTGACGAAGATGAACTTGACCACGGTCTTGCCTTCCACGGCGGCCTTGATCTTTTCGTCGGCCATGGCGATCTGACGGGCGGTGTCCTCGTCGCAGTCCACGGGCAGCAGGGCGACGCTCTTCAGCTTGCCGTTGACCTGGACGCCGACGTTGACCGTGTTCTCAACGGTCTTGCTCTCGTCGTACTGCGGCCAGGGCTTGCGGACCAGAGTGTCCTTGACGCCCATGGTCTCGGCCAGCTCCTCGGTGATGTGAGGCGCGAAGGGGTTGAGCAGCTGCAGGAAGGTCATGAACTCGGCCTCGTTGACGCCGTTGTCATAGAAGACGTTCAGCAGGCTCATCAGCGCGGCGATGGCGGTGTTGAACTTGAGGTTCTCGATGTCCTGAGAGACCTTCTCGATGGTGCGGTGCACCTCGCCCTCGTTCTTCTCGCTGTAGCTGCTGCCGGGTTTGACGCTGTCACGCAGGGCGCAGACGCGCTCGATGAAGCGGCGGCAGCCCTTGATGGAGTCGGTCTTCCAGGGCGCGGCTTTCTCGAAGTCGCCGATGAACATCTCGTACAGGCGCATGGTGTCGGCGCCGTAGGCGTTGACGATCTCGTCAGGGTTGACGACGTTGCCGCGGCTCTTGCTCATCTTCTCGTTGTTCTCGCCCAGGATCATGCCGTGGCTGGTGCGCTTGGCATAGGGCTCGGGATTGGGCACGACGCCGATGTCGTAGAGGAACTTATGCCAGAAGCGGCTGTACAGCAGGTGGAGCGTGGTGTGCTCCATGCCGCCGTTGTACCAGTCGACCATACCCCAGTACTTCAAAGCCTCGGGTGACGCCAGCGCCTTGTCGTTGTGGGGGTCCATATAGCGCAGGAAGTACCAGCTGGAGCCGGCCCACTGCGGCATGGTGTCTGTCTCGCGCCGGGCGGGACCGCCGCAGCAGGGGCAGGTGGTGTTGATCCAGTCCTCGCACTTGGCCAGGGGGGACTCGCCGTTGTCGGTGGGCTCGTAGCTCTCGACCTCGGGGAGCTTCAGCGGCAGCTGCTCCTCGGGGATCGCGACCCAGCCGCACTTGTCGCAGTGGACCACGGGGATGGGCTCGCCCCAGTAGCGCTGACGGGAGAAGACCCAGTCGCGCAGCTTGTAGTTGACCTTGGGATGGCCCTTGCCATTTGTCTGCAGCCACTCGGTAATGGCCTTCTTGGCCTCCTCGACGCTGAGGCCGTCCAGGAAGCCGGAGTTGACCATGACGCCGGTCTCGCAGTCGGTGAAGGCTTCCTTCTCCACGTCGCCGCCCTTGACGACCTCGACGATCCTGCAGCCGAACTTCTTGGCGAACTCCCAATCGCGGGTGTCGTGGCCGGGGACGGCCATGATGGCGCCGGTGCCGTAGCCCATGAGGACGTAGTCGGAGACGAAGATGGGGATCTCATTGCCGTTGACGGGGTTGATCGCGCGGACGCCCTGCAGCATCACGCCGGTCTTGTCCTTCTGCATCTCGGTGCGCTCGAAGTCGGACTTGCGGGCAGACGCCTCTTTATACTCCTCGACCTCGGTGATGTTTTCGATCGTGTCATGCCACTTTTCGATATACGGATGCTCGGGCGACATGACCATATAGGTGGCGCCGAACAGCGTGTCGGGGCGGGTGGTGTAGATCAGCAGCTTGTCGCCCTCGGTGGTCTCGAACTCCACCTCGGCGCCCGTGGAGCGGCCGATCCAGTTGCGCTGCTGGACCTTGACGCGGTCGATGTAATCGACCTTGTCCAGATCGTCGATCAGGCGCTGGGCGTACTTGGTGATGGCCAGCATCCACTGGCTCTTCTCCTTGCGGATGACCTCGCTGCCGCAGCGCTCACAGACGCCGTTGACGACCTCCTCGTTGGCCAGGACGCATTTGCAGGAGGTGCACCAGTTGACCGGCATAGTCGTCTTGTAAGCCAGGCCCTTCTTGAACAGCTGGAGGAAGATCCACTGGGTCCACTTGAAGTAAGCGGGATCGGTGGTGTTCACCTCGCGGTCCCAGTCGAAGGACAGGCCCAGCATCCGCAGCTGGCTCTTGAAGCGGGCCACGTTCTTTTCGGTGACGATGGCCGGATGGATGTGGTTCTTGATGGCAAAGTTCTCGGTGGGCAGACCGAAGGCGTCCCAGCCCACGGGATACAGGACGTTGTAGCCCTCCATGCGGCGCTTTCTCGCCACGATGTCAAGCGCCGTGTAAGAACGGGGATGACCGACGTGGATGCCCGCGCCCGAGGGGTACGGGAACTCGACGAGGGCGTAATACTTGGGCATGGTGTAGTCGTTATACGCCTTGAAGGACTTTTCATCGTCCCAGCGCTTCTGCCATTTTGCCTCGATGGCTTTAAAGTCGTACTTCACTGGTTGCACTTCCTTTTATTTGATCATTCTGCGGTGAGATACTTGCTGATGTCCACGGGATGGCTGTCGCCCCACATGCGCTCCAGGGCGTACATCTCGCGGGAGTCGCTGAGGAAAATGTTCACGACCACCGTGCTGTAGTCCAGCAGGATCCAGTTGGAGGTGACGCCCTCGGTGTGGTGGGGATAGATGCCGAAGTTTTCCTTCATCTTGTACTCGATCTCGTCGGCCAGGGCGCGGATGTGGGTGGTGGAGGTACCGGTCATGATGACGAAATAGTCGGCCAGGGTGGTCTGCTCGGTCACCTCGACGGCAACGACGTCCCGGGCCTTGCGGCTGTCGGCGATCTTGACGATCTCGATGAGCAGCTCTTTGGGCTCCAGATTTTTCAGCTCCATGATGTTCTCCTTTCGTTGAATGGCGGCGCGGAGGGCCGCGGCGGCCTCGGCGCTCTGTTGATTCGGCTCGCGTCCGCAGGCGCGGACGTAGTCTACGGTGCGCTCCAGACTGTGGAGCACGGCCCGATCCAGGTCGAGGAAGGCCTCCTCGCGCAGCTCCCGCACGCCGGGGTAGTCTCTCCCCTCCTCCACGGCGTCGGCCAGATAGACGATCTTGTCCATCAGGCCCATGCCGGGCGCGCCCAGGGTGTGCAGCGCAATGGCGCGGCATACAGCGTCGCCGGCGTGAAAGACGTCCCGGGCGACGCAGGCGGCGGTGTCGGCGTGAATGAGCTGGTGAAACTCTTCCTCTCTATAATGTACTATTATGCCATATTTCTTACACAGTTTCAACTGTTCGTCGTCCGTGCATTTTTTCGTGATGTCGTGCAGCAGCGCGGCCTGCTCCGTCATGTCCTCGTCCGCGCCCCAGCGCCGGGCCAGGCGGACGGCCATGTCCCGGGTGCGCAGGGTGTGGGCGAAGCGTTTTTCGGTGAGCCAGGGCCGCACCAGCTCCTCCAGCGCGCTATTCGCCATAGCCGTAAAGGCCGTGGGCCCGGATGTAGCGCAGCACGTCCGAGGGGACGAGGTTGGGCGCTTTGCCGCTGCGGAAATCGGTGGAGCTGACCTCCACGGCGCGGTTGTAAACGATATCCACCTGCGCGTCAAGGCTCCGGCGGAGCTCCTTTGCCCGCCGCTCGATGAACGCGCGGTCCTCATCGCTTCTGGCGACGGCGGCGAGACGGGCGCAGGCGACGATGTCCTCCGGCCTGCGCCAGTGATCGAAGGTCGCCAGCATGTCGGTGCCGACGACGAGCCACAGCGTGCTGTCGGGGTACAGCGATTTCAGCGTCCGTACGGTCTCGAACGTATAGCTGGCCCCCTTCCGCTCGATCTCCAGGGCGCTGACCTCCGCCATGGGGATCAGCGAGGCGGCGATGGCCGCCATCTCCAGCCGCTGCTGCGGCGTGGCGGAGCCCTCCGGCAGGATCTTGTGAGGCGGGATGTTGGTGGGCATGACGATCAGCTTGTTGAGCGCCAGCTGCTGCACGCAGGCCCGGGCGGCCGCCACGTGGCCTACGTGAGGCGGGTTGAAGGTCCCGCCGAACATGGCGATGCGTCTCATGCTTTCGGCAGGATCAGCACGGGTTTTTCGGAGTTCGGGCGGTAGATCACGAGCTTCGCGCCCACGCACTGGACGGGGTCGGCCCCCAGCGCCTCGCAGATGGCGGCGGAGGCTTCCTTCGCCGTGAGCATGGACGTCTCCAGCACGGACAGCTTGATCAGCTCGCGGGCCTCCAGCGCGTCGCCGATCTGGTTGAGCAGGTTTTCGGTGATGCCTCCCTTGCCCACCTGAAAGATGGCGTCAAGGCCGTTTGCTTTGGCCCTCAGAAAGGCCCTCTGCTTGCTTGTCAGCATAGTTATCCCTCGCGTTTCTTTCTCAGCTCCCGGACGAAGGCCTCCATGGCACGGGCCCTGTGGGAGATGACGTTTTTGCGTTCCTGTGCCATTTCCGAGAAGGTGCAGCCCTCCTCCGGCACGTAAAAGATCGGGTCGTAGCCGAAGCCGCCCTCGCCCCGCAGCTCCCGCAGGAGCTGACCCTCGCACTCGCCGCGCACGACGATGGACGTGCCGTCGGGAAAGGCGCAGGCAACGGCGGAGACGAACCGCGCCGTCCGGTCCTGCTTGTCCTCCATGTTCTTGAGCAGGAACATCACGCGGTCCAGATCCGTGCCCTCGCAGTAGCGGGCGGAGCGGACGCCGGGCGCGCCGTCCAGCGCGTCCACGGCGATGCCGGAGTCGTCGGCGATGCAGGGCTTCCCGGACGCTTCCATGGCGGCCTTCGCCTTGATCCAGGCGTTTTCCTCAAAGGTGGCGCCGGTCTCCTCCGGGGCGCTCTCGATCCCTGCGTCCCCCATGGAGATCACGGTGCAGCCCTCCCGGGAGAGGATCTGCTCCATCTCCCGGAGCTTCTTTTTGTTGTTGCTGGCGAGGATGAACTCCATGGTCATTCCTCCAGCGCCTGCTTCTGCAGGCTTATCAGCTGCGTCACGGCCTGTCGGGCCAGCGCGTACATATCGTCCAGCTCGGCCTTGGAGAACGGGCGCTCCTCGCCCGTGCCCTGCAGCTCGATGATGTCGCCGTCCTCGTTCAAGACGAAGTTGAAGTCAACCTCGCCGCCGCTGTCCTCCACATAGCACAGGTCACACAGGGGCTCGCCGTGGACGATGCCGACGCTGACGGCCGCCACGTGGGACCGCAGGGGCCACTGCTCCAGCAGTCCCTCCCGCTGCAGCTTCCGCAGGGCCAGGGCCAGCGCCACGAAGCCGCCCGTGATGGAGGCGCACCTGGTGCCGCCGTCGGCCTGGATGACGTCGCAGTCGATGGTGATCATCCGCTCGCCCAGCAGCTCCAGGCTCGTCACCGAGCGCAGGGCCCGGCCGATGAGGCGCTGGATCTCGGCGCTGCGGCCCGAGAGCTTCAGCTTGCCAATGTCGCGGGGAGAGCGCGTCTCGGTGGCCCGGGGCAGCATGCTGTACTCCGCGGTGATCCAGCCCTGTCCGCTGTCCTTGAGGAACGGCGGGACGCGGTCCTCGACGCTGGCGTTGCAGATGACCTTCGTATTGCCCCACTCGATGAGGACCGATCCCTCGGGGTATTTGATATAGCCGGTGGTCAGCTTCACGGGGCGAAGCTGCTCCGGCGTTCTGCCGTCTGTTCTCATAACTGTCTCTCCTTACTCGAAGAACGCCTGAACGAAGGCGTCGGGCTCGAACTCCAGCAGGTCGGCGGCGGTCTCGCCCACGCCGATGAACTTGACGGGGACGCCCAGCTTGTTGGAGATGTTGATGACGATGCCGCCCTTGGCGGTGCCGTCCAGCTTCGTCAGGATGATGCCGGTGAGCGTGCAGGCCTCGTTGAAGCTCTCGGCCTGGTTGACGCCGTTCTGGCCCGTGGTGGCGTCGATGACGAGCAGCGTCTCCTTGGCGGCGTCGGGCAGCTCGCGGTCGATGACGCGGTTCATCTTCGCCAGCTCGTTCATCAGATTTTTCTTGTTGTGCAGGCGGCCGGCGGTGTCGCAGATGACGACGTCGCAGCCGCGGGCCTTGGCGGCGGAGACCGCGTCAAAGATGACGGCAGAGGGGTCCGCGCCCTCGGCGTGGCGGACGATATCGGCACCGCAGCGGTCAGCCCAGATGGTCAGCTGGTCGGCGGCGGCCGCGCGGAAGGTGTCGGCGGCGGCGAACAGGACCTTTTTGCCCTCGTCCGTCAGCTTCTGCCCCAGCTTGCCGATGCTGGTGGTCTTGCCGACGCCGTTGACGCCGACGACGAGGATGACGGAGGGCTTCGTGCTCAGATCGAGGCCGTTGTTGGGCTTCATCTTCTCCGTCAGGATGGCGCACAGCTCCTGCCTGATGCTCTCCTGATCCTGCAGGTTCTTGAGCTTGGCGCGGTCGCGCAGCTCGTCCACGGTCTCCATGGACAGCTCCGCGCCGATGTCGGCCAGGATGAGGCTGTCCTCCAGCTCCATCAGCATGTCCTCGTCCACGGTGCGGAAGGTGGCGAGAACGGCGTTCAGATTGTTCTGGGCCGATTCCTTCGTCTTTCTCAGGCCCTCTTTGATCTTGTCAAAAAAGCTCATGGGAACTCTCCTCCGATCAGCTTAGTTTTATATTGAGCTTGCTCTCCGCCTCGCGGATGTCCAGCTTCAGCAGCTTCGTCACGCCGTGCTCCTGCATGGTGACGCCGTAGAGGATGTCGCTGTGCTCCATGGTGCCGCGGCGGTGGGTGATGACGATGAATTGGGTGCGCTCGCACAGGGAGCGCATATAGGACGCGAAGCGCCCGACGTTCACCTCGTCCAGCGCCGCGTCGATCTCGTCCATGACGCAGAAGGGCGTTGGGCTGACCTTGATGATGGCGAAATAGAGCGCCGTGGCCACGAAGGCCTTCTCGCCGCCGGACAGCAGCGAGATGGCGCGGCGGCCCTTGCCGGGCAGCTCGACGCTGATGTCGATGCCGCATTCGAGGATGTTCTTTTCATCCTCCAGCTTGAGGTAGGCGCTGCCGCCGCCGAAGATCTCGGCAAAAGTCTTTCCAAAGGATTCGTTGATCTGGCGGAACTTCGAAGCGAACGCCTCCTCCATGGTGGCGGTCAGACGGGAGATCACCTGCTCCAGATCGGTCTTCGCCTTTTCCAGATCGTCCCGCTGGACGGTCATGAAGGTGTAGCGCTCGTTGACCTCCTCGAACTCCTGGATGGCGTCGAGGTTGACGCTGCCCAGCGCCTTGATGCCCGCCTTCAGCTCGGAGATGCGGCGGGCGGCGGCCTGACGGTCCGCGGGCTCCTGATAGATCTCCCGGGCCGTGGAGGGCGTCAGCTCGTAAGCCTCCCACAGGCGGTCCAGCAGGGCGGTCTGCTCGCCCTCCAGCTGCTCGCGGCGGTTGTCGAGGCGCATGCGCTCGCGCTCGTGGCTCAGCAGCTCGTCGCTGCGGGCCTGCACGTCGCGGTCGGTGCGCTCCTTCTGCTCGTCCAGCTTTCGGCGGGACTCCGCCAGCGCGGCGACGGTCTTCTCCAGCTCTCCGCGCTCGGTCTCCAGCGCGGCGGACCGTGCCGTGTAGCCGTCCAGATCGGCGCGGAGGCGCTCGATATCCGCGCCCGCGGATTCCGCGTCGCGGCATTTCTGCTCGTACTCCCGCACGGCCGTCTGTCGCAGGTCGTCCAGCATGGCGCGGGACTCCTCCACGGATGCGCTCTCGGACTCCAGCCTGCCGATCTCCAACCGGACGGAGGTCAGGCGCTGCTCCAGCTGGCCGCCGCCGCTGCGGCGGCCCGACTCCTCGCTGAGGCGGTCGGCCTCGTCGGATTCCGCGGCGGCCTCCTGCTCCAGCGCGTCGGTCTCTCTGCGCAGCGCCTCGATCTCCGACTTGAGAGACGTCATGCGCTCGTCGGCCTTTCTGCCCTCGTCGGCAAGCGCGTCCAGCGACGATTGCAGGCTCTCGGCGATGGCTTCTACCCTGCTGCGGCGGGCGTTCATGTCGGCGATGCGCTCGTCGCAGGCGCGGACGTCCTCGTCCGCGGTGCGCCTGCGGTACTCGGCGGCCTGCAGCTCCCGGGACGCCTTCTCGGCGGCCTCCCGCTTTTCGGCGAGGCCGCTTTCCAGCTCCTTGAGCGCCTCCCGGAGCCTGCGGGTCTCGTTGGCGCGGGACAGCACGCCCACGCTCTTGTTGAGGCTGCCGCCCGTCATGGCGCCGCCGGCGTTGATCAGCTGGCCGTCCAGCGTGACGATGCGGAAGCCGTAGTTATATTTTTTCCCCATGGCGATGGCGCTGTCGATGTGATCGACGACGGCGGTAGTGCCGAGGAAGTAGGAAACGATGTTTTTATAGATGGGGTCACAGAACGTCAGGTCGCTGCCGTAGCCGCAGAAGCCCGGCTCCCGATCCAGATTCCGGCGGGAGGTCCACCGGGGACGGATGGCCGTCAGCGGCAGGAACGTGGCGCGGCCCAGATTGTTGGCCTTCAGGTAGCCGATGGCGGCCTTGGCGCTGTTCTCGTCGTCCACGACGATGTTCTGCATGGCGCCGCCCAGCGCCGTCTCGATCGCGGCGGAAAAGCGGTCCTCCGCTTCGATCAGCGACGACAGCGGACCGTGGATGCCGCGCAGGCCGCTGCCCGCGCGGACCACCCGGCGCACGGCGCCGGAAAAGCCCTCCATATCGCGCTCCATGCCCTCCAGCATGGCGAGGCGGTCGCTGCGGGCGTTGAGCTCCCGCCGGGCCTCGTCCAGCGCGGCCTGGGCCTTCTCCACGCGGCCGCGGCGGGCGTCGATGATCATGGATGCGCCGTTCAGGGCGTTCAGGGCCGAGGTGCGGCTCTCCCGCGCCTCCTCCAGCTGTTCGTCCAGCGCGGCGAGGATGCGGTTCTGATCCTGCAGCTTCTCCCCGTCCCTGGTCCGCTGCTCTTCGCCTGCGTCTCGGCGTTGGGACGTCTCGGTCAGCGCGGTCTCACGCGCCATGATCTCGGCCAACTTCTCCTGCTTCTGATCACGCAGCAGCGCGGCGCGGGCACGGCGGCTCTCGATCTTCGAGATGACGTCACGCGCCTGACGGCCGGCCTCCTCAATCTCCTCGGTGAGCTGCTCCAGCTGGGCGCGGCAGCGCTCCAGCATCAGGTCGATCTCGCCGGAACGGCGGTCCTTTTCGGATATTTGCGTATCTAAAGAATCGATCTTTTCCTGCTGGGCCTTCGCCTCAGCCTCCCGCGCCTGCCGGTCGTCGCCCGCGTGGCGCAGGTTCGTCTCCGCCACGGCAGCCAGAGACTGCAGTCCGGCAAGGTCCTCCCGCACGGCCTCCATGCGCGCGCGGGCCTGCTCGCTCTCCTCGTCCTTCCCGCGGAGCTGGGACGCCAGCGTCTCGCTTTTGTCCCGGAGCCGCTGCAGCTCCTCCTTGCGGGCGGAGAGAAGGCGCTCGGCGTTGTCGAAGTCGATCTTCGCCGTTTTGATCTGCTCGGCCAGACGGTCGAGACTGTCCAATGCGGCGGACACCTCCAGCACGCGAAGCTCGTCGCGGAGGATCAGGAAGCGCCTGGCCTTCTCGGCCTGCCTCTGCAGAGGCTTGACGCGGTCCTCCAGCTCGGTGATGATGTCGCGGATGCGCACAAGGTTGTCCTCAGCCTGCTCCAGCTTGCGGCGGCTCTCCTCCTTGCGGTGGCGAACCTTGCTGATGCCAGAGGCCTCCTCGAAGATCTCGCGGCGCTCGGCGCTCTTGACGGAGAGGATCTCGTCGATCCTGCCCTGACCGATCATGGAATAGCCGTCCTGCCCGAGGCCGGTGTCCATGAACAGCTCGCGCACGTCGCGCAGGCGCACGGGTCTGCGGTTGATGAAGAAATCGCTGTCGCCGGAGCGGTAGTACCGGCGGGTGACGGTGACGTCGTCGACCTCCAGCGCGACGGATCGGTCGCTGTTGTCCACGGTGATGGACACCTCGCAGAAGCCCATGGGGCTGCGGCGCTTCGTGCCGCCGAAGATGACGTCCTCCATCTTGCCGCCGCGGAGCGTGCGGGCCGACTGCTCGCCCATCACCCAGCGGATGGCGTCGGCGATGTTCGACTTGCCGCTGCCGTTGGGCCCGACGATGGCCGAAACGCCCTGGCTGAACGTCAGAAGCGTCCTGTCCGGGAAGGACTTGAAGCCCTGAATTTCGATGGATTTGAGATACAAACGGGCCCCTCCTTTCCCAAATGGCGTAAGGCCGCATTAAAATACATTTTATTATACCAATTCCAGTGATGGTTTTCAACCATAAAAAAAGAACGCCGGGGCGTCTCCGGAATAATGAGTACGATCCTATTGTTGGTTGATATTCCCAACACTGTAAGGTATAATACTGTTGAATCCAGGCGACTTGATATTGAAGGAGGGCCTCATATGTCGATACCCCGTCAGATGACCGTTGTATGTCCTCATTGCAAAACATCATACGTAACAATGGCATGGAAAACTCTTGATTCAGGTCTCTCTCCCGATTTAACAAAGAACATCACGGCGGGGCGTTTTTTTAATTCAACCTGCCCATACTGCAATCGTGTTTCACAGTTGGAGTACGATTTCCGTTATACCGACTCCGTTCATAAAGCAATCATTCAAGTCATTCATCCATCGGCAGATTACAAATCCAAGCTGGACTCTGTCCGGGCCTCCGCTGTGCCGCAAGGCTACATGACCCGTGTCGTGACAAGCAATGCTGATTTTCAGGAAAAGGTAGCGATTCTGGAAGCCGGGCGTGATGATCGTGTCATTGAGTTGATGAAACAACTTACATATCGTAATTATTCAAAGAACAATCCTCGGCTGAAAAAAGATGCGATCTATTATACTCGCTATGAAAAAGACGAGCACTTGATCCTTTTCGATTCAAATGGCGCCAGCTACAAATTCGATATCGCCGATAAAGAATACCGGAATACAAATCTGCTGTTCAAACAATTGCTGGGGCAAGAGCAATCAAACTTCGTTGTGATAGATTACAACTGGGCAGGCAAAGCCGTGTCTGATTATTATCAGACAGCAGAGATCAACGCGCAGAAACAAGGCTGCACTGTCGATCATATCGTAGAACTGGATATTCAGCGCAGAGAATTTGAAGAGCTCCAGAATCGTTCACGCGCCGCCCATTCCGGCGGTGCCGCAAACGGTTCGGGTTCGAATGCATTCAGGTACTGTCCGCGCTGCGGCAGCAAAGTATCTGCAAGTGCCGCTTACTGCCATATATGCGGTGTTGTCCTTCCTGATTCAAAAGGCATTTCTACACCCCGCACAAATCCTGCGCAGGATACGCCAGAGCCTGCAGCTGCTTCGCCAGAACCGTCAAAAAGCAAGTTCGACAGGATAAAAGATCGCTTCTCCAAAAAATGGTCATTTCCCCTGCTTATCGCGCTGCTTATTATTGGCTTCTTTATGCTCCCTCATATTTTTAATCAAAAGCCAGATGCAGACGTGATACTCAACGAAAGCAATTATCTGACCATTCGTGCCGGTCAGACGCACGCGATTCTTTACACTGCCGATCCTCAATCCGCATTGTCGAGAGTCGAATGGACCGTATCAAATCCCTCTATTGCCAAGGTGTCCAGCGTTGGATTGATAACGGCTGTATCGTCAGGCACAGCGACCATCGAGGCAAAGCTTTACGGTGAGACAAAAGAAACCATCCATCTGACAGTTTTGGCAAGAGAAGAGACCAGCACTGCTGCTGGTTCCAAGCCTTCACAGCCATACCACAACTCTACGACTCTTACTCCTGTCCCCATCGACAACGGCGAAATGATTATTTATCCGAGATACTATGATGATTTCAAAATTACTGTTAATGCTTCATTTACCGAAAATTGTTATGTCTATTGCTTAAACCACGATTACAGTTACAACAGTTTTTCTTTTTATGTCGAAAAGGGGCAATCAACTACAATGAAAGTGCCAAGCGGAACTTATTCAGTTTACTTTGCTGAAGGCGAAATTTGGTACGGAAAAGAGGAACTGTTTGGAGATAATACAGCCATCTCCATGGATTCAGAAAACCTGACACTGGCACGCGTTAAGGATGGATTATCATCCATTACTTATACGCTCTATTCGGTTCCTTCAGGCAATTTTGTGCCGAAAACAATTACCAGAGACCAATTTCCAGGCTAATACTGTGCCCCCGCGTCCGAACGGCGCGGGGGTATCTTTTGAGAGAAATCATGTTTTATCCGGCCGGAACGTCCGTCTTGACCAGGGGCTTTTGAGCCAGTAGAGGAGGAGGCAGAGGGCGGTGGAGGCCCAGGTGACGGGGTAGACGGCGGCGACGGCGGAGGCAGTGGTCCAGCGGGAGGTGATGAGGTACAGCAGCGCCGTGCGCAGAAGGCAGATGTTGCACAGGGTAATCAGCATGGGCCTCAGGGTGTTCCCTGCCCCGCGGATGGTGTCGGAGAGGTTTTCGAGGATCGAATAGAGCCAATAAAACGGGAAAGTGACGGTGATGATCGCCATGCCGAGGGCGATGACCTCGGGCTCGCGGTTGAACCAGCCGAACATCGCGGGGCCGGTCAGCGTCAGGCACAGGATCGCCCCGAGGATCGCCCAGGCCATGCTCATGGCCGTGCAGATCCGCAGCCCTTTCCGCACGCGGTCGGGCCTGCCCGCGCCCATGTTCTGGCCGGAGAAGGTGGTCATGGTGTGGCCGAAGGCCATGATGGGCAGATAGATGACGAGCTCCACCTTGTAATAAGCCGTGAAAGCGGCGATGACGTCGACGCCCAGGGAATTGATCCGCGACTGGACGAGGACGTTTGACAGCGTGACGGCCATGCTCTGCAGTCCGGCCGGGACGCCCACGCGGAGGATCTCGGCGAGGACGGCGGGCTCCACGGTCAGCAGGCGCAGGGGCTTTTCCCGCAGCTCCGGCAGGCTGACTGTCAGCAGCAGGAGCGAAAAGACGGCCGTGCCCAGCTGGCACAGGAGCGTCGCGTACGCCACGCCCAGCACGCCGTTGTCGATGCGCACGATGAACAGCCAGTCCAGCAGCACGTTGAGCAGTCCCCCGCCCAGCTGCACCAGCATGGGAAAGCGCGAGTTGCCCAGCGCCCGCAGGCAGCCGGAGCACATATTATAAAGGATCGAAAAGACGACGCTGAGGAAGTAGACGCGCACGTAATCCGTGGCCTGCGCCATGATCGACTCCGGCGTGTGCATCAGCCGCAGCAGGAACGGCCCCGCGGCAAAGCCCAGCGCGGCGATCATCAGCCCGCCGTAAACGCTCATGCCCACGGCCGTGCGCACGGTGCGCAGCACGCGGTCCTGCTCCCCGCCGCCGAAGGCCTTGGCCACCACGACGCCGCCGCCCACAGACAATCCTGTGAACAGCCCCACCAGCAGCGTGACGAGCATGCTGCTGGCGCCCACGGCGGCGGAGGCCTCCTTGCCGATGTACTGCCCGGCGAAAATGAGATCGACGGTGTTGTATAGAAGCTGGATCAGGCTGCCCGCCAGCAGCGGCAGCGCGAAGCGCACCAGCTTGGCGGTGATGGCGCCCTCGGTGAAATCCAGCGTGTGCTTTTGTCCGGCCATATACGTCTCCCTCCAGAGTTTGCTTTCGCTAACCATTATGCATCAAAAAAGCGGAGGCTGTCAAGAGACAGTCTCCGCTTTGAATAACGGATGCTGCATTGATCGCTCTCCACAAATGTGAACGTGCCAGATCATGGATCTGTTTTTTGGCGGACATGCGCCGCCAAAAACACCTTTACAGCGAGCAAAGCGAGCGCTCGCGCCGACCAACTGAGACGAAGTCGAAGGCGATAAGCGCGAGGAACCTCGGGTGAAGACCCAGCGAAGCGGTCTTCACCCGAAGCGTGCCGCTTCAACCGGCACGCTTCGGAGGCTGTCAAGAGACAGTCTCCGCTTTGAACGACAGATGTGTTTATTCGGCCACGCCCATCTGGACGGGCTGAGCGGCCTTGAGGTAGTTCAGCACCAGCTGATAGGTGTTGTTGAGGCCGTCGATGTGGGTGCGCTCGTAGCCGTGGCTGTTGGAGGTGTCCGGGCCGATGGCGGCGTGACGGACGTCGTGGCCGGCGATGACGGCGGTGTTGCCGTCGGAGCCGTAGTGCGGCGTGAAGACGTCCATGACGAAGTCCACCTTGCCCGCCATGGCGGCGGCGCGGAGCTCGTTGGTCAGATCCCAGTGATAGGGATGACGGGAATCCTTGCAGAAGATGGAGACCTTGTGCTCCTCGCTGTTCTGGTCGGGGCCGGTGGGGGCGATGTCGATGGCGATGATGTCGCGGGTGTCGGCGGGGACCCAGGAGGTGCCGTGGTTCAGCTCCTCATAGCAGGAGAAGTAGGCGTAGACCTTGCGCTCCAGCTTGATGTTGTTGTCCTTGATGTACTTCATGACGGTCAGCAGCGTTGCGACGCAGGCCTTGTCGTCCACGAAGCGGGACTTGAGATAGCCGCCGCTCATGGTGAAGCGAGGCTCCAGGGCGATCATGTCGCCGGTCTCGATGCCCAGGGCGCGGACGTCGGCGGGATTCTTGACGGGCATGTCGAGGACGACGCAGACGTTCTTGCGGAAGTCGGGAGCCACCTGGCGCAGCTCCTCCTCGGTGACGTGGATGGAGTTGGGCGTGCGGCAGATGGTGCCGGTGTAGACCTTGTTGTCGCGTGTGTGGACGCGGACGTTCTCCATGACGGCGTAGAACGGGGCCAGACCGCCCACGGGGCAGACGTTCAGCGTGCCGTCGGCGTTGATCTTGCGGACCATGAGGCCGATGTCGTCCAGATGGGCCGTGATGACCAGCGGCTCCTTCTCGCCGCCGAAGGTGGCGATGACGCCGCCCTTATGGGTCTCGAACCAGGGGAAGCCCATGCGGTCCATCTCCTGCTCGATGTAATCGGAGATCTCGCGGAACTGGCCGAGGGTGCTGTCGATGGCCAGCAGGTTCTGGAACTGCTGCAGGCAGTATTTTTCGTCAAATGCGTACATATCGCACGCTCCTTTCTATGTTTCTGACAAAATTGTATCACGTTTGCCCGATGCGCGCAAGCTCACATGCGCCCGGTGATGAAGATCTCGAGGCCGATGAGGATCAGAATGACGCCGCCGAGGATCCCGGCCTTGTCCGCCAGCTTCATGCCCGCGCTGCGCCCCAGGCGCAGACCGGCCATGCAGACGGCGAAGGTGACGACGCCGATGAGAAGGCTTGCGGTGACGGCGCGGAACAGGTCGTATTCCGCAATGGTGAACCCGACGCTCAGCGCGTCGATGGACGTGGCGACGCCCTGCACCAGCAGGTCGGCAGCCGTCACGGCGGGCTTTTCATCGTCGGTCTTGTGCTCCAGCGCCTCGTAGATCATCTTGACGCCGATGTAGCTGAGCAGCGCCAGCGCGATCCAGGGGATATACGGCTCGAAGGCCGAGAACGCACGCAGGAACGCCCGCACGCAGTACCAGCCCAGCATGGGCATGAGGAACTGGAACCCGCCGAAGGTCCCGGCGATGGCGCACATGCGGGGACATCGCATGCGCGGCTCGTTCATGCCGTTGGCGACGGACACCGAGAAGGCGTCCATGGCGAGGCCCACGCCCAGCAGGATGCTGTTGAAAATGAACATCAGGTCCAAATGATTCACTCCGATCGATTGTCACTTGTCCCATCATACACGAATCTAACGTGCGTTACAAGCGCAATTCCTGTTTTTTCAGAATGTAAGCGCAAGGCCGCTGTGCATGGCCTGGACGCGGTCGCCCAGCTCGCGCTTCAGAACGGCCAGGGAGTTGTCGCCGGTGCAGTGGCCCGTGACGATCTGCTGTACGCCGGTCTCCTTCAGCAGCCCCGCCACCTGCGTCACCTCGGCGTCCGTCTTGTTGTGCAGGTGGAAGCCGCCGATCATGGCGCGGACCTGCTTGCCGGGGTAAGCCTCCCCCACCTCGCGGATGATGTTGGCCACACCGCTGTGGGAGCAGCTGTTGAAGACGACGAGACCCTCGGGCGTGTCGAAGACGAGGCTCTGCTCGTGGGTGAAGGGGTCGGGGATCAGCTTATTGCCGCGGACGGCGTAGAGATTGTCGCGCCTGCCGATGGACTCCGGGGCGGGGGCGGCGTGAGGCAGCAGGCGGACGCCGGGCGTCAGCTCGTAGTCGCCGGAGACGTAGACGATACGCCCCGCGTACTCCTTCAGCACGCGCTGGGGCACGCCGATGTAGCGGCGGAAGAACAGGAGCTCCTTCGAATAATACTTCTGCTCCGCCGTGCGGCGCAGGTAGAAGCTGGCCTTCCGGTTCTTCTGAAAGAAGACCTCCATGCCGTCGCCGTGGTCGTAATGGGCGTGGGACAGCGCGGCGTAATCGACGCGCTCCAGGGGCAGGCCCAGCTTTTCGGCGTTCTCGGCGAACAGCCCGGACGCGCCCGCGTCCAGCAGCACGATCTTGTCGCCGTATTCGATGTAGATGCTCAGGCCCCATTCGCCCCTGAGGCCCGGCCATGCGGTGTTGTCCACCAAAACGGTCGCTTTCATATGATTCCTCCAAATAAGCGCGGAGCCCGCGAGGGGCTCCGCATAGACTGCAGATAAAGGCAGCTTTCAAATGAGCGCGTCAGCGATTCATAATGCATCTGTTTTTTGGCGGACATGTGCCGCCAAAAAACTCCTTTACAGCGAGCAACCTCGGATGAAGACCCAGCGAAGCGGTCTTCATCCGAAGCGTGTCGCGTTTGTCGACACGCTGCGCGGAGTCCGCGAGGGGCTCCGCGTTGGTTTTTTCAGGCTTTCCAGAGGCTGTGCAGGTTGCAGTAGGCATAGACGGCCAGCACCTCGTCTCCCTCCAGCAGCGGGAAGACGACCTTGGGATCGTCGTCGGGATGCAGGGGCTTGCGCTGGTTGCCGAACTTCGTCTGCAGTGAGACCCACTCGATGTAGTGCTCGGGCAGCATGGGATGCTCCACGGCGCCGACGGTGACGTAGACCCGGTCGTCCTTCACCTCGAAGACAGGGACGTGCTTCTCCACGGCGGCGTCGGTGGTGCCGGGGACGATCTCCTTCATCGGCTCGCCGCAGCAAATCACGGGAACGCCCGTGCCCTTGACGATGGCGATGATCTGGCCGCAATGGGCGCAGCGATAGAACTTCATTTCCATAGTGTGCCTCCTTATCCGGGGGGTTATTTATCCAGCACGCGCACCTGCGCGGGCTTGGCGGTCTCGGCCAGCAGGCGGATATCCGCGTCCTCCAGCTTGAGATCCAGGCATTTGACCGTGTCGCGCATGGACTCCACGCGGCGGAAGCCGGTCAGCAGGCTCAGATTGGGGTACTGGCTCAGGGTGAAGGCCTGGAACAGGTTGGAATAGGAGCAGCCATACTTCTCACACAGCGGCGTCCAGACCTCCCTGTACAGGCGGAGGATCTCGTTCCTGCGCGCTTCCTCGGTCCAGGGCAGACGGGCGCGGATGTCGCCCTTCTCAAAGGTGCGGTCGAAGGACTGAGGGCCGGTCAGGTAGCCCTCCTCCAGCGCGCCGTACACCTGGAAGGTGGTGCCGTACTTGTCGCAGGTGGGGAAGTAATCCTGGCCGTGATAGGGGGCCAGCAGGCTGTACTGCTCCTGCACGAGGGCCACATCGCCGTACTGCTGGTACTCGTCCAGATCGGCGGGCTGGCTGTTGGACAGGCCGAAGGCGCGGATCTTGCCCTCCTTGATCATGTCCTTGAAGGCGGAGACGGTCTCCTCCACGGGCCAGCTCTTGCAGACGTAATGGACCACCAGCAGGTCGAGATAGTCCAGCTGCATGCGGCGCAGGATGTCCTCTACGTCCTTTTTGACGGCGGGGGCGGAGGTGTCGTTGTTGACGGTGGCGCCGTCGCGGGCGTAATGGAAGTTGCCGCCCTCGCCGCGCCAGTTCAGAGAACACTTGCTCTGGATCAGGAAGCGGTCTCTCCTGCCCTTCAGCGCCTCGCCCAGCACCAGCTCGCTCTGGCCCGTGCCGTAGACGGGGGCCGTGTCGATGTAGTTGATGCCCAGCTCGTGCGCCTCGTCCAGCAGACGCTCGACCTCATTGACCTTGGGCAGCATGTCGGACCAGACGGACCCGCCGCCGAGGCCCCAGCCGCCAAAAGCGACGACGGACGCCTTGAGCCCGCTCTTGCCCAGCTCCTGATATTTCATAGAAGATCATCCTTTCCTGTTATGATTATTTTTTATTATACCATAACACTCCCCCGATTCCAAGAGCCAAGTGCGTGTTGCATCTGTGATTCATCTCTGGTATAATATGGGCAATGATGAAAGAGGGGGTGCGCCTGTGTTCAAACGTGCAAGTGAGAGAGAACGGCAGACCGGCATGCGCCAGTCCACGGGGATGATGATCCTGAAGATCGTGATCGGTCTGGTCATGATCGCCGCCGCGGCCGATATGGACATTGAGACGGACTGGGCGGGGATGTTCGTCGGCTTCATCCTTGGATTCGGTATGGTCTGGTGGGGCCTGGCGCCGAAGCTAAGGGCCAAAAAGCACAAGGCAGAGCTGGAGCGCGCCGACGAGATCGCCTTTCAGCGTGAGCAGGCAGCCGCGGAGCGCGCCGACATACACGAAGAAAAGCGGCGGCAGTGGGAAGCGTATCTCAACAAGCCCCGCGTCTGTCCCGCCTGCGGCGCGACGACCAAGGGCATGGTGTGCGAGTACTGCGGCACGTCGCTGATGACGGACGCGGAACAGAAATAAGATTATAGAAAAACAGGGGCTGTGGCTGACGCCATAGCCCCTGTTTTTTTATTCTATATGCCTTTTGCGAAGCCGTCGCGGCGTGGGTCGGCCTGGCCGACGATGCCGTCCTTTGTATACTGGATGCTGTTGGCCGAGCCCATGACGCGGTCCCAGTCGTCCAGCCGCCGCACCTTGTGGCCCATGGCCTCCAGCGCATCCGTCGTCTCCCGGGGCACGCGTCCCTCGCACAGCAGCACGCCGTCCAGCGCGTCGGCCATGCGGGGCGAGCAGACGGCCTCCTCCACGGTCATGCCGTGGTCCGCCAGCTTCGACACCACCTGCGCCACCGTGGAGATGATGCGGATGCCGCCGGGGCTGCCGACGACGGCCATGGGCCTGCCGTCCCGCAGCAGGAACGTGGGTGACATACTGCTCAGGGGGATCTTGCCGCCGAGTACGCAGTTGGGCGAGGACGGATCGATGGAGAAATCGCACATCTGGTCGTTGAGCAGGAAGCCCAGGCCCTCCGGCACCACGCAGGAGCCGAAGAAGTGGTTGATCGTCTTCGTCACGGCCACGAGATTGCCCTCCCGGTCGCCGATAGAGAAGTGGGTGGTGCTGATGCTCTCGTACTGCTTCGGGTCGCCGCAGGCGGGCGCGTGGGCCTTCGTCAGATCGACGCGGGCGGCGAGCGTCTTCGCGTAATCCTTATTCAGCAATCCCGTCAGCGGCACGTTCACGAAGGCCGGGTCGCCCATGTAGGCGGCGCGGTCGGCATAGGCCATTTTGAACACCTCCGAGAACAGGTGGAGGTACGCGGGGCTGTTGACCGTCAGCGCGCCCACGTCGAAGTTTTCCAGCGTGTTGAGGATCTCCACCACGTGGGTCCCGCCGGAGGACGGAGGCGGCGAGGAGACGACCTCGATGCCGCGGTAGACCGTTCGGACGGGCTCCCGGACGCGGACGGCGTAATCCGCCAGGTCCTGCAGCGTCATGACGCCGCCGTCACGCTGCACGGCCTCCACGATGCGCCGGGCGATATCTCCCTTGTAAAAGACGTCCGCGCCGCCCTCGGCGATGCGCTCCAGCGTGTCGGCGAGGTCCGGGTTCCGCAGCACCGCACCCACGGGATAAGGCGCGCCGTCCTTCAAATAGATGCGCCAGCCGTCGCCGTACTGCAGCAGCTGCTCCCGGTGGGCCTTGATGTCCTCGTGCAGCAGCGGCGTCACCAGATACCCCTCCCGCGCCAGCTTCACCGCCGGGGCGATGACATCCCGGGGCGTCATGGTGCCGTAGCGCTCCAGCGCGTACAGCAGCCCGCACACGTCGCCGGGGACGGCCACGGACTTGCCGCCGTAGATGTTCGACTGGTCGGCGGCCACGTTGGAGCCGTCCTCCGGCCGGGGGTAAAAGTCCGGCGTCACGGCCATGGGCGCCTTCTCGCGGAAGTCGAGGAAGACGACGTCCCCGGCCCTGCCGTCGCGCAGGAGCATGAAGCCGCCGCCCCCGATGCCGGAGGCGTTGGGCTCGCAGACGCCCAGCGCGAACGCCGTCGCCACGGCGGCGTCGATGGCGTTGCCGCCCCGCTCCAGGATCGACGCGCCGATCTCCGACGCCTCCGCCCGGCCCGAGGAAACGACGCCGCGGCGCCCCACGCACCCGCGCCCGGTGCGGATCATGGCGCCTGTATCGTCAAAGGATCGCAATGAAGTCATGGTCGCAGACCTCCCTTTTGTTTCTTCCTCTATCATACCACTGCGCCGCGCGAAAGAAAAGAGCGGATGAAAAAGCATATTTTTGAGTATTTCTGAATAATATTTCATTTTAGCCTTGACAATTCCCGCGTTCTGCTGTATCTTTGACTCATAAATATTCCTCAAGGAGTGTATAAGCATGAAAGAGCTCGATAAAAGCAAGATCAAGAAAGTCGTACTGGCCTATTCCGGCGGCCTCGACACGTCCGTGATCATCCCCTGGCTGAAGGAAAACTACAACAACTGTGAGATCATCGCCGTCTCCGGCAACGTGGGACAGGCCGACGAGCTGGAGGGTCTGGAGGAAAAGGCCCTGGCCACCGGCGCGTCGAAGCTGTATGTCCTCGACCTGACGAACGAGTACGTGGACGAGTACATCATCCCCACCATGAAGGCCGGAGCCATTTATGAGGATTACCTGCTGGGCACCAGCACGGCCCGTCCCTGCATCGCCAAGGGTCTGGTGGAGATCGCCCTGAAGGAGGGCGCGGACGCCATCTGCCACGGCTGCACCGGCAAGGGCAACGATCAGGTGCGCTTTGAGCTGTCCATCAAGCATTTCGCCCCCGAGATGCCCATCATCGCCCCCTGGCGCGAGTGGGAGCTCAAATCCCGCGAGGACGAGATCGACTACGCCGAGGCGCACAATATCCCGCTGAAGATCAACCGCGAGACCAACTATTCCAAGGACAAGAACCTGTGGCACCTGTCCCATGAGGGCCTCGATCTGGAGGAGCCCGCCAACGAGCCGCAGTACCAGAAGCCCGGCTTCCTGGAAATGTCCGTGTCCCCGCTGGACGCGCCCGACGAGCCGACGCTGGTGACACTGGACTTCGAGCAGGGCACGCCCGTCGCGCTGAACGGCGAGAAGCTCAGCGCCCGCGACATCATCCTCAAGCTCAACGAGCTGGGCGGCAAGAACGGCATCGGCATCACGGATATCGTGGAGAACCGTCTGGTGGGCATGAAGAGCCGCGGCGTTTACGAGACCCCGGGCGGCACGATCCTCTACCGTGCCCATGAGGCGCTGGAGTCCATCACGCTGGACAAGCTGACGCTGCACGAGAAGCAGAGGCTGGCACTGACCTACGCCGAGCTGGTGTACAACGGCCAGTGGTTCACCCCCCTGCGCGAGGCGCTGGACGCCTTCGTCAACAAGACTCAGGAGCACGTGACCGGCACCGTGAAGCTGAAGCTCTACAAGGGCAACATCATCAAGGCCGGCGTCACCAGCGACTATTCGCTGTACAACGAGGACCTCGCCTCCTTCGGCGAGAGCGACTACGACCAGAAGGACAGCGCGGGCTTCATCAACCTCTACGGCCTGCCCATCGCCGTCCAGGCGGCGCTGAACAAGAAGCTGGGCCTGTAGGAGCGCATCATGGCGAAATTATGGCAGGGCGTCACGGCGGCCGACACGGCCTCCGCCGCCGACGCCTTCAATTCATCCATCGGCTTTGACGGCCGCATGTACCGGGAGGATATCACCGGCTCCATGGCCCACGCGCAGATGCTGGCCAAATGCGGGATCATCACCCACACGGAGGCCGGGCAGCTGGTCGACGGACTGCAGGGCATCCTGAACGATCTGGGCAGCGGCGCGCTGCAGCTCGATCCCAACGCCGAGGACATCCACATGTTCGTGGAGGAGGTCCTCACCGCCCGTATCGGCGACGTGGGGAAAAAGCTCCACACGGCCCGCAGCCGCAACGATCAGGTGGCGCTGGACATGCGTATGTACCTGCGATCGGAGATCGATGAGATCGCATCGCTGGCAAAGGAGCTGGCCGCCGCCGTGATCGCATGCGCGGAGGAGAACAAGGCGGCGATCCTGCCCGGATACACCCATCTGCAGCGGGCGCAGCCCGTGACCTTCGGTCACCATCTGATGGCATACGTCTCCATGCTGCTGCGCGATCTGGACCGTCTCGGCGACTGCCGCAGGCGGCTCAACGTCTCCCCCATCGGCGCCTGCGCGCTAGCCGGGACGACCTACGGCACCGACCGCGTTTTTGAAGCGGGCCTGCTGGGCTTCGACGGCGTGACGGCCAACTCCATGGACAGCGTCTCGGACCGCGACTTCTGCCTGGAGCTGCTCAGCGACCTTTCGATTTTGATGATGCACCTGTCCCGCTTCGCGGAGGAGCTGGTGCTGTGGTCCAGCTGGGAGTTCCGCTTCGTGCGTCTATCGGACGCCTACACCACAGGCTCCTCCATCATGCCCCAGAAGAAGAACCCCGATATGGCCGAGCTGGTGCGCGGCAAGACCGGGCGCGTCTACGGCGCGCTGATGGCGCTTCTGGCGACGATGAAGAGCCTGCCCCTCGCCTACAACAAGGACATGCAGGAGGACAAGGAGTGGCTGTTCGACGCCTGCGACACGGCGAAGGCCTGCCTCAACATCTTCACGGGCATGATCTCCACCATGACTGTCCTGCCGGACAACATGCTCCATGCGGCGCAGACGGGCTTCATCAACGCCACCGACTACGCGGATTACCTCGTGTCAAAGGGTCTCCCCTTCCGCGCCGCCTACAAGGTCGCGGGCGAGACCGTGGCGTTGTGCACCGAGAAGGGCTTCGTACTGGAGACGCTGCCGCTGGAGGACTACCGCTCCGTCTGTGAGCTGACCGACGAGACCGTCTACGACGCCGTGGACCTGCAGAAGTGCGTGGCGCGGCGCGTCAGCGAGGGCGGCGCCAGCGTCGCCTCGGTGGAAAAGCAGATTGCTCTGGCGAAGGAAGCATTAGGGCTGGCATAAAAGAATCACATCGACAGGCCGGGAGTTTTCACTCCCGGCTTTCTTTATTCCAAAGAATGTGTTATACTCATATCAGGAGTCCGGACAATGGCGCATCCTGCGGTGTAGGATCGGACCGAATACACGAAAGGAACCGACTGCATGAGCAACAAACAACATGCGCCGGAGGCCGGGCGCTGCATCATGGGCTTCCCGGAGGACTACGTGGTGCTGGACCTGGAGACCACGGGGCTTTCGGCGGACCGGTGCGAGATCATCGAGCTGGGCGCGGCGAAGGTCCGCGGTCACGAGGTGACGCGCACCTATTCCCTGCTGGTGCGCCCGTCCGCGCCCATCAACCCCTTCATCACACAGCTGACGGGCATCTCGAACTATATGGTGGCGGATGCGCCGCCCATCGAGCGGGCGCTGCCCGATTTCCTCGATTTCGTCGGGGACGGGATCGTCGCCGGGCACAACGTCGCCTTCGACATCCGCTTTCTCCGGGTCTGGAGCCAAAGGGTCCTGGGCTGCGGCTTCACGAACGACTACGTAGACACCATGCGCCTCAGCCGCAGGCTATTCCCCCAGGAGCGCCACCACCGTCTGTGCGACCTGGAGGAGCGGTTCGGGCTGAAGAACCGGCGGGCCCACCGGGCGCTGTCCGACGTACTGCTGACCATCGACTGTCTCGAATACATGCGCCGCTGGTGCGGCGAGCGGGACGTTCATCTATAAAGGAGAGACTATGATCCGATTCGACATCCCGGGGCGCGAGCCCCTGACCATCGACTATCTGGTGCTGGACTACAACGGCACCATCGCCGTGGACGGCGCGCTGATCGAGGGCGTGCCGGAGCGCATCCGCGCGCTGACGGAGCTGCTGCCGGTGTACATCCTCACGGCCGACACCTACGGCACGGTGCGCCGCCAGTGCGAGGGCCTGGGCGCGGAGGTGAAGACCTTCCCCCACGCCGGGGCGGGCGCCTGCAAGGAGGAGATCGTCCGCGGCCTGCTGGCGCAGGGGCATGTGTGCACCGTGGGCAACGGCTTCAACGACATCCCCATGACGAAGCTGGCCACCCTCGGCATCGCCGTGCTGGACGGCGAGGGCATGTATGCCGGCCTGCTGCAGCACGCCGACATCCTCGTCCGCGCCTCCGCCGACGCGCTGGACCTGCTGCTGAAGCCCAACCGCATGCGCGCCGCGCTGCGGAACTGATTTTGACACGGAAGGAGCGGTATTCATGAATCACGATCAGAACCGTCAGGGCGCGGTGGTCATCCTCGCCACAGGCGGCACCATCGCAGGCGTGGGCGACGCCGGCAAGACCATCGGCTATCACTCGGGCTCGCTGAAGGTGGACGACCTGCTGGCGGCCATCCCGGCCCTCAGCGACATCGCGCCCATCCGCACGATGCAGATCTGCAACGTCAATTCCGACGATATGACCGACGCCCTGTGGATCCGGCTGGCCAACACGATCAACGAGATGGCGAAGGACCCCGACGTGGCGGGCTTCGTCATCACCCACGGCACGGACACGCTGGAGGAGACGGCCTATTTCCTCAATCTGACCGTCAAAACGGACAAGCCCGTGGTGCTGACGGGCTCCATGCGCCCGGTAACGTCACTGTCGGCGGACGGGCCCATGAACCTGTTCCAGTCGGTGTGCGTGGCAGCGTCCAAGGCGGCCATGGGCCGCGGCGTCCTCGCCGTATTCGCCGATCATATCTACAGCGCCCGGTCGGTGACGAAAACGAGCACCTATCACGTCATGGCGATCTCCGCCGGTGAGATGGGCGCGTCGGGCATCGTCCGCGACAGCGAGGTGTATTTTTACGAGCTGCCCCAGAAGCTCCACACGCTCGACACGCCCTTCGATGTGTCGAAGCTCACGCATCTGCCGCGGGTGTCGATCCTCTATTTCTCCGTGGACGCCGACCCGAACCTGCTGCTGTACGCCGCGGAGCACGCGGACGGCATCGTCATTGCCGGGGCGGGCGCGGGCGAATACAGTCTGGGGTACAAGCGGGCCATCGAGACCGTAACGAAGCCCGTGATCATCAGCTCCCGCATCGACGACGGCGTGATCACCCAGAGCGCCGTTCTGTGCGCCAACACCATCGCCGCCGACAATCTCCCGCCCCAAAAGGCCGCGATCCTCCTGCGCCTGGCCATCGCCAGCGGCGCGGATCACGACGAGATCCAAAGGATGTTTTCCCTGTATTAAAGTCAAAAGCCCTCCGGCAGCTGCCGGAGGGCTTTTTCTGTCCGGTATATTGGTCTGTCTTCTTGCTATGATCAGCTTGAAAACAGAGAAAAGGAGCGGATCACATGGACCCGAAGGAGTATCGCAGGACCGTGCTGGCGTCGCTGAACGCCATCGCCGAGGAGCTGGACGAGGAGCAGTATCCCGAAACCGTGGAGACGGCCGCCTGGATGGCGGAATATATGGAGGAGCCGATCGACGCGGCCTTTGCCTTGATGGACTGTGACCGCGGGCAGCCCATGGCGAAGAGCGTCGCCGATCTGCTGATCATGGTCTTTTCCTACGAAGGTGAACGCGGCAATGACGACGCGCTGCTCGATCTGGGCGCGCTGTACTACGACGGCCGCGCGGGCGAGCAGAGCTATGAGAAGGCCGTGAAATACTACGAGCGCGCCGCTTCACTGGGCAATCTGATCGCACTGGAGAATCTGGGCTACTGCCATTACTACGGCCGCTCGATCCCCGTCGATCACGAAAAGGCGTTCCTGTGCTTCGTCAAGTGCGCGCTGACCGGCATGCCCAACGCCCTGTACAAGGCGGGTGACATGTACCGGTACGGGCAGTTCGTCGAAAAGGACGAGGCCGCCGCCTGGCGGCTGTACCGGCAGGCGGAGAAGAACCTCTCCGAGCGGGAGCGCCGCCGCGTGGGCGCGGACGTTTACCGCAGACTGGGCGACTGCCTGCTGGACGGCATCGGCACGGAGCCCGACATGGACGAGGCGCTGCGCATGTATCAGGAATCGGAGCAGCTGTTCTACGTCAAGCTGCGGGACGGCGACCCCTTCTCCCGCTCCGGTCTGGCGCACGTGCTGGAGATGCAGGCCGAGTGCCGCAGGCGCATCGAAGCGGCGCTGCCTCAATGATCTAAAAAAGAGGACCCGCCGAAGCGGGTCTTTTTTGCGTTCAGTCCTCGTCATCGAAGCGTTCGCGGGCGTGGAAGACACGGCAGATCGTCTGGTAATCGCCAAAGACGGTCAGCTTGTCGCCGGGCCGAAAGACCGTGTCCGCCGCGGCAGGCTCGGCCTGCGCGCCGCCGCGGTCCACCAGCATGACGAGGATGTTGTGGTCGGGCTTGAGGCCCGTTTCCGCAAGAGGCTTGTTCTGCAGGTCCTCGGGCACCTCGTGAAGATTCACCTGAGCGATGATGTCGCGGCCGATGTAGTCCATCAGCAGCACGGAGTTCTCCGTGCCCTGCCGGAAGACGCGCTCCGCCAGACTGAACAGCTTGTCGTCCATCCAGCTGCGCACCGCGGGCACGCGCATGCTGATCATGATCAGCGACACGGCCACCAGCGGGAACAGCGGGCCGAGGAAGTAATGCTCCACCTGCGTCAGACGCATGGAGAAGAAGACGTTGATGAACGAGGAAAGGAACGTGATGTTGAACACATAGCCGAACAGCATCGTCGCCCGGGCCAGCCTGCGGCGGGAGCGGCTGGAGATGAACATCTCGCTCTCCCGGGTGGTGAAGCCGCAGCCCGTCAAAAGCGAGATCACCTGGAACCGGGCCTTTTCGTCGGGCAGCCCCGTGAAGCGAAACAGGATCGCAAACATTTCCGTGATGACCCAGTACAGAATGATCGTCACGCCGAACAACGCGAACGCCGCGTAAATATCCATGACCGTACCCCCTCTGCTCTCAGTTTATCACAGCAGGCGTCGGTTTGCAACGGCGAACGGGTAAGAAAAGCGCCGGGGAGCAAGGCTTCCCGGAGCCGGCGTGTCAGAACGCAAGCGGGCGGATCAATGGTTGAAGTCCGCAGGATCGATGAGGACGAAGCTGCGGAAGTACGCGCCGCCCTGGAGGTCGGCGTACACCACAGCCACCTGCACAGTGGAGACGGCGTCCGGCGTGACGGGGGTCACGCGGCAGAGGACAGCGTAGTTGGTCCCCGCCACCACTTGGGTGCCCAGCAGCGCCATGGGCTCGACGGAGCTGCCGTCAAGGTCCTCCATCGCCTTGTCGAAGGCCTTCCGGGCATCCTCGGGCAGGGGCAGGACCGTCGTCTCGTCGGGGCCGTACCAGCCGCCGGGCATCAGCTCCGCGGGCGCGGCGCTCTCGCCCTGGGTGTAGTTCCCAAGGTCGAAATCTGCGGTGTTCGTCAGCTGCGCGTTCCCCTGCAGGTCGCGGTAGAGGACGGCCATGCGGTAGGCGCCGTCCTCGGCGCAGAGGACCAGGTAATTCTTGCCTGCCACCACCTGCTCGCTGACGAGGGCGATAGGGGTCAGCTTGCTGTCTGATGCCTTGTCAAAGGCGTCCTGCGCCTCCTCTGGCAGCTGCACGGCAGTCTCCCCCGCCGTCAGCGTCCAGCCGCCCGTTACGGGCGTCTCCTCCTTTTCACCGCAGGCGGCGAGAGACGCGCACAGCAGCAGGAGCATCAGGGTCGCGATCCGTTTTTTCATGGGAATGCCTCCTTTTCGAGCGATATTAATGTATTGTCGTTTCAAAAGCCATGTCGATGGGGCAGCGGTCCTCATCCAGCCAGAAGACACTCAGCGACTTCACGTCCTCCGGGAGCTGGGCGGACCAGGCGCCGGAGGTGACGAAGACGGCGCTCATGAACCGGCCGCCCTCGCCGTAATACGCCACCACGGCAGGCCGCTGGCGGCTGTCGTCGCCGTAGAGGCGCAGGTCGCCGGTGTCGGTGAACAGGAAGACCTCCACCGCGATGTCGTCGCCCCACAGCTCGAAGCGTTCGAGATCGGGGTCGGGATATTTGGCCCAGTAGCTCTTGAACACCGTCTGATAGGGGAAGGACGCGCTGCCGTTCTTGCCCATGTCGCGCTCGATGGCGTTGTAGTTGCGCTTGAACCAGGCGGTCTCCAGCGCGTCGCAGGCGGCGAAGGCGTAGGGCTCGATCGTCTCCGCGCCGAGGCCGATCACGACCTCCTTCAGCGTGGGGATCTTGTAAAACGCGCCGCGAGCCACTTTGGTGAGCCCATCGGGGATGACGACGTACTCCAGCGCCGTCTCCTGGAAGGCGAAGTCCCACAGCGCCTCGAGGCCATCCGGCAGCTCGGCCTCACGCAGGGAGGTGCAGCCGCGGAAGGCGGAGTTGCCGATATACGTCACGCCGTCCGGAATGTCGACGCTCGTCAGGCCCGCGCAGTCGCGGAAGGCAGCTTCGCCGATGGACGTGACCGTGTCCGGGATGTCGATCTCCGGCAGACTTTTGCAGCCGGAGAAGGTAAAGCCCGCAAGCTCCGTCAGACCGTCCGGCAAATTGACGCTTTTCAGCGCGCCGCAGCCCTTGAAGGCCTCGTAGCCGATGGCAGTGACGCTTTGCGGCAGCGTGACGGTCTCCAGCAGCGAGCAGGTAGCGAACTGACTGCGGGCGATGGATGTGACTCCTTCGGGGACATTGACTTCGACGAGACCGGTGCAGTCGAAGGCGTAGTCGGGGATCGTCTCCTTCCAGCCGAACTCATAGTCGCAGCCGCTGCCGATGGGACCCGCCGTTTTGAGGCCCGTGGCGCGGAAGACCTGGAGCTTGAGATCGGTGAGGCTGGCCGGGACGACGATATGCGTCAGGTTGTCGCAGCGGGCAAAGCAGCTGGCATTGAGCTGCTGAACGCCGTCCTCGAAGATCACCTCTTCGAGATTCTTGCAGCCCTCGAAGGCGCTGGTGAGCAGACGCGTGCAGCTGCCGGGGACCGTCAGCCGCGTCAGTCCCGTGCAGCCGTAGAAGGCCGACGTGCCGATCGACTCGACGCCGTCCTCCAGCGTCAGACTGGTGATGCTGGTGCACTCCTTGAAGGCGTCCTTGCCGATGATCTTGCACCTCGCCGTGACAGACGCCAGCTTCCAGCAGCCCTCGAAGGCTCTGAGCCCCATGGATGCAAGGCTTGCCGGGAGATCGACGGCCGTCAGCTCCCGGCAGTTCAGGAACGCGCATTCGCCCATGGACGTCAGGCTTTCGGGGAGGTCGATCTCGGTGAGGTTCAAGCAGTGATCAAAGGCGTATTTGCCCATGGTCAGCAGACCCTCTGGCAGATCGACCCGGTGAAGGGCCGTGTTTTCAAAGGCGTAATCGCCGATGCTCGTCACGGTGTCTGGAAGCCTGACCTCGGTCAGCGCAGTCTGCGAAAAGGCGCTGGCGCCCAGCGTCTCGACGCCTGGCTGCACTGCGGCGCTCTGCAGCGCCAGACAGCTTGAGAACGCCCGATCCGGCACGGCTTTCAGACTGCCGGGGACCTCGACGGAGGCCAGCGAAGCGCATCCGTAAAAGGCCCCGTTACCCATCTCTGCCAGGCTGTCGGGCAGCTTGACGGACGTCAAGCCGCTGTTTCCGAAGGCGTACTCGTTGACAGTCGTCAGCGAGGTCGGGAGAGCGATCTTCTGCAGACTGCTGCAGCCGTTGAAGGCATAGTCACCGATCCTCGTGATCGTTTCGGGCAGCGTGACCTCCGCCAGTCCGCTCATCCCGGCAAAGGCGTAAGGCGGGATCGCTTCGGTCCAGCCGAACTCATAGGATGCGCCGCTGCCCAGCGGTCCGGCGCCTGTGATGCCGCTGCAGCCCTTGAAGGGCGTGCTGTACAGCTCCGCGACGCTTGCGGGCATGACGACCTTTGTCAGACTCGAACAGCCTTCAAAAGCGGCCGTTTCGATGACCGTGACGCCGGCGGGGATCTCCAGCGACGTGAGAGACGAAAGGCCATTAAAGGACGAGTAGGCGATCTTCGTCATGCTTTTGGACAGGCGAAGGGTCGTCACGGCGCCGCAGTCTCTGAACGCCTGCTGTCCGACCTCCGTGCAGCTGTCCGGAAGGATGACCTCCCGAAGGCTCTCACAATCCCGGAAGGCCTCATCGCCGATCGTCTGCAGGTATTTCGGGAAGCTGATCGACGTCAGCTTCCGGCACTTGTCGAAGCAGCCCGCGCCGATCCCGGTGAGGCTGTCAGGCAGCGTTGCCTCGGTGAGGCTGCTGCAGATGCTGAAGGAATAACGGCCCAGGTAGGTGACGCCCTCCTCCACGACGACCTTTGTGATGCTGCTGCGTTTGCCGCTCCAGGGCGACGCGCCGCTCCGGTAGTCATCCATAGCGCCGCTGCCGCTGACGGTCAGTGTGCCCTGGTCGTCCAGCGTCCAGGTAAGCCCCTCGCCGCAGGTCCCGGAGGCGACCTCCGCTGCCGAAACTTCGGGCGCGCACGCCAGGCTGAGGATCAGCGCCAGAACAAGCGTCAGCCGCGAAAACCGTTTCATATCAGGATGCCCCCTTTTACATAATAAACCATCATCAATATACCACATTCGGGACCGGGACGCAAAGGGGCCCGCACGCAAAAAGCAGACGCCGAAAGGCGTCTGCTTGTATTTTGCGTCGGTCCGCTTCCGGGCAGGGCGTATCTCCCCCGCCGCAGGCGGCTACAGCACGGGGATGCCCTTGGGCGGCTGGGGCATCTCCTCCGCTTCGATCAGCTTGGTGAAATGGACGTCGGGCGAGTTGCCGTGGAGCTCCAGCCTCATCTGAACGGGCTTTGTCTCCCCCGGCGGGATAGGCAAAGACATTGCCCATCTGAGACTGCCGCCAGAGCTCCTTGCTGCCGAAGTCAATGCCGGCTTCTTTCAGGCTCATCATGGTATCGTGACCGTCCTTGCCCTTGCCCATGACGAAGATGCGGGGGACGCCTTCGGTCTCCGGGATACTGCCGTCCTTTCCTTCCACGATGCCGAGACGCCAGCGCACGTTTGTATATGTTGTCAGCTTCGGAAACAGCGCGGGACTGGCGTCATCCACCGAGGTCTGTTTGCGCTCGCTCAGACGGTTCAGCTCCTCCAGGCTGTTGTACCGCCTAGGCTCCTCGCCTTTCTCGTGCTTACCCTTGAAATCGCCGCCTTCGTATCTGGAAATACCCATCCGTATTCCTCCCCGATATACATTTGTCTTCAGCTCTGCCGGATCGTATATACAGATTTATTATACTACGGCCGTCTCCGCTTTTTCACACTCTTTTCCGACAAAACAAAAAAGACGCCCGAAGGGCGTCTTCTCTGAAACGGCGCATCAAATGCCGCGCCGGGGGTCCGGCGAAACGACTTGCGGCGATTCACTCGCCGCAAATCTATTGAATTCTCACGGCGACCATTAAAAAACAGACGCCCGAAGGGCGTCTGTTTTTTAATGGTGGAGACAAAGGGGCTCGAACCCTTAATATGCACCCGTCCAGCCCTCTATTTACTGGATTCTTTAGTTTCGTGTTGCATTTTCGTGTTGCATAATTCAAAAGCCGGGGGCTTGCGCCCCCGGCTTTGTGCTTTATCTGCCGCTGCCGATCTCCTCCAGGCAGGCGCGAATCGCCTCGCGCTCCTGTTCGGTCTTGGCACGATCCATCAGGCTGGACAGCTCCTCCATCATCTGGTCGTCGTGGTAGCTGTAGCCCCGGCTCGTGCCGCGGTAGCTGCCCTCACGGGTAAAGCGGCCCATGCTGTCACGACCGCGCATGCTGTTGCCGTCCATGCTGCTTCGCATGGCGTAGCCGCGGTGGCTGGACATGCTGCCGCCGGTCTCGTACTCGCCCTCCTGCAGCATGCAGATTTTGTGGATGTTTTTGACCGTGTCTGTCATCTTCTGCAGACGATCCAGGTCGGCGTCGCTCCACACGGTCTTGGCGCCGATCTTCTCGATGTCCTCGGACATCTTGTCTTTGATCTTGTCAAACATTGTGCGCTCCTCCTCCCGTTAAGCGATGCGGTTGATAACCAGGTTACTGTTCTGAACGTCGATCGAGGTCGTCGTCGCGGTCGGCGTCGCCGCCACGGCCCGGACGCTGACGCTGAAACAGCAGCCCTTGGGCACGGTGATGATCGCCGTGCTGGTGACGTTGTTGTACTCGTCCACGGCGGCAGGCGTCACGATGGCCCGGCTGGTCAGCCTGGGCTCCCCGTTGACGGTCACCGCCACGGCAATCGGCCCCACGACGCCGGCAGGCGTGCCGGGCACGGCAATATTGCCGTTGTAGGTCACCTGGTATCTGGCAAAGCAACAACTGGGATTGTTGACGGCCCCCCGCAGAATAAAAATCCCGGTCTGATCCTCGTGGTAAACGTAGCCACGGTTGCACGGGATAGATGCCTCAAAGAGGATCGGATCACCGACCGTCACCGTCTGTACGGCATTGGCAAGATATTCCGCCATGAGCTCGCCCCCCTTAGAAATTGCCGCAGCCGCAGCCTGCCGCGTTGTTATAGCAGCAGTTGGGATTCTGGACGACGTAGGCCGGACGAGGCGTGGGCAGCACGTACTGCTCCACCTCATTGGCCAGCGCACGCCGACCGGCCTGGATGGTCGCGGTCTGGGCGTTCTGGGACGCGGCGAGGCTCGCCATGGTCAGCTGACGCTCAAGGTCGGCGATCCTGCTGTCCTTGCCTGCCATCTCCAGAGCGCACAGCTTGTCGATGATAGCCTGGCCGATGCGGTTGTTGCTGTCGATGATATCCCTGGTGTTGTTGGCCGCTTCGTAACGGTCCTGGCAGTTCTCCTGCAGGACGGTGGCCCGCAGGCTCTCGGTGGCCAGCCTGTTGTCGCAGCAGCACTGCGCCAGCTGGGACTGGATGCCGGTCATGCCGGCCGTCACCGCGGTCTGAGCGGCATAGGAGCGCTCAAGGTCGCTGATCTGGTTGGTGTACATCTGCTGTGCCAGGGCGTTCTGGGCGCCGTTTACGGTCGCGTTCACGCCGGCAAAGCCGCCACACAGCGCGGTCTGGACGTCGCCAAAGCCGGAGGTCACAGCCGCCTGCAGGCCGCTGAGATTGCTCTGGAGCATGCTGTTCTGGAACCCGGACGTGGTAATGTCGGCCTGATTCATCCAGGGGTAGAGCCCCATTCCGCCCATCATGCCGTTGCCGCCCCACATGCCGCCGCCCAGCAGGACGAACAGGAGGATGATCCACCATCCGTCGCCGCCGAAGCCGCCGAAACCGCCGTTGCCGTAGCCGGCGGGCGCCACGGGCATGACCATGCCGGTGCTGCTGCCTTCTTCGTATGCCATAGTAGTTGTCTCCTTATATTGTATTTGTGAGCCTCCTGCGCGCCGGGAGGCAAACACACTATTTCCGCCCCTGCATCATCTGCTGGAGCTGCCGCGCCTGCTGCACGGCCTGGTCGTACTGCTGCTGACTGATCCGGCCGCTGTTAAGGAGCTGCTGGACCTGCTGTTGGGCGTTGCCGGTGAAGCCCTGCTTAAACTGCAAAAACTGCTGCAGGATCGGCGGCAGGCCGCCCCCGGTCGCCGCGCCGCCCAGCATGTCGAATAAGGGATTACTCATGATGCACCTCCGTCATGGCGTCGAGCCGCTTCTGCAGCTCCTCTATCTTGCCGCTCACGCCCGCCAGCTCGTCCCGGGTCACGAAGGTGCCCGGCACCGGCGCGGCCGGCTGCTCGTCCTCTATGGTGTACCGCAGCCGCCGGACCGACGGCCGCCCGCTCGCGTCCGCGCTCTTGAGATAGATCACCTTGTCCTCGCTGTCCCACAGCGGCACGGTCGTATTGGGCGCCACCAGGTATGCCTTTTGCCCGGCCTCGCCCTGTACCCAGATCATCCCCGTCTGCGCCTGCTGCGTCGGCCGCTGCTGATACGGCCCATAGTACGGATAATTGTCGTAGATGCCCACGGTTAACCCCTCCTCCAAAAATAGGTCACGGTCTCGCCGCCGCTGTCCCAGGTGTCCCACCAGTCGCCGTCATGCAAATAGACGACGTGTCCAGGCGTAGCGACGATGTAGTCACCCACGGGATGGTCAGCGGCGAAGTCCTCGATGGTGTAGCAGTCCGGGCACTCGTCCGGCACGGCATGGCGTGTAAAGCCCTGCCGCCGCAGGTATGCCGCCCACACGGGATTGGAGGACATAATGTCCGCCTGTAAAAAAGCCTCCCAGACGATCCCCCAAAAGACGCTGTTCCAGCTCTTGCCGGTCGCGCCCATAATGGCCCGGATCGTGCAGTCGCCCACCCGGCGCCCGTCTCTGTTGGCGTTGTAGCTCACCCACACTGCTATCCCCTCCTGCGCCTCCATTGTCTCAATCTTCCGCGGATCTGTTCGGCCGCATTACGGCCGCGAAGCGGCCAAAAAAAGGCATAAAAAAAAGACCATCCCGAAGGATGGTCTTGAATCTCTACGCTATAGGTTGTCTCCGATCTTGGCAAGCGCCGTTTCAAAGCGCCGGCGCGCCGTGCGTTCCCCGATGTGCAGCAGATCGCCGATCTCCATAAAGGACTTATGCTGCACCACCTTGAGCGCCGCCGTGTCGTACTCCTCGCGGTCCAGCACCGTGTCGTCCAGCGTCCGCCAGAAGGTCTTGCTGTCGCTGATCTCACTCAGCCGCGCCCGCGTCTCCATGTGCGCCGAGCCGCGGTCCGCCTGATCGTGCAGCAGCACCATCAGCAGTCGCGCAAGCCCCGGCGCGCTCACTTTCTCGCCCTCTTGACCATGATCGCCACCTCCTGCCGCGTCGCAAACGCCTGCGGCCTGGTGCCGTCCGTGATCTGCTCGTCGATGGCCTCCTCCATCTCCGCTTCGGCCCAGGCTGCCGTAGGCAGCGCGTTCCGGCGCGCAAGCCAGTTGTCCATCATTTTGTCAAAATCCGCCTGTGTCACGGTCTCGACCTCCTCCCATGTTCGCTTGAACGCCTCCGGCGTCCCATATCTCGCGATCAATGTCTTGCAGCTGTTGTTCGGCAGGTACTTCGGCAGCTCAAAATGCGGCCGATCCTTGATGGATTTGAAGTCGCCGCCCCAGAAAAGCCCCAAGGCCTTGCCCACCTTGCCGCACTTCTCGAACCAGCCGTCGCCGTTGTAGTACGCGCCCTTGCCGTCGCCGCGGTAGATATCAAAGGCAAGGCCCCAGCAGTGCGCGCTGTAGGGGTATCTGGCGTTGGTGACGATGCTCCCCGGCTCCGTCCGCCCGATGGCGTACAGCGCGTCCTGCTCCGCTTTGGTGCGGTACGTCTCGCTGATTTTCGCTATCAGCCCCTGGGCCTTGCAGCGCTTGATAAACTCCCGGCACAGTGCCCTCATCTCAGGATGCAGCAGCTCGATATCTCTCACTTTGTCTCACTGTCCTTTGTGATCTTGTCGCCGGCCTTGTCCACGGCCTGCCCCACGTTTCGGATCGCTTTTCGGAACCATGCCGGCACCGGCGCGCCCATCTTGACGGCGTTCTCCAGCACGGACCCGGCCTCCGTGATGATATACCATGCCAGCACCAGCGGCAGGAAAGCGCCCGGATTGTGCAGCACAAAGCCGCCCAGCGGGATCTCCGGCAAGGCCCACACAAACAGCGCGTCGGCCAGCAGCGCCACCAGCACCACGACGATGGTCCCGCCCTTGTGCGCAAGGCCCTCCCGCGCCACCTGGCTGCTCCACTCGCCGTTTTTCTTCGCGGCCAGGCTCCCGGAGATATAGTCCAGCGCCATCATGGCCGCCAGCATCAGCATCATCAGACCCTTCCAGCCCAGCAGCTCGCCGATGATCCCGAAGATCGCCGTCACTGCCGCCTTAAAGGTCAACACCCTCTCGTCCATCATGATCTCTCCCCTCTGGATTTGTTGAGTATAACATATCATGGCAAGGTATAAAAATCGCCCCCGCTTTCGCGGGGGCGATCCTTATTTGGGCGCCACGAATCTGTGGGACAGGTCTTTCACGCTGTTCACGCCCTCGGCTTTCTTCATACGGTCTTCCATGCCGCTCTTGATCTGGTCGGCGGTAAACGCGCCGCTCTCCAGCATCTCCTTGTACATCTCCACGTACTGCTTCTGGTCGTTCTGCGACGCCTTGTAAAGCAGGTCGTAGTATGCGCCCCTGTTGGTGGACGTGTTCGGATCGCTCGTCACCGTCAGCGCCTTGTACTCGCCAAGATATCGTCCGTAGGCGGCGATCGCGCCGCGCCGATAGATCGCGCTGCTCAGCTTGAGCACGTTGTCAACAGGCGCGCCGGCGATCTTGCTGACGTTGCCCAGCACCTTCTTGAGCTTGATCCAGGTGCCCGCTGCGTCCACCGGCTCACCGTCCACGATCTTCTGCGCCATGTCGGAGATCAGCTTGTCCGCGCTCTGCAGGCCCGCCACCGCGTCGTTTACGGTCTCGACGGCCGACACGTCCAGCCCGTAGTATTTCTCGCCAAACACTTTACTGGCGATCATCTCCCACGCCTCGCCGCCGAAGGGCACGATGGACGCCGCTCCGGCGATCATGTCCTTGCTCAGCCCCGTCAGCATCGACGTCAGGCTGACCTCGCCGTCATCGTCGTCGTACTTGTCCTTCTTGCCGCGGAACAACTGCCACAGCATCGTCATGCCCGCGAACACGGCCAACTGTGCGGCCTGGCTCGTCACCGCCCAGCCAAACTCCCTCTTCGCCTGTTTGATGGCGGCCTCGTCGCCCTGCCGCAGCTTTGCCCGCAGGTTCCCCGCCGCGTCGTATATGACGTTGAAGTTCTGGAAAGGCTGTGTTTTGAACATGGAAATTGCCCGCAGCAGGTCATTGTCGCTTCGCAGCATGTTAGGCCGCTGCATCGTCGTGTAGTTGGGCTGCGTCTCCTCAATCACGCGGTTGTAGATATCCGCCACCGCTTTGTAATACTCGTCCGTGCCCCGTCTCACATCCTTGTTGTTGGCCTGCACGTAATACTCGCTGGCCTTCCACAGCTTGCGGGTCGTCAGCACGTCCATGCCCTGCACCCAGTTGAGTGCCGGCTTGCTCAGCAGACGGTTCATGGCGTTGGGATTCTTCGCCATGTCGCCCAGCTCGCGGGTCGAGAAACCCTGGCTGCGGTACCACTGCAGCGGCGTGTACTTCTCGATCAGGTCCAGGTTCACCTTGCCGAAGTCCTTCATGGCCTTGGCCAGCGGTTCCCAGCCCAGCACGGCCGCCGCCGTCGGATAGGACGCCGTCTGCTTGATGGCCACACTGCCGTTCAGCGTCAGCACCGCGCCAGCGTAATTGCTCTGCAGCTTGCTCAGCGCCTTGCTCCACGGGTTGTCTGCGCCGCTGCGCGGGTTCTGCAGGTCGGTCATCATCTTCTCCACGGCGTCATAGTTGGTTCCGCCCCACCTCTGCTTGAGCGCCTGCTGCACGCTGCTCTCATAGCTGCTGCGGTTGCCCTGCGCGTCATAGCTCGCCGTGGTCACACCCCACACCTTGTTGAAGTTGCGCACCGGGATCGCCAGCCCGACATACTTGGCATGCTGCGAGATGCTCTGGTCAAGCACCCGGTTGACGTCCATCAGCATGATCGGGTTGGCCGCGCCCGTCTGGCGCTCCTTTGTCCAGCCCATGCCCTCGATGGTACCGTCAAACTTCATGCTTTCAAACTCGCCCTTGCCAAAGCTCCTGTCGGTCTTGATCGGGAAGTAATCCTCCACCTGTGCCAGCGAGTAGCCCTTGAGCTTTTCGCTGACCTCGTTGATCTCCGTGCGGCTCATGCCGTTGAAGTAGTTGTGTACCAACCGCGCGAACTCGCGCTCCTTCGGCGTCATGCGGGACGTGATCGCCCGCACCTGCGAAGGATCCAGCTTGATCGTCACTCCGCGGTTGTAAGCCTCCTGGATGTTGCCCTTGGCGTACAGTTTCGCGTCCGGCACCGTGATGCCGCCGTCGCGGATATGCCGCAGGTTCTGGTTGTTGAGGCTGTGCAGGTACAGCGACACGCGCATGGCCGGCGTGATCGTCACCGTCCGCGCGCCGTCCTTCGTCAGCCCCGTTACCTGGATGGTGTCGGCGTCCTTGCCGCTGAACATCTTATTAAAGGCTTTGTCTGCCGCCAACTCGCGGAACGGGATCTTCGCCCGTCGCTCGTAATCGATGGCCGCGCGCTGCCCGTCGTTCAGTGCCTGCGTCAGCTTGTACATCGGGTCGGCGTCGTTGTAGCCCGTCAGCTTGTGCATCAGGCGTACCGGCGACAGCGTCTGCGTTGCGATAAACCTGCCCGCCGCGCCCCTGACGCCGGGGTCGTTGCCCTTGGTGGAGTAGATGTCCTTGATGACCTCTTCGCCCATGTGGTACACGTTCCGGCGGTCCTCCTGGTCGATCAGCTGCTTGCTCGTGCGCAGCTCGTTCTCGATGTTCAGCAGGATGTCGGTCAGATCGGCCACCTCGTCGACGGTCATGTCCGCGATCCTCCGCTGATGCAGGCGCTCCAGCTTTTTCAGCGTCGCGTCGTCCGGGATGAAATCCGGGTCGTATTCGGCGCTGTTGGGATTTGTCTTTGCCCTGTACCAATCCTCCAGCTCGTGCAGATTATCGAGCGTCTTGCCCGTGATGCTCTTGCTCACGGTGTCCAGATCGCCGATGTACTGATCCAGCAGCGCCCGGCCAGCCGCCGGCAGCTTTTTGTTCTGCAGGCGCTTTGCAATTTTCAGCAGCCTCGTTCTCGCCTGGCTGTCCGCTTTGCGCTCGCTCGCCCTGGCCTTGACCTCCTTATAATGGTCCTTGAGGCGCTGCACTGCCTCCTCGCGTTTCTGGCGTTCGGTCTGCACGTTCTGTTCTGCACGTTCGCGCCACTTCGCCGTCTCCCTGATCAGGCGTTCTTCGGCCCTGTCCGCAAACGTCTTTTTGACATTCGGCACGTCCCAGAACCGGTCCATGATGTCGTTGGCCGCGTACAGCTTCGCGTCCTCCATGTGCTCCGAGAACGGATTGTACTCGTTGATGGTGTACAGCCCGTCCAGCACGGAGCGGATGCGCTGGATCTGGTCCGCCGGGTCGGTGATGTCGGGGTCGAAAAACTCCGGCCACTCCTGCGCCATCTCCTGATAATAGCTGTCCACGTTGGTGCGGTCCCCGCGCTTGACGCGCAGGCGGCCTCGGTTGCCCTTGGCCCAGCTGCTGTAATCCGTGATGTTGGCCGCGTCCTCCGGCCCCAGCACAAACGGCGTCTCGCGGCAGTACCGGCGCAGCGCCTCGTACTCCCTATACGCCTCGTCGTCCTGCGTCACCGCGTTCTCGATCAGCGTGTCCGCAATGGCCAGCGCCCGGTCAAAGGCGCTCTCAAAGGTCAGCTCGTCCTTGCCGTCGCCGCCATGGGAAATGAAGTTGTACAGGCTCTCCAGATCCTTGGTGATGTCCGCGCCCTTCGTGCTGCCCGTGTACTCCTTGGCCAGCGCCCGCGCCGTCCGCTCCACGGCCTTCGGGTCAACTGCCTGCCGGTCGCTCCGCTTCGTCTCGGTCTTCCACCGCTCGACGTTCGTCCGCAGCCGGTCCACCTGCTCCCGCAGCTCCGCGATCTCCCTCTGCGTCTCCGTACCCTTGAGGGAGTAGTTGACATTCCTATCGCCCTGTGGTACACTATCTCCAGAAGCATTCGCTTGCTCCCACTTTGGCACATATCGCCTCTGTGTAAGGAGCTCGCGGATGCTTTTGTTGTCTCTTGTGTACAGCACATTGCCCTCGCGCAGAAGATCGTTGTAATAAACCTCCGTGTTTACGTCAAAGGCCGTATTAACATTGTTGTATATGCCCAACTTGCCTTTTGCATCGATACGGATCGGCACGATGATCGAATTGCCTGCAACCGTCTTCCAGTTTGTCCAGACGACGATGCTGTTGTCACCCTTTTCGACGTGTTCTGTCGTGTTGCCGGTGATTGCCATCGGATCAGCAAACTGATATGGCAGCTCGTCCACAACCACGCGCCCAAGCCCATGTTTTCCGCCGCTCTCCTTCGGGAGTGCCGCTTTTTTCACAGCGCTCTGCGGCATATACAAAGCCTTGTCTGAACCCAGGTACTTCTTGAGGATATCTGACGGGCGACCCAGTAGCACGAGCTGGTTCGATCGCATGGTGCCGTCAAGCACCTGCGTCACCTCGTTCTGGTACCGTGCTACATTCCGGTCGTCCGTCGCATCAAGATCCATGGACTCCTGTCTTGTCGCAGGCGTCACGTTAGAAAAATCTCTTTTGATGCTGTACCTGATATCGTCCCGCTTCTGATTGAACCGCTCGCTCAGCGGGATCACGTTGCCGTCGTCGTCATAGGTCACCGGGTCGGCGGATTTAAGGTCGCTCGCATTGAAGAAGATGTACACGTTGCTCTCGCCGTTATACGCAGTCTCTCCTCCGTTGTCGCGCAGGTTCTTGAACAGCACGCTGTCGTAACCATTGGCCTTTGCCGCCACGGCAATGTCTCTCGTCCGCTGCGGACCGTACAGGTTCAGCTCGTCCGGCGCGGTGATCTGGTTCCAGTTGCTGCCGTTGGCGTCGATCACGAGCTGGTTGCCCGTCTTGCCGTAGAGCTCATACACGCCCTTGTGCAGTTCTGCGTCAAGCTCCAGCGCGACCTGGTTGTCGAACACGTAACTGAAACTGTACTCGTCATCCTCGATGAAGATGTCACCATTATACATGAAGTCATCCAGGTGGTTTTTCATGACCTGCAGCTGGCGGTTCCCGATCGCGTCGATAAACTCCATCTGGATGCTCTCGTCCATCCATTTCAGGTCCCACATCGCGTCAGACCATCTGTCCCACGCCTCCTGCAGGCTGTCCTCATCCCGGGCTGTACTGACGTCGGACAGCGCGTTAAGCAGCCTGTCCATGACCGCCATTTTGTCGGCGTCAAACGCTCCTTCGTGATCGTTGATGAAGTCCGCTGCGTCCTGCGCCGTCAGTGTGATGCCCCGGCGCTCCTCCTCGATCAGCCGCTGGCGCTCCTCGCCGCGCATGAGGCGGTAATCTTTGTATCGCTGCAGCCTCGGCTGCTTTTTCGCCTCCTCCAGCAGTGCCTCGCCGCGGAGATTGTCCACGTTGATCCTGGCAGCGTCCTTGATGCGGTTTCTGTCCGTCTCGCCGGAGTATGTTCGTGCGGTCATCGGGCTGTCCGTGGCAAAGAAGGAGATGCCGTCGTCGCTCTTGGACGCGTCAAACTCCGTAAAGCCAAACGCCCTGGTCCCGTGGTACAGCCTCGGCGTATCGTACCCCGCCGCCTTCGCGGCCTCGTCCACCATCTGCTGCGCCTCGTCCATGTCCCCGCGCTCCACGGCAGTGGCATAGGCGTCGTCGCGCTGCTTGAGCGAGAACTTACCCTCGCCCTTGACAGACTCGTCGGGATGTGGTACTCTTCGATCAGAAGCGTTACGTGATGTTGTGCGAGCCCCTTCCGTTCCGGTTGAGGGCACGACGCCGCCGGTAACGCTTTTATCTATTTGTTTTACATTGCTGATCGCATAAAGAATGTCTCGGTCCCGTCCATTGGCAATATTGAGGGTCGCCTCATAGATATTACCGTCCCTTGTTTGCAGGTATGCGGTTCTGTATGTCCATCCGTTTTCGTCAAGCCACTGGTGGTTGTGTTCGTCCGTGTGGGATTCGTTTCCGGACGCTCTCAGCATCTCAGACAGGTGGATTGTCGCCAAAGCCTTTACATTATCGCCCGTGTAGCGCGCCAGCTTATCAATGACCTTGTGGCTGTTTTTTGCTCCATCCTTGCGTACACGGTCATTCAGACGCGCAAATGTGACTGTCTTCTCGTTCCCAGCCTCATCATACATCACCATTTGCGTCCCGGCGAGATTTTTGTACACATAGTCTCCCAAAACACGGCCCCAATTACGGGGAGCGATACCGTCAAAAAGGTTTGTATCCAAAAGGACGCCCTGTCCATAATCCTTTTTTTCTCCGACTATATCTTTCAAACTGAACTTCACGCCGCCCTGTGCGGCGTTTTTCTTTGCCACCGCATCGCGGTACCGGGCCTGTGCCGGGCCGACCTCCACGCCCGCTTCGCGCAGCGCGTCTCTCAGTCCCGGCGTCACCACGT
>SVKN01000007.1 GCA_015068445.1 Oscillospiraceae bacterium | reverse complement strand
ATGGCCGTGTAGTTCAGTTGGTTAGAACGCTAGCCTGTCACGCTAGAGGTCGACGGTTCGAGCCCGTTCACGGTCGCCATTTTGCTGTTGTAGCTCAGTAGGCAGAGCACGTCATTGGTAATGACGAGGTCGGCAGTTCGAATCTGCTCAACAGCTCCACAAAGGGAAAGGACATCCGAAAGGATGTCCTTTTTCTTTGTGGCAGGGGGATCACAGCAGGTTCGGACTGCCGACCTCTGGCTTATCAAATCGAGCCGGCTGTCGGCGCAAGCCGTCAGCCGGCAGTTCGAATCTGCTCAACAGCTCCACAAAAAAGAAAGACACCCTTTGGGGTGTCTTTCTTTTTTGTGGATACCGTGGGAATTGAATAGATTTTGCCGGAGTGAATCCGGCAAAATCGGACGCCGGACTCCCGGCGCGGCGTTCGATGCGCCGTTAATAAGGTGTACCCTGCGGGCACGGATGTGGTGGGGGATCACAGCAAATCCTTCGACTTCGCTTCGCTCCGCTCAGGATGACAGCCCTGATGCCGCGCCTTCTTAGTCGCGGCGCTTTTCTATACGCCCAAAAGCAGGTAGTGCTTTTCACCCGGCTGTTTTATAATGAAATCAATATCAGAAAAGCCGGAGGAGGTGCGCCGCATGGGGGATCGCGGGATGGTCTGCGCGCTGTGCGGCGCGGCGGTCTCCGGCACCGTGCGGCTGCGGGACGGCGCTTTGTGCCACGGCTGCGCGGGGAAGCTGCGCATCTCGTTCCCGCTGGCCTTCACATGGGTGGAGCGGACGACGGACGCGGGCAGCGCCGACGAGCGGCCCGTCTGGCTCGATCCGCTGGGCTCGCTGAGTGTGAGCGACCTGCCCGCGGCCCTGGAAAAGGCCGAAGCGGAGCGTGATGCCCGCCGGGCGCGGTACGGCGATGCGCGGGCGTATTTCGAGGTGGACGACAACCGTCTGCTGGCGGAAGCGAAGGAGCACGCGCTGTTCGGCCGGGTACTGCTGGGCGAGGTCCGCGCGGGCGACCGGCTGACGGTCCGCCGCCGCAGCGGCGTTTATGCGGTAACGGTCCGGCACGTGGAGGCGCCGCCGGGCGGTCCGGCGCTGGGCGAGGGCTGCACGGGCGTGCTGATCCTGACGGAAGAGGCGCCCTTCATCTATCCCGGCGACCGGCTGGAGATCGAATAGGAGGCGGCGATGAGCGACAAGCGCGAGCGTGTGCGGCGCATGGACATGGGTCCCTGCGCCCTGTGTTCCCGCCCTGCCCGCAGCGTTTACGGCGGCGGGGCCGTCCGGCTGGCGGACGGCGGCTGCCTGTGCGGAGACTGCGTGCGCAGGCTCCGTTTTCTTTATCCCCTGTCCCCTTCGTGCGACCCGCTGACGCGGCTGGACGCAGGCGACGCCCGGTCGGCCATGAACGGGGCGCTGGACAGGCTGGAGGACCTGCGGCATCGCTACGGCGACCGCGGGGCCGTGTTCCGCATCGACGCCGTGATACGCGAGCGGCGGAGCCCCTTCCGGCAGACGCTCTGGCACCTGCACGGCATCGGCCTCTACGGCCGCATGGAGGGCGAGGCGACGCTGGCCCGGACCGGGGCGCGCATCCGCATCCTGTCCGCCCGCATCGATCCCGGGCTGTACGGCCAGGGCGGCGAGCCGGGCGTCCCCATGACCCTGGACGCGGCCGAAAAGGACCTCGACGCCGTGCCCGGGGATCTGCTGGTAAAATAGTTTACTTGCCAAAGCGCGCTTCCCGCGGTACAATAGAGCCAGAAACGACAGGAGGTGCGCAAGCATGAGCGAACAGAAGAAGATCACCGTCTGCATGTACGGCGCAGCCAGCGAGACCATCGACGACCTTTACATCCGCCAGGTGTACCAGCTGGGCAGGGCCATCGCCCGCCGGGGCTGGAATCTGATCTACGGCGGCGGAGCCGGCGGGCTCATGGGCGCGGTGGCCCGGGGCGTTCACGACGGCGGCGGCGAGATCATCGGCGTCGTGCCCGAGTGGATGGACCAGCGGGAGCCGATCTATGAGTCCGACACCATCATCCGCACCGAGACCATGGCCGACCGCAAGCAGATCATGGAGGACAACGCCGACGCCTTCATCATCGCTCCCGGCGGCATCGGCACCTTTGACGAGTTCTTCCAGACGCTGACGCTGAAGGATCTGAACCGTCACGAGAAGCCCATCGTGCTGTACAACATCGACGGGTATTACGACGAGCTCAACGACTTCGTGGAGCAGTGCTGCGCGAAGCAGTTCATCCGCCGCTCGGTCATCGATATGTTCTGCACCCGCGAGAGCGCGGAGGACGTGCTGGACGTCATCGAAGCCACCGTCGCCGCAGCGGTATAGACAAACGCAAGAATAGCCGACCCGGATGGGTCGGCTTTTTTGTCAAAAACGGTCTGCTCCTGTCTGCGCTTATCGCCGCGTCCGCGCAGCGGGCGCCGATCGATCCTTGCTTCCGGTCTGCAAACGCGCGCCTGACAAGGCGTGCGCTGCAGCAGACCGGCCCCAGCGGGCAGACACACTTCTGCCCGCTGGCCCTTCCCGGCGCAAATCCTCATTTGCGCCGGACGTTTACCGGATCGGCGGCAGATTGTACGCGTGATCCAGCGAGACGACGCTCCCCGTCAGGAGCCGCGCCGCGTCGCCGCTCTGCAGCGCCGTCATCGGCGCGTCCTCCCGCCGCAGCGGGAACGAGTACGTCCGGTCCACCAGCATGCCCTCAGGCACGTCCGTCAGCGTCAGCTTGTCCATGCTTCTCCTCCCGGATGAGCTGCCGCAGGCAGTCGAGCGCCTCCCGGAGCCCGCCCACCGCGTCGCACAGTCCCAGCTCCACGGCCTCGCGGCCGCAGACGACGCTGCCCACGTCGCCCAACAGCTGATCCGTGCGGCGCATGAGGCTCCGCAGCACATCGGGGTCCACGCGGCTCTGGGCGCAGATGAAGCCCACCACGCGCTCCTCGATGCGGCGGAAGTACGCCATGGTCTGCGGGATCGCCATCACCGTGCCCGACAGGCGCACGGGATGCAGCGTCATGGAGGCGCTGGGGGCGATGAAGCAGCGCCGGGCCGACACGGCCAGCGGCACGCCGATGGAGTGCCCGCCGCCCAGCACCAGCGACACCGTGGGCTTGCTCATGCCGGAGATCAGCTCCGCGATGGCGAGGCCGGCCTCCACGTCGCCGCCCACGGTGTTCAGCAGGATCAGCAGGCCGTCCACGTCGGGGCTCTCCTCCACGGAGGCCAGCAGCGGCAGCACATGCTCGTACTTCGTCGTCTTCGTCTGGCCGCCCAGCTCCGCGTGGCCCTCGATCTGGCCGATGATCGTCAGGCAGTGGAGCCGCCCCAGCGGCGCCAGCCCGTCGTTCCGGGCCGCTTCGCGGCATCTCTCAAACTCTTGATCCAATCAAAACACCCCCGGCTTATGCTTGCCGGGGGCGTTTGCGTTTATTCGGGCATATATTTGGCGGAGAAGGCAGCGGCTGCCTCCCGCAGGTCGTCCAGACTGCCCGTGTTCTCCACGGTCAGGTCGCACCGGCGGCGGTAGAAGGCGGCCGTGGGCTGGCTGCCCAGGCGCTGGGACGCGCGCTCCTCCGTGATGCTGTCCCGGGCGACGATGCGCTTTCTGGCGCTCTGACGGCCGGTGACGAGGCCGACGGTCATGGTGCAGGCGCGGTCGAAGCCGCTCTCGAATAACAACGGCACGTCGAGCAGGATATAGTGTCTGTCGCTTTTCGCCGCGATATCCTTCATTTTTTCGAGGACCGCGCCGTGAGTCATCGCGTTGAGCGCGGCGCGCTTTTGTCCGTCATTGAAGACGATCCGGCCCAGGACCGCGCGGTCCACGGCGCCGTGATCGTCCGCCTCGGGGAACGCCCGGAGGATCGCGGCCGTCAGGCCGCCGGCGGGGTCGGCCAGCAGCTCGTGATAGACCTGATCCGCGTCAAGGGCCAGCACGTCGTCCCGTCCCTCCGCCAGAAGCGCGCAGAAGAGGCTCTTGCCCGCGCCGCTCATACCCGTGACGCCGATATACGTCTTTTCGGTGCAGGCGACGCACTGGAAGCCCGCGGACTTGCGCAGACGGTTGACGGTCCCCTCCCCCGCGCCGTACTCCCGGGGGCACTGGGCGAGGATGCGTCCGGCGTTTGTCGCGTCGAAATGGCGGAGCACCGAGAAGACCCTGCGGCTGTGGCCCGCATGGTCCCAGGAGGGTCCCAGGGACCAGACGCGCCGGAAGCCCAGCGCGCGGTACTGCGCCTTGTATTCGTCGAAGCAGATGATCCCGTCGTCGGGCGTATAGTCGCGCCGGACGGCGGCGAACGTATCGTCGGGCGCGCCCTCGTAGAGGATCACGGGCGCCTTGGGGGCGTAATGGCGGTATTTCATGCCGGGGGACTTGGGCTTCTCGCCCTCGGCGAGGCCCACGCGGGTGGCCTGATCGGTGGTGGCGTCGCCGAGAACGGCGGCGATCATCTCCTCGGTGATGGCCCCGGGGCGCAGGACCCTGGGCGTGCCGCCCGTCATGTCGACCACCGTGGATTCCACGCCCACGCGGCAGCGGCCGCCGTCGATGATCAGCGGCACGCGGCCCTTCATGTCGTCATAGACGTGAGAGGCCGACGTGGGCGACGGCTTGCCGGAGGTATTGGCCGAGGGCGCGGCCAGCGGGCAGGAGCGGGCGATGATCTCCCGGGCGGCGGGGTGCGAGGGCATGCGGATGCCCACGGTGTCGAGCCCGGCCGTCACGGCGTCTGGGATGAGTTCGGACCGCCGGAGGATCATGGTCAGCGGGCCGGGCCAGAACGCCTCGCCCAGCCTCAGCGCGGCCTCCGGGACCTCCCGGGCCACCTCGCCGAGCTGGTCGAACCGGGCGATGTGGACGATCAGGGGGTTGTCCTGGGGCCTGCCCTTCGCCTCGAAGATGCGGCCCACGGCTTCGGGGTCCCTGGCGTCGGCGGCGAGGCCGTAGACCGTCTCGGTGGGGATGCCCACCACCTGACCGCTCAGCAGCAGCGACGCGGCTTTTTCATAGGCCGCCTCCCCCGCTTTCATCAGTACCGTTTCCATAAAAACGCCTTCTTACTGTCGATTATGCCTGCTCGCCCTTGAGCTTCTCCGCCTGGTCGGCGGCGGTCAGGGCGTCGATGATCTCATCCAAATCGCCGTTCATCACCTGCTCCAGACGGTGGAGGGTCAGGCCGATGCGGTGGTCGGTGACGCGGCCCTGGGGGTAGTTGTAGGTGCGGATGCGCTCGCTGCGGTCGCCGGTGCCCACCTGGGCGCGGCGCTCGCCGGCGCGCTCGTTCTCCAGCTCCTGCTGCTTTGCCTCGTAGAGCTTGGAGCGCAGGATCTTCATGGCGCGGTCCTTGTTTTTATACTGGCTGCGCTCGTCCTGGCATTCCACGACGATGCCCGTGGGCAGGTGGGTGATGCGGATGGCGGATTCGGTCTTGTTGACGTGCTGACCGCCCGCGCCGCCGGAACGATAGGTGTCGATCTGCAGGTCGGCGGGGTTGATCTCGATCTCGACCTCCTCGGCCTCGGGCAGCACGGCCACGGTGACGGCGGAGGTGTGGATGCGGCCCTGGCTCTCGGTCTCGGGCACGCGCTGGACGCGGTGAGCGCCGCTCTCGAACTTGAAGCGCGCCCAGGCGCCGCGGCCCTCCACCATGAAGCTGATCTCCTTGATGCCGCCGATCTCGGTCTCATTGATGTTCATCACTTCGATATTGAAGCGCTTGCGCTCGGCGTACATGGAGTACATGCGGAACAGGTCGGCGGCGAACAGCGCCGCCTCCTCGCCGCCCACGCCGCCGCGGATCTCCACGATGACGTTCTTGTCGTCGTTGGCGTCCTTGGGCAGCAGCAGCACCTTGAGCTGCTCCTCGATCTCCGCCATGCGGGTCCTGGCGTCGTCCACCTCGGCGAAGGCCATGTCGCGCATGTCGGGGTCGTCGTCCTTCAGCAGTTCCTGGGCGGTCTCCAGATCCTCCTGCGCCTGCTTGTAGCGGCGGTAGGCCTCCACCACGGGCGTCAGCTCCTTCTGCTCCCGCAGCAGGTCGGCGGCGCGCTTGGGGTCGCTGTACAGGTCGCCCTGCTGCAGCGCCTCCTCTATTTCATTGAGTCGCTTTTCGACTTCGGCTAACTTTTCAAACATAGATACGGTTCCTCCACCTGAAATTTCCGATAATACTATATCATATTTCCGGAGAGAATTCAATCGCGGAGGTGATGCGCGATGAAGAAAGGTCATATCCCTAACGTCATTCCGCCCGCAGGCCAGCGGCCCGACAGCCGGAAAAAGAACACGGGCGCGGCCCGGCCCGACCGGGACAGCCTGCTGGACGAGATCGAATGGCGCATGGAGCATCAACAGTAAAGGAGGGATCGGGATGACGCTGAAAGGCGTTCTGATGACGGCGGCAGCCGGCGCGGCCATGGGCCTGGCGGCGGGCGTCGCGCTGGAGGAGACCGGGATGATCGACGGCAGCGGGATGCGCCGTCAGCTCCGGCGCGCGGCAAAGGCGCTGGAGGACGTGGGCGCGCGCATGGCATGACTTTCCTGTCATAGCGGCGGCGGCGCGTCAAATACTATGACCGCAGCCGGGGGCGACCGCCCGCGGCGATCATATACGAGCCTTTACCGGCTATCGCCAGCGGGCGGCAGGCGGTAAAGGCCAATCGAAAAGGAGTTTAACCGACATGGCAAGCAGCAACAATAACAGCAGCAAGTCCAGCCTGTCCCCCGAGGCCAAGAACGCCCTGCACAACTTCAAGATGGAGACCGCCCGCGAGGTGGGCGTCAACCTGAAGGAAGGCTACAACGGCGACCTGACCTCCAAGCAGGCCGGCTCCATCGGCGGCCAGATGGTCAAGAAGATGATCGAGAAGGCCGAGAACCAGCTGTAAGCAGGTTGCGGGACCCCGGGGCGATGCCCCGGGGTACATACTTTACGGCTCGCGCAGAGAGGGGTCGGGACGTGCGCCGAGCGGGCGAGCGGCCTCACGGTGCGGCATCAGGATCTCCTGCGCGGCAAGGACGCGTATCTCCTCGCCTTTCTTGCCCTTTTCCGTCCTTTTGTGCTATACTGTCCTCAGAACGACAACAGGAGGCGTCTTTATGGACAAGAGGAAGTTCCTGCTGGCGCTGGCGGCGGTGTTTGCCGTGCTGGCGGTGTGCGGCGTGGGGTACACCATCGTGAAGGGCGGCGACGTGTCGGGGGCGTACGCGTTCCTGCCGGCCGTCGCGGCCGCGGTGCTGTATCTCAACGCGAAGGAAGACAAGAAGAACAAATAGCGCGGAATCAGCCCATTTGGATGCTGATTCAGACTGCAGGCAATGCCCGCTTTTTGCATGAAGGGTGCAAACGAGCTGTATTGAATCGTTTTTTGGCGGACATGCGCCGCCAAAAAACTCCTTAAAGCGAGCAAAGCGAGCGCTCGCGCCGACCAACTGAGGCAAAGCCGAAGGCGATAAGCGCGAGGAATCTCGGAGGAAGACCCAGCGAAGCGGTCTTCATCCGAAGCGTGTCGCATTTATCGACACGCGAAGGCGGCTCCGACTGGGGCCGCTTTTGTCTATTTCCACGATTTTCAAACAGCGAAATGCCGAAATGAGTTTTCGGGTCTTGAAGCGCGGACATCGCGGTCTTAAACTGAAGACAGGCAAAATCCAACGCTTTTTTCAGAAGGGAGCCTGACCATGAAAAACGCAAACGAACTGTTCGCCGCCCTCAAGAGTGAGATCGACTGGGAGCGGATGCACCGCGATCTGCTGGCCTTCAACGAGTGGGAGCGCTACTCCGGCTCCGACCACGGCGAGGCGGCTGCCCGGTACATGGACGCCCGGCTGCGGGAGCTGGGGCTGGAGGTGGAGACGGAGACGTATCCGCTCTACCGCAGTCTGCCCATCTCCGCGAAGGTGACGGCCTGCGGCCGGGAGCTGGACTCCACGCCCTTCGTCTACTCCGCGCCCTGCAGCGGCTTTGAAGCGCCGCTGGTTTTCGACGAATGGAGCGAGAAGGGCTCCTGCAGCCAGAAGGACCTGGCGGAGCGCTGCAAAGACTTCAGAGGCAAGGTCGTCCTGACCTTCGACGAGAGCTTCAACTTCGGCCGCGCGGCGGCGCAGGCCGGGGCCGTGGGCATCGTGTCCATCTGGAAGGTGGACCTGCTCCATCACGGCACCCTGGGCGGCGTCTGGGGCAACCCGGAGCCCGAGGAGCTGCTGACGCGCTACCCCATGATCCCCTACACCGAGATCGGCCGCGGCGACGGCGAGTGGCTGCGCGATCAGGTGCGCGCGGGGGACGTGACCGTGCGGCTGGACATCGAGATGGACAACCGGATCGTGGAGAGCACCATGCCCGTGGCGCTGGTCCGCGGCCAGAGCGAAAAGTACGTGCTGGTGTCCGGCCATTACGATTCCTGGTACGAGGGCATCACCGACAACGGCGTGGCCAACATCTTCATGCTGGAGCTGGCGCGGCTGCTGAAAAAGCATCAGAACGACCTGCTGCGCTCGGTGCGGCTGGCCTGGTGGAGCGGCCATTCGGACGCCCGCTACGCGGGCTCGGCCTGGTACTGCGACCACCATTTCGAGGACCTGCGGAAGAACTGCGTGGCCCACGTCAACATGGACATCTGCGGCTGCATGGGCTCTGACCTCGTGGGCTTCAACACGGGCATGCTGGAGGGCCGCGCCGTCAACGACGAGGTTTTGAAGGACTACAACGACGAGCCTCCCATGGCTCCCGTGCCCATGGCGCGCTTCGCGGACCAGACCTTCTGGGGCGCTGACGTGCCGTTCACGATCATGCCGAAGTACACGCTCAAGAAGCCCGGCGTCGTGCCGTTCTTCTGGTGGTGGCACTCCAAGGAGGACACCATCGACAAGGTCGATCCGGCCGTGGCTGTCCGCGACGGCGAGATCATCGCCCGTCTGACGGCGCTGTTCGCCAATGCGGAGCATCTGCCCATGGCCGGCGTTGAGTACGTCTCGTGGATGGAGACCGTGCTGCGCGACCTGCAGGGCCGCCTGACGAAGGACTTCGACCTGTCCCCCGTCTTCCCGAAGCTGGAAGCGCTGAAGGAGCATCTGGCGAAGCTGGAGCGCGAGGGCGCGTTCAAGTGCGACGACACGGTGAAGCGCGTCGGCGGCGCGCTGACGCGGGCCGCGTTCACCTCCGCCGACCGGTTCGGCCAGGACCCCGCCGTGGACTACGGCCTGTTCCCCGGCCTCAACATCGCCCGGGACCAGACCCCGGACAACACGACGCCGGAGTACTATCTGGCGCTGATCACCCGCTTCACCAGACAGCGCACCCGCCTGCTGGCGCTGCTGGAGGAAGCGATGGCGTGACGAGTCTGCATCAAAAAGGCCGCCCCGAAGGAGGCACTTCGTAAGGAAGCTTCCATGTCTTCCGAGAAAGAGTATATTCAGAACGGCGGAAACCCTTGTAAGATAAGGATTTCCGCCGTTTTCTTATGCATGTTTGCCGATTATTTGTGGCATAAATCTGCAAGCAGATTCTCTTGATAATTTATGCCGCTAACCATTCTGCAACGCAAGTTTGAATTTTATCATTCCAGTCGTTTTCATCAACAGCAAGCTCCTCTTGCCGCATAACTTCATCAAGGAATTGACGGATATTATGCGGGGTCGGTTGCGTGTGATAATTATAGGAGTTTTCTACAAGTCGCATGAACTGATCTAATTCAAGGGGAATAATCTTTGTCTTGCCGCCATAGTAAGAAATACCTATTTTATTCAACGCGAAAAAGTGTGCTAAACTCGCCTTGTTGATAGTTGGGGCAATAAATAGACAGTATGTGTCTTTGCCTGTTCGTTTTTTCATCTGTCCAAAATGCCGTGCTACGGGTTCGCCCTCGCTTTCATATTGGCGCTGTCCCTGTTGCATGGTAACTTCTACCGACAAAACAAAATCATCATAGTCACATTCAATATCAGGCATATTTCCGGACGCTGTTGAAAGGGGCTGTCCGACATCATCAAATTTGAAATTGCCCTTTATGTTTCCTCCGTCAAGCATTGTCATAGCTCGCCATGTATTATATTCAAGCATCAGAGGCGCGTCGTAGTATCCGTCAGATATTATCTCATTGAAGGTATCAATAATCTCTGAATACAGAGCATAAGATTTGATTTCCGTAACTTGAGCATTGATAACGGCGGCTTTACGCTCTGCTATGATAGCGTCACGAACATCTTTCAGTTCCTCAATACTTTTCCCGGAAAGCTGCCTTTGCGTATAGTCACTTATGCGCATTATATGGTCAATGACATTTTCAACACTATCAACAAATAGCGCCGGGATTGTAGGATTAAATAAATAGGCTTTGTAACCATCCGTATCATTAACAAAAACGGGTTTACGATCAACAGTTGCGAGAATGAAGTCAACTTCTTTTATTTTGTCAGGATAGATAGCGATAGACCGATTTCTATGAGAAATAGAAACCAGACCAGTATAACGTAAATACCGGAAACAAGCGTCGGTATAATCCCTTGTGTTGCTTTTCTTCGTGTTAAGGAACTTTTTCAGGCTCTTGTCAGTCGTTTCGCGTGTTCTTGTATTGCCCGCGTCAATATCGTCTGCATACGTCCGCAAAAGCGCTTCTGTCCACTTCTCATCTACAAACTTTTTATACTGTCCTCTATGGATTTCCCTTTCTGCACGAAAATCAAGGATAGCTTTTTTGACGGTTTCATACTGCCTATAATCCGTCATCATAAGAGCAAAGATTTTTAATTCATCAAAAGATAGGCTTTCTAAATCTCGAATAAGCCGTATAATCTCTAAATACGGCTTTATATAGAAAGTACCCTCAATTCCGGTTTTTTCAACATGGTATGGTGACGGAAACTGAAATTTCAACAGTTGCCGCAAAAAAACTTCCTGCGGGCGTTTCCCATAAACCAGCGCTTTTCCCGCGTCAGTTAATTTAATCTGTGGGGTCAGGTCAACAAACCCCAACGCTTTCGGCGCTCTGTTTATCCTGTCCCTTGCGCTAAAATCTTTATTGTTTGATGAACCGCTACCCTCAAAGAAACCCGATTGCGCTAACAGGTCAATAAACGCAATCTGCGTTTGTTTGTTCCATTTTTGCCCGGGAAAATGCTCACTAAGCAACTGTATCTCCGGTATCATTTTAGACGGGGTGCGGGGCGACGTTGTGAAGAATAAGGCTTTATTTTTTAGGTATGCCATGCGTTCGCCCTCCCGGCTTAATAATTCTTTACGACAATGTGCATTTTATCGTTGTTGAAACGATTTTTGATATTTACGGCGTAGTTTTTATAATACTCGTCGAAAACATAGTCTCCATATAGTTCCATAGTCAACGGAGTCTTTCCGATAACCATAAGCGCACGGCAGGGAAGATTTTTAAAATCAGCAGCTAAACGTCTATGCTCGGTTTCATCAAAACCGTTCATCATGTCAATATTTCCATAGTCATTGAAAACGCAATCATAGGGCGGGTCTAGGAATATAAAATCATCTTCTCCCGCCATATCAAATATGCGTTTATAATCAAGACTATACAGGTCCGCCCCACGTAATAATTGACTGTGTTGCGCTGTGACTAATTGTGTGTTAAGATTAGGATAGCGTCCAAAAGGCACATTATATTCGCCGTTGCTGTTATATCTAATCATACCAGAATACGCCGTTTTGTTAATGAAAAAATATACTACGCCGTCTAAATAACTACTGTCAGGGTGATTAAAAAGCTCCCGCATTTTATAGTATAATTCTTCATTGGCATTTGGTACACGTTCATCAGGCGTTTGTGCTTTCAGCTTTTTATATGCTGCCTGATTGGCTTCATACATGCGTTGAAGTTCATCAAGCTGCACCCGCATTTCCGGGTAATTGTCGCGCAGTTGCCGATAGAATAACATTAGCCGTTCATTAACATCATTTATAATTGCGACTTCGGGTTCAAGGTAAAAATAGACAGCACCGCCGCCGAAAAAAGGCTCGATATATCTATCAAAGTCGTCAGGAATGTATTGCAAAAAACGGGGAATTTCCCGCGATTTCCCGCCTCTATATTTTAATACTGGGTTCATTCGCGGCACCTCCTCCCCTTCTTACGCTCATATCTTCTCTATAATATAATAGCACATCAAGCGACAAAATGGTAGTGCTTTTCTGAAAAAAGTCAGAATTATTTCTGCCTTGTCCTGCGGGTGATAAACAGGGTAATACTCTCTTTGCAGCCCTCGAACGTATCAAGGCGAAAGGTTTACCTTGTCCACAGTTATAACGAGCATCGGATTTTGACCCACAAAATCCAGGAAAACGCAACAAAACCGGCGTGGCCGCAATGGTCACGCCGGTTTCATATTCTTTTGAGCCGGTAGTAGCTGTCTCAAAGCAACTTCCTTGCGGAGGCCGCCCCGAGGGGCGGTCTTTTTTAATAGTGTACAGTTGACAGTTGACAGTGTACAGTTCAGACATTGTCAATTAAAAAAAGCCTCCCGGCGGGAGGCTTTTTTTTGATTTAGTCTGCGGCGACTGCTTCCTCGGCCTTGTCGGTGACGACGCCGGTGATCTGGTCGCGGTTGGCGCAGAAGGAGCACAGGCGGGTGCGGCCGGCGGCGATGGCCTGGTCGACGGTGCCGAAGGTCAGGCTCTCGGAGCGGTTGAGGGCGGAGCAGTCCTCATGGGTGTGATAGACCTTGCCGAAGGGCGCCCAGTAGACGGTCTCGTCGCCGAGGGCCTCCACGGCGGCCTCCTTCTGCTCCAGGGAGACGGGGTTCCAGTCGACGCTGGACACGCCGCCGATCAGCAGCGCGATCACCGCCACGACGGTGCAGATGGCCTTTGTCTTCTTGTCGAGGTTCTTATTGCTGAGGAACAGGATGATGATGGGCACGAAGGCGATGACGCAGGCGATGACGCCCATGTTGTTCCACAGCCAGAACTTCGCCTTGTTCTTTTCGGACACGGGGTCGATGTGGTTGGCCTTCTTCCACAGCTGCGCGCCGACGATGACGCACACCAGATCCAGCACGATCATCAGGATCAGCTGGTACATGACGGGCAGGAAGGTCATGTTGATCTTGCCGAACAGGATCATGACGGCCAGGATCTCGAAGATGAACGCCAGCACCCACAGGCACACGGCGCCGATGCGCAGCCCCGTGGGGTTGCCGTTCTTCTTTGCTTCCTTCATCTCGGGGGCGGGCTCAGTCGTCTGCCCGGCGGGCTTCACCGCGGGCTTCTTGGCACCGTCGCTGGCCGATACGAGGGTATGGGTCTTTTTCTCTGCCATATCGTATTCCTCCAATAGTCAAATGATGTCGATGGGTCTGACTACAGTGTATCACCCTTTTCCGCATTTCTCAACGATTTTTTATCAATTTGCCCGCGGTCGGTTGACGCTGGAAAGAAGAAGGTTGTATAATACAGGTATCATTAAGAAATTGGAGGAACCCTCCCATGGCCAACATGGATCTTTCTACCCTGCTCGGCGCTCTGCTGTCCAGCGACACGGTCGGCAGCATGAGCACCACCACCAACGTCCCCCAGAGCAACGTCCAGAGCGTCCTGGGCGCCGCGCTGCCCTCCCTGCTGAACGGCGCGCTGAACCAGGCCACCAACCAGAATACCGCCTCCGGCTTCGCCGGCGCCCTGCAGCAGCACTCCGCCAGCGATCTGAGCAACCTGAGCTCCTTCATGGGCAACGTCGATCTGGATGACGGCGCGAAGATCGTCAACCACCTCTTCGGCTCCAACTCCGCCCAGGTCGTCAGCCAGATCTCCCAGCAGTCCGGCGTCAACGCCAAGGACACCGCCAACGTCCTGGCCGCCGCGGCTCCCCTGCTGATGAGCATCCTCGGCAAGGAGACCAACCAGGTCCAGCAGCAGAACAGCCAGGCCGGCGTGGCCGACATCATGAGCGGCCTCATGGGCAGCGGCAACATGACCAGCCTCCTGGGCGCCCTGCTCGGCGGCGGCCAGCAGCAGACGCAGCAGAGCTCCGGCTCCGGCCTGATGAACCTGCTGGGCATGCTGCTGAAGTAAAGACTTTCACAGCATCCCATCGCCCACCGCTTCGGCGGTGGGTTTTTTATTGCATTCTCAACCGGGGCGCGGTATAATCTTTATAACGCTTTACCGCAGGGGAGTGATACCATGACCGTCACGTACATCGGGCACAGCGGGTTTTCGGTGGAGCTGGAGCGGTGCACGCTGCTGTTCGACTATTATCAGGGCGCGATGCCCGCCTTTGACCCGGACAAGAAGCTGTACGTCTTCGCCAGCCACGCCCACCACGACCACTTCGTCCCCGCGATCTTCGAGCTGAGGGGGCGGTACGACGTCACGTATATCCTGTCGGACGACATCAGGGCGTCGGGCGAGGATATCCTCTTCCTGGGACCGAATCAGACCGCGCAGACAGGCGGGCTGACGGTCGAGACGCTCAGAAGCACAGACGAGGGCGTCGCCTTCTCCGTCACGGTCGGGGAGACGCGCGTCTACCACGCGGGCGACCTGAACCTCTGGGTCTGGGACGAGGAAGGCCCCGAATGGAACGCGCAGATGGAGCGCGACTACCCGGCGTTCCTCCGGCCCTTCGACGGCAGGCGCTTCGATCTGGCGTTCCTCCCGCTGGACCCCCGGCAGGAGCAGGACCGCGAGCGCGGCCTGCTGGGCTTCCTCACGCACTGTCAGGCGGAGCACATCTTCCCCATGCATATGTGGGACGACTATTCCGTCATCCCCGCGCTTCTGGCGCATCACCCGGAGCTCAAAGACCGCGTGGCGGTCATCGAGGCGCCGGGGCAGATTTTCGAGCTGTAATATTTAAATAAAGGAGTGTCGAGCATGCAATTCGCGTTCAACCATTATAACTTCAACATCACGAATCTCGAGCGCTCTCTGGCCTTTTACGAGAAGGCGCTGGGCCTGACGATCCAGCGTCAGCGCGAGGCCGAGGACGGCAGCTTCATCATCACCTATCTGGAGGACCATGAGACGGGCTTCCGGCTGGAGCTGACCTGGCTGCGCGACTGGGAGAAGGACCATTACGACCTGGGCGACAACGAGATGCACCTGGCCATGGTCACCGAGGACTTCGAGGCTGCCCGCAAGCTCCACGAGGAGATGGGCTGCATCTGCTTCGTCAACCCCAAGATGGGCATCTATTTCATCGAGGACCCCGACGGCTACTGGATCGAGATCCTGCCCAAGCGGAGGTAAGACATGAAGGTCCTGTTCAAAAACGGCTATGTGGTCGACGCCGTGAATGAAAAAGTCGAGCAGAAGGATATTTATGTGGAGGATGGGATCATCCGCGCCGTGGGCAAGGGTCTCACCGTCCCCGCCTCCGCCAGGCGCGTGGACCTGCGGGGCAGATACGTCACGCCGGGCCTGTTCAACTGCCACGTCCACATCACCTCCAACCCCGATCCCCGGGCTCCGCGGCCAAAGAACATCGCCGAGGCGACGATCCGCGGCATCAATAACCTGCAGCTCCATCTGAGCTCCGGCGTCACCTATGTCCGCGACGTGGGCTCCGCCGATTTCATCGATCTGGAGCTGCGCGACGCCGTGGCTGACGGCAGGCTCCAGGGCCCCGACATGCAGACCTCCGGCAAGTGCATCTGCATGACCGGCGGGCACGGCTGGGCCACGGGCCGCCAGGCAGACGGCCCCGACGAGTGCCGCAAGGCCGCCCGCGAAATGCTGCGGGCCGGCGCCGACTGGATCAAGGTCATGGCCACCGGCGGCGTGATGACCAAGGGCGTGGAGCCGGGCTCCGAGCAGCTGTCGATCCCCGAGATGACGGCCATCGTCGAGGAGGCCCACAAGAAAAACGTCCGCGTCTGCACCCATGCCCAGGGCAACCGGGGCATCAAGAACGCCCTGGCCGCCGGGATCGACTGCATCGAGCACGGCATCTACATGGACGACGAGATCATCGAAACCATGCTGAAGCAGGGCTCCTGGCTGGTGCCCACGCTGTGCGCGCCCCATTTCATCAACAAGTACGGTCTGGCGGGCGGCATCCCCGAATATGTGGTCAAGAAGAACGAAAAGGTCATCGACACCCATTTCGCCTCCTTCCAGAAGGCCGTCAAGGCCGGCGTGAAGTTCGCCTGCGGCACCGACGCCGGCACGCCCTACAATCCCCACAACGGCACGCCCTGGGAGCTGATCCTCATGGTCAAGGCCGGTCTGACGCCCTTCGCGGCCCTCCGCGCCGCTACCCTCAGCTCCGCGCAGCTGCTGGCCGTGGATCAGTCTCTCGGCACCATCGAGGTCGGCAAGAAGGCCCATCTGGCTGTCTTCGCCAAGGACCCCACGGCCGACATCGAGAACGTCCTCGACTGCCGCATGACGATCAAGAACGGCGAGATCGTTTACAAAAAGTAATCACCCGGAGGAATTATACGAAATGGAAAAGACCCTTGGCATTCTGGGCGGAATGGGCCCCATGGCCACGGCCGACCTGTTCAAGAAGATCGTCTCGCTGACGAAGGCCGACTGCGACAACGACCACATCCGCGTCTACATCGACTCCAACGCCCGCATCCCCGACCGCACCCAGGCGATCCTCTACGGCGGCGAGAGCCCCCTGCCCTACATGCTGGAGTCGGCGAAGAAGCTGGAGGCGATCGGCGCGGACTGCCTGATCATGCCCTGCAACACGGCCCATTATTACTATGACGAGCTGACGAAGGCCGTCCACATCCCCTTCCTCCATCTGATCGAGGAGGCCGCCAAATGCGTGCCGGAGGGCCGCCATCCTGGCCTGCTGGCCACCTCCGCCACGGCGCAGACGGGCCTGTACGCCCGGGCCGTGGAGAAGTACGGCTTCGAGCTGGTGGTGCCCGACGAGGAGCATCAGGCGCTGTGCATGGACTGCATCCATCAGGTGAAGGCCGGTCAGACGCCGGACCGCGCGGTGTTCGGCTCCATCATGCAGAACCTGCGCGACCGAGGCGCGGACATCTTCATCATGGGCTGCACCGAGATCCCCCTGATCTTCGAGTGGCTGGACCTCAAGGATGACGCCATCGACGCCACCGAGGCCCTGGCCAAGGCCGCCATCCGCTTCTGCGGCAAGGAAGTAAGAGAATAGCGTGATAAAAAACGACAGCCCCGCCGGAAGGCGGGGCTGTTTCAATGCAACGAGGTCGCCCCCACTATCATTATCAATATAAACCTGATACGTGGTGCCGCTTGCGGGCTTGATCAGCTGCCCTGATTCATGTTCTGCCTGGCAGTATTGATGGATGAGATCAACATGACTCGTATGCCCGCACATGCGGAATTGAGCGCTTTGTATTCTTCTTCCGGCAGATAGTTGGTTCTGTACAGCAGCTCCAGCCAATACCCGGTCTCGTTTGCTTCTTTCAGAGCGATCTGCAGTTTGGCGATAAAGTCTGCCTTTCCGTGAGCATATTGCGCCTCACGGATATTTGCGCCGATGGAGGTTCCGGAACGGCCAATTTGATTGGAGATCACAGACTCGTGTTTTGCTTTCAGGTTTTTGACAAGGTTGATGATTGAAACCGCAAAGTCCATAGACTGTACGGATAACTGGTCGCTGCGCATATCTCTCACCTCTGAGTTTCACTTTACCACAGGACAGAAATGGGGTCAAGAGAATGAAGACGGCGCTCTGCGCCTAATGAAGTCAGCCTCACGGCTTAATGAAGACGGCAACTGCGTTGCCTGATGAAGTGAAGTCGCCCCGCACTCATTTCTCTCGTTCTCATTTCTTCATTAGCGCAGCGTCTTCATTCTGCTTCATTAGCCCCGTAAGGGGCGACTTCATTGAAAAAAGCACTGCTTTCGCAGTGCTTTTTTCATGGTGGGAGAAGGTGGATTCGAACCACCGAAGTCAGTGACAACAGATTTACAGTCTGCCCCCTTTGGCCACTCGGGAATTCTCCCATATTCTGTTTTACCGAAGTGGAGCTGGTGGACGGATTCGAACCCCCGACCTGCTGATTACAAATCAGCTGCTCTACCTGCTGAGCTACACCAGCACAGTCGCGGCACGCCCGCGCTCTCTTCGGCGCTTAGTTATAATACCAGATGACGGCGTGTTTGTCAATGCTTTTTTGAAAAAAATGCTTTGCAGGCGCGGCGGGATGCCGTATAATAGGGTCGTTATGAAATCGAACGGAGGTCGAGCCATGCGCGTCAACGACAGACATCTTTCCTTTTATTACGAAAACGACGACGATCTGGGCCGGATCGAGATCGACCGGGCGAAAACGGCGCTTTTGATCGTGGATATGCAGCACGTGTTCATCACGCGTCCGGACTACATGGACGCGCGGGAACGCGCGCGGTGGGAGCCGTTTTATCGCGCCATCGACGAGCGGGTGGTCCCCAACAACGTCCGGCTGCTGAACGCCTTCCGGGAGCTGAGCATGGACGTGTGCTTCGCCAGGATCCAGGGACAGAAGCGCGACGGGCGCGACCGGTCGCTGGATCAGAAGGCCACGGGCTACAACGAGCTCCTGCTGCCGCCCGGGGACCCGCGGGCCGAGATCGTCCCCGCGCTTGCGCCGCTGCCCGACGAGATCGTGGTGACAAAGACAACCGACAACGTCATCGCCGGCACGCCTCTGCGGCTTTGGCTGCGCAACATGGGGATCGACACGGTTGTCGTCACGGGCGTGCTGACGGATCAGTGCGTCTCCGGCACCGTCCGCGGACTGGCCGACGAGAGCTTCAAAGTCTGGCTGATCGAGGACGCCTCCATGGCCGCCACCCAGCGGCTGCACGACAACGAGCTGGAGATCCTCAACAACATCTACTGCCACGTCGTCACCACCGACGAGCTGCTGGCAGCGCTGTAAACGAAACGAGGCGATCGCAATGAATAAAAAACGCACCGTCGGCAAGCTGTACGGCGGGCTGAACATGGGCTGGCCCGCCGTGCTGCTGCTGGCTGTGCTGTCCGCCGCCCTCACGGCGGTGTTCCTCATCGTCCCCGTCTTCAAGAACACGTCTTTCCAGCGCATGGGCGTCTATCTGGAGGCGTGGGTCTTTCTGGCCATCCTCATCATGTCGAACTGCAAAAGCCCGCTGGAGTCGGCCATGAAGACCTTCGTCTTCTTCCTCGTCAGCCAGCCGCTGATCTACCTGCTGCAGGTGCCCTTTTCCTGGCAGGGCTGGGGGCTGTTCGGCTATTACAAATACTGGTTCATCGCAACGCTGCTGACCTTCCCGGCGGCGTATATCGGCTGGTATATCAAAAAGCGGAACTGGCTGAGCCTGCTGATCCTCTCGCCGATCCTCTGCCTGCTGGCGTACACGTGCGCAGAGGGGGCGCAGCGCTTCCCGCGGCTGATCGTCACGACGCTGTTCTGCCTGGGGCAGGTTGTGGCGTATCTGCTGGTGTTCACGAAAACGCCCGCCCAGCGTCTGACGGGCCTGGCTTTGTCGATCTGCGCCGCGGCGGCCGTCCTGCTGCTGCGCCCGGCGGTGAACTTCGACACAGCCATGTTCCTGCCGGACGACCCCGTGCTGACGGAAAACGCCGAGGTCGTCGAAGGCGGCGAGGGGACCATCGCCGTCTCCGTGGAGCGCACCGGGCCGGACAGCATGGTCCGCATCCGCGCCGCCGCCTTCGGCGACGCCGACTTCACAATCCGCGACGGCGACAAGGAGTACCGCTACACCGTCATCGTCTACGAGGACGACGCCGGACATTCGCAGGTGGAGATCAAAGAACGATAGAACGACGGCGTGACCGAAGCGGTCACGCCGTTTTTCATTATGGATAGCATCTCCCGCAGGCGCGGAAGCCGGCTTCCTCCACCTGTTTTTTGTGGAAGTAGACCCTGGCGCTGCGCCATTTGGGGAGGGCGTCGCAGTCCAGGCGATGGTAGACGCCGGTGCGGGTGTTGGCGATATAGACGTGGGGATAGAGAGCGTCCTCGTCCACGAAGGTCAGGCCGCTGCCGTCGGAGTCATAGACGATATTGCCCAGCTGGTCGGTGCGGCAGACCCAGCAGTCCAGGCGGCTCAGCGTGCCCGGGGACGGGTGGCCGTAGGGGTTGTCCGCGCCCACGGAGATCACGGCGATCTCCGGCGTGACGCAGTCCAGGAAGACCTGAGACGAGCTGCTCTCGCTGCCGTGGTGCGGCACCTTGAGGAGGTCGGCTTCGAGATGCGCGCCGTCGTCCACCAGATCCTGCTCCGCGCCCCACTCGATGTCGCCGGTGAACAAAGCGGAATCGTCGCCGAAATCGACGCGCAGGACGAGGGAAGCGTTGTTGGCGGAGTCCTCGTTGTCGCCGTTGCCGACGAAGGTGACGGCGGCGCGGCCCAGGGCGAAGCTCTCGCCGGTGCGCGGGACGAGGTACTCGATCCCGCACTCGTCCAGCTTGTCCATCATGTCGTAATAGACGTCGGTGTTGTTGACCCAGGGCGAGAGATAGACGCGATCCGCGGCCACGTGATCCAGCACGTAGGCGGCGCCGCCGATGTGGTCGGCGTGAGGGTGAGTGGCGACGAACACGTCCAGACGCCTGACGCCGTGTCGCCGGAGATACGTGACGATGCGCCGCCCGTCCTGGGCGTCCCCGGCGTCGATGAGCATATAGTGCTCCCCGCTTTTGACAAGCGCGCAGTCGGCCTCTCCCACGTCGAGAAAGTGGAGCTGCAGCTCGCCCCGGGGGACCTGCGAATAGCGCAGGTACAGCCAGCCGCCCCAGAGCGTCAGCAGGATGGCGATCCCCGCCAGAAGCGACAGGATGCGCGAGAACAGCGACGGTCTTTCAGTCTTCATGCAGCGTCACCCTCACGCCCAGCGAGCTCAGATGGTCCCAGAAGGCCGGGTAGGATTTTTCGACGGCCTCCGCGCCGCGAAGCGTCACGGGACCCGCGGCAAAGCAGCCGATCAGCGCGGCCGCCATGGCAATGCGGTGGTCGCCGAAGCTCCGCGTCTCCCCGCCCGTCGGCCGTATCGGGCGGATCAGCAGACAGTCGCCGCAGTCCTGCGCCGCGCCGCCCAGGTCGTTGATGATCGTGACGAGGGCGTGGGCGCGGTCGGACTCCTTGACGCGCAGACGTCCCGCGTTGAGGATGCGCGTCTCGCCCTCGCAGAAGCAGGCGACGGCAGCGGCGACAGGGGCCAGATCGGGACAGTCCGTACAGTCGAAGTCAAGCGCGCGCAGCACGCCGCCGCGAAAGCGGTGACGGTCCACGTCTGCGCCCATCTGCTTAAGACGGAGCACGATGATCCGGTCGCCCTGCAGGCTGTCGTCGTTCATGTTTTCCAGCGTCACGTCGCCGCCCAGCGCGCCCATGGCCGCCCAGACGGCGGCCTGGGACCAGTCGCCCTCGGGGGTGAAAGCGGCGGGCGTATAGCCGCCGCCCACGGTGACGCTGCGCTCGCGCAGCGACGGACGGCAGCCGAAGCGCGCCATCACGTGGGCCGTCAGCCCGATATACGGCGCGGAGGGCAGCGCGTCGAAGCGGATCGTCGAGCGCTCCGGCAAACTCCCCAGCGCCAGCATCATGCCGGTGAGGAACTGGGAGGACGCGCAGTCGCCCAGGTCGTACTGCCCCGCGCCCATGGTCCCGCAGACCGTCAGATGCCCGGGGGCCGGGTCGTACTGCCAGCCGTGACGGGCGCAGAGGCGCTCGTAGACGTCCATGGGGCGCTCGAACAGCCGCTCCTCCCCCGTGAAGGTGAAGGGACGCCCCGTCATCAGCGCGAAGGGCAGCGCAAAGCGCAGGGTCGAGCCCGAAGCGCCGCAGTCGGCGCCGCCCGATCCTGTTTCCAGCGCGTCGATGACGCGCTTCGTCGCCCGGAGGTCCGCGGACTCATCGGGCAGGGAAGCCTGCCCGCCCCCTGCCGCGTAAGCGCAAAAAAGGGCCCGATGGGCCTGGCTCTTGGAGCAGGGCGGCCGCACCGGACCGACGGGGCGGGAGGGCTGGATGACGGCGATCATTTTGTCAGCTCCTCGAATCGCTTGATGACGCGCCGGGCGCAGTCGCCGGGCGCGTCGTTGTTTTCCACGGTGAAATCGGCGTATTTGTCGTAAAGCGGCCCGCGGCGCGCCAACAGGCGCTCCACGGCGCCGGGCCGCTGCAGCAGCGGGCGGCCCGTGACGTCGATCAGCGCCGGGTCCCGCAGCAGGCGGCAGGTGACGGCGTGTTCCCGCAGGGCCGCCATGGCCACGGCGTTCTCCACGATCCCGCCGCCGGGGGACAGCACCACGCCGCGCTTTTCGGCCAGGGCCAGCGCCGTTTCGTGCTCCAGGGCGCGGAAGGCGCTCTCGCCGTCCTCGTGGAAGATCTCCGGGACGGTGCGGCCCGTGTTCGCTTCGATCACGCGGTCAAAATCGTAAAACGGCAGCCCCAGCAGGTCAGCCACCAGCGCGCCGACCGTCGTTTTGCCCGCCGAGGGCATGCCGATGAACAGCAGGTTTACAGGCTCCCGGTCCATACGTCGCGGTCCCTTTCCAGCATCAGATCGAACAGACCGATGACCGTCATGGCGTCCACCACCACGCGGGCGCGGTGGAAGATGGCGGGGTCGTGGCGGCCCCGGAGCTCCAGCTCCTTTTCCTCCAGCGTCTGCGGGTCCACGGTCTGCTGCTTTTTTGAAATGGACGGCGTGGGGCGGAAGGCCGTGCGGAAGACGACCGGCATGCCGTTGCTGATGCCGCCGTTGATCCCGCCGGAGAAATTGCTCTTCGTCAGCACCTTGCCGTCCTCGCTCGTCAGCATGTCGTTGACCTCGCTGCCGCGCAGGTAGCCGAAGCCGAAGCCCAGGCCGAACTCCACGCCCTTGACCCCGGGGATCGAGAACAGAAGGCGGCTGAGAACGCCCTCCAGCGAATCGAAATACGGCGCGCCGACGCCGGCCGGAAGACCGCAGACGGCCGTTTCCAGCACGCCGCCCACAGAGTCGCCGTCCTCCCGCGCTTCCCGGATCAGCGCCTGCATCTCCTCGCCGCGCTCCTCGTTCAGCACGGCGAAGCGCTTGCCGGCCATATCGCGCACCTGCTGCGCAAGCTCGGTCAGTTCCTCGCTGAAATCCTCGTCCCGGACGTCGCCGCACTGGGAGATATGGGTGCCCACGGTGACGCCGGACGATTCCAGGCAGGCGCTCAGCAGGCCGCCGAGGGCCGCGAGGGGCGCGGTCATGCGGCCCGAAAAGCTGCCGCCGCCGCGGTAGTCGTTATAGCCGCCCAGCTTCGCGCAGGCGGTGTAGTCCGCGTGGGAGGGGCGGAAGACGCGTTCGGGGTAATCGCCGCTGCGCTGGGCCTTGTTGTCGATGAGGATCGTCAGCGGACCCCCGTCGGTCCTGCCCTCGAAAACGCCTGTGACGACGCGGGGGACGTCCTCCTCCCGCCGGGCGGTGGACAGGTCGCCGTAGGCGCGGCGCAGGTCGAGCCACGCCTGCATCCGACTCTCATCCACGGGGATGCCCGCAGGCAGGCCGTCGGCCGTCACGCCCACCAGCGCGCCGTGGGACTCGCCGAACAGCGTCAGGCGCAGATTGCGTCCGCAGGTGAAGTTCATATGTCCCGATGCTCCTCCAGCAGCGTGCGCTGGTAGTCCTTGGAGATGTCCATCAGCAGCGTGATGAACCGGCGGTAATACTCCTTGTATGCGCCGTTTTCGATGCGGCGCAGGCCGGCTTCGATCACCTGACCCTCGCGCTCGGGGTCGAAGATGGGCATGCCGTTCTCGCGTTTATAGCTCAACACCCGGGCCGACGCCTCCATGCGGCGGACGAACAGCTCGGCCATTTTCTCGTCGATCTCGTTGATATCCTGACGGGCCTCTTCCAGCTCGTTCATGTCGATCACCTCTTGAGTCCATTTTATTTGAAAATCGATATAAAAGCAAGTGTAAATAGAGCCGCCTGTCCAGGCGGCTCCAATAGAGTCAGTATACGAGACGTTTGTTGGCCGATCAGCTTTACGCTCGCACCGCGAGCGGTAATGTATCTGTGATTTCGGCGGACATGCGCCGACGAAATCACACCTTCCGGTCTGCAAACGTGCGCCTGTTAAGGCGTGCGCTGCAGCAGACCGGCCCGAGCCGGATCATGACCTTGATCCGGCGGGCCCTTCCTTGTCGCAAATCCTGATTTGCGACAGGCTATCTACAGCTTATCGATGACGTCCCTGCGTTTTTTGTCGTACTCCTCTCGGGTGATGAGGCCCTTGTCCAGCAGGTCCTGCAGGGAGCGCAGGCGCTGCTCGGCGTCCCCGGCGGGGTCGTCCTCATCCTCGATGATCACGGTGCGGCCGTCGGAGCCGTCCTCGCGGAAGAGGGGCATGGCGGCGTAGGCCGTGATGCAGGCGGCCATGACCGTCCACAGGATGCCGACGAGGCCGAAGGTGGGCACGGCGAAGAACAGACCGATGACGCACATCAGCGCCCCCATGCACAGCCCCAGGATCGACGAGGCGCGGGAGGGCCTGAGCTTGACGCGGCGTTTCATGGCGAGACCTCCTTTTTATCCCTTTGACTGCAAAAAAGGCCGGATGGTTCCGCTATTTGTCCTCGTCGTCGCTGTCCCGGTACGCCTGCTTGACCATCAGCAGCTGCAGCATGGCGATGAAGGCGCAGACGGCGGAGGCCAGACAGTTGAGGATGTTCAGCCACGAGGCCGTGGCCAGCATGTTGACGCCCGTGTAGGCGGCGCACACCGCGCAGAGGATCGTCAGCACGGTCATGATGCGGATGACTTTCTTGGGATCTTCCATAGCTTCCTCCGAAATTGATAAGAAAAGCGCCGCAGGGACGCGGCGCTTGCGGACGTTTTTAGAGAGCGGCCTTGGCCTTGGCGACCAGAGCGGAGAAGCCCTCCTTGTCGGCGATGGCGATCTCGGACAGCATCTTGCGGTTCAGATCGACGCCGGCTCTCTTCAGGCCGTTCATGAACTTGGAGTAGTTGATATCGTTCTGCTTGCAGGCAGCCGAGATACGGGTGATCCACAGCTTGCGGAAGTCGCGCTTCTTCTGCTTGCGGCCGACGTAAGCATAGTTGCCGGACTTCATGACCTGCTGGTTGGCCATCTTATAGTGGCTCTTCTTGGTGCCCCAATAACCCTTGGCCAGCTTAATGATCTTTTTCCTTCTCTTGCGCGTCATCAGCGCGCCCTTAATTCTTGCCATTATTGACCTTTCCTTTCGTTATCGGGGTTGATTATTTGTAGGGGATCAGGCGCTTGATCTGAGGGGCGACGGTCTCGTCGACGAACATCGCCTTGCGCAGATGACGCATCTTCTGCTTGGACTTGCAACCCTTGATATCGTGACGCCTCTTGGCGCTGCCGCGCTTGATCAGGCCGCTCTTTGTGACCGTGAATCTTTTCTTCGCGCCGCTGTGAGTCTTTATTTTGGGCATGACTTTTTCTCCTCTCTGTTTGGGGGCTTACTTTTTCTTTTCAGGGGCCAGGAACATCAGCATCTGACGGCCCTCCAGCTTGGGGGCCTTCTCCACCGTGCCGTAGCCGGTGAGCGCCTCGCCGAAGCGGGTCATGACTTCAAGACCGATATTGGTGTGGGCCATCTCCCTGCCGCGGAAGCGGATGGAGGCCTTGACCTTGTCGCCGCCGGCAAGGAACTTCTGCGCCGCCCTGACCTTGGTCTCAAAGTCGTGAACGTCGATCTTGGCCGACAGACGGACTTCCTTGATCTCGACGACCTTCTGATTTTTCCGGGCCTCTTTTTCCTTCTTGGCCTGCTCGAAGCGGAACTTGCCGTAATCCATCACACGGCAGACGGGGGGTTCGGCCTTCGGCGCGATCTTCACCAGATCGAGTCCGCGCTGGGCCGCCACCTCCATGGCGTGCTGCACTGTGACGATACCGAGCTGCGCTCCGTCGGAGTCGATGAGACGCACTTCCTTATCGGTGATCTCTTCGTTGATTTGATGCTCTTGCGCGCTAATGCTGAAACACCTCCCAAAAAATTGAAAAAGGACGGCAGATGATACCGTCCTTTGCACACATGGAGAGATGCCGGGGCATGCCCCGACGCCGCATCGATGTTGACCTCTTCTTTTTCATGGAGGTGAGGATGGTATGATCCTGCTTTCTTTTCGCTTTGCTATTATAGCATCGCCCGCGGCGGCTGTCAACCGGTATTTTTTTCGGAAAAGCGCCAAAAACGAGTTGCCTTTTCGCCCGTGTTTGCTATAATATGTTGTATCATAGAGACTGACGGAGGAAACCATCATGGATGAGTTTTTTGACAGAGATATCATGACCCTCACCGACGAGGACGGCAACGACCTGGAGGTCGAGCTGCTGGACACCGTGGAGTACAACGGCGAGACGTATTACGCTTTTCTGCCCGCGGAGATGAATCTCGACGAGAGCTACGAGCTGATCATCATGAAGCTGGAGCTGGACGGCGACGACGAGAGCCTCGTCACCCTGGACGACGAGGAGGAATACGACGAGATGTACCAGATCTTCTCCGAGCGCCAGGACGAGCTGTATGAGGAAGACGAGGACGAGGAAGAGGAAGAGGACGAAGAGGAAGAGGAATAAGGTCACGAAAGCGCAGAGCCGGCCGCAGGGCCGGCTCTTTTTTTGATTGAGAACCGGAGGGGGGACGCATTTCCGGGGCCGTGATGTGTGCTGGGCGGTGCGGAACGGTGTGGGCACCGTTCCCTACGAAGACCACTGTCCGGGGCCATGATGTGCGCGGACGGGTTATGGCGGCCACAGGCCGCCGCTACAAAGACCACAAAACGCGGGCGTGATCATGGGCCGATGTGGGCATCGTTCCCTACGACGCGACCCGGGGCCGCGATGTGCGCCGTGCCCTTCCTTGGCTCCCTCCGTGAGGGAGCTGTCAGTCGGCAGACGCCGACTGACTGAGGGAGTTGTACCCAACAGCACACGTTTCCGGAGCGGCTCTAAGGCCGGGGCAACTCCTTCCACCGCTGACGCGGTCTCGGGGTCCCCGCAAAAAGGTCTTCTTTTGCGGGGCGAGTATCCCTCCCTATTCCGCGCGAAAGGCTCAGCCGCAGGCTGAGACACGCGTGTTCAGACACAGAGGGAGGCTTTGCTGACGGAGCCGTGATGTGCGCGAGCCAGTCATGGCGGCCACAGGCCGCCGCTACAAAGACCACAAAACGGAAGCATGATCATGGGCCGATGTGTCATCGGCCCCTACGACACAATCCGCTCCAAGCATGTCATCCCGAACGGAGCGTCAGCGGAGTCGAAGGATCTTGCCCTTGACGATATCGAATCCATCCCGGTGCCGATCTGGCGACCACGACCCGGGGCCGTGTGCATCCCGGGGCAACTCCCTCAGTCTGCTTCGCAGACAGCTCCCTCGGAGAGGGAGCCAGGGCATTGGTCCCACGCGCAGCGCGGTATCGGATGCGCCGCAGGCACGACAATTGTCCATTGTCAATCGACGATTCGGCTTGACTTCCCTCCCGGTATATTATAAAGTTTATCTGTATGCTTTCCCTCGGAGGGACCTTATGATCTTCAGCAGTCCGACGTTTCTCGCGATCTTTCTGCCCCTGGCGCTGGGGGTTTATTATTTGTCGCCGCGGCGGGTGAAAAACCTGACGCTGTTTTTGCTGAGCCTTGTGTTTTACGGCTGGGGCGAGCCGGTGTTCGTCACGCTGATGCTGTTTTCCACGGTGGTGGACTATATCCACGGCATTTTAGTCGATAAATACCGGGGGACGCGAAGGGCGAAGCTGGCGCTTTTGTCATCCGTCGTCATCAACCTGACGCTGCTGGGCGTGTTCAAGTACAGCGGCTTTCTCGTCACGTCCCTGAACGGGCTGACGGGGCTTTCGATCCCGGTGCCGCGGCTGCGGCTGCCCATCGGCATCTCGTTCTACACGTTCCAGACCATGTCCTACACCATCGACGTCTACCGCGGGCAGGCGCCCGTGCAGCGGGACCCCATCGCCTTCGGCGCTTACGTCTCCCTGTTCCCCCAGTTGATCGCGGGGCCCATCGTCCGCTACAAGGACGTGGCGGAGCAGATGAAGGGCCGCGTCCACTCCGCCGACCAGTTCGGCGCGGGGGCGGCGCGGTTCGTGTGCGGGCTGAGCAAGAAGGTGCTGCTGGCCAACACCATGGGCGAGGTTTGGAAATATTTCTCGGCCATGACGGCCCCCTCGGTGCTGGGCGCGTGGATCGGGATCATCGCCTACGCGTTCCAGATCTATTTCGACTTCTCCGGCTATTCCGACATGGCCATCGGCCTGGGGCACATGCTGGGCTTCACGTTCCCGGAGAACTTCGATTATCCCTATGTCGCCCGCTCGATCACCGAGTTCTGGCGGCGGTGGCACATCTCCCTGGGCACCTGGTTCCGGGAGTACGTCTACATCCCCCTGGGCGGCAACCGCCGGGGCCTGCGGCGGCAGATCGTCAACATGCTGATCGTCTGGCTGCTGACGGGCGTGTGGCACGGCGCAGGGTGGAACTTCCTGCTGTGGGGGCTCTATTACTTCGTGCTGCTGGCGATCGAGAAGCTGTTTCTGCTGAAGCGGCTGGAGCGGGGCCGGGTGTGGCCGCACGTCTACACCATGGCGGCGGTGTGCTTCGGCTGGGTGCTGTTCGCCATGGATCGGCTGCCGGACGCGCTGCGGTACATGGGGACGATGATCGGGATCGGTGCGCCGCTGTGCAGCGGCGCGGCGGTCTATTACCTGCTGACGCTGGGGCCGCTGCTGCTGGCGGCGGCGCTGGGCTCGACGCCCCTGTCCCGGAGGCTGTGGAAAAAGCCCGGCGACAGTCCCGCGCTGGCGGGCGCGGCGATGCTGGCGGGGCTGATCGGCTCGCTTGCGTATCTGGTGGCGGGAACCTACAACCCGTTCCTCTATTTCCGTTTTTAGGGAGGCGACCGCATGAAAGGAAAAGTGAATACGGCCGTCTTCACGCTGGCGCTGGCCGCGCTGTTCTTCGGCTTCTGGCTCAGCCCCAAACGCGTCTACTCCGACAATGAGAACCGCTATCTGGCGGGGCGGCCCGCGCTGACGCTGCAGAGCCTCTTCGCCGGGGACTTCACCCGGGGGTTCGAGGACTGGGTGACGGACGGCTTCCCCCTGCGGGACCGCTGGATCGCGCTGAAAAGCAGGCTCGACCTGCTGGCCGGGCGCAGGGACACCGGCGGCGTCTACGTGACGAAGGAGGGCCGGATGATGGAGGTCTTCGACGAGGTCGACGAGGCGCGGTATGAGAAGAACCTCGACTACCTGCGGCAGGCGAAGGCGCTTTACGCCGAGCTGGACCGCTTCGACGTGATGCTGATCCCCACGGCCTCCCACGTGCTGCGGGAGCAGGTGGGCCTGCCCACGCCCGACGTGGATCAGGCGTCGCTGCTGGAGCGGGCGTCGGACCTGCTGACGTATGACGCCCTTTCTGCGCTGGAGGCGCATCGGGATGAATACATTTATTATTACACCGACCACCACTGGACGTCCTTGGGGGCCTGGTACGTCTACGCCCTGCGGGACGACGCGCTGGCGCAGGACGCCTTCGTGCAGGAGGTCCTGACTGAGGACTTCCTGGGCACCACGTTCTCCCGGGCTGGCATTTATGAGAAAAAGGACGCGATCACGGCCTTTGCGTACGGCAGCCCCACAGTGGAGCACAACCGCTCCGGCGCCGTGACCGAAGGGCTTTACGACCGGTCGTACCTCAGCAAAAAGGACAAATACTCCGTCTTTCTCGGCGGCAATCAGGCGCTGACCGTCATCCGCACGGGACAGGAGGGCGGGAAGCTGCTGCTGGTGAAGGATTCCTACGCCAACACCTACGTCCAGTTCCTGATCCCCCACTATGCCGAGATCCACGTGGTGGACCTGCGGTCCTTCGCCGGGTCGCTGCGGGCCTACGCCCGGGAGGCCGGGATCACGGAGATGACCGTGCTGTACAACCTCAAGGGGTTCAGCGAGGAAACTTCCCTGTTCCGGATCGTCGGTTAGGGTTGTAATCGGTCCTTTGTTGTATTATAATACATCTGTCCGAACAAGCCCGCTTGTACGATACAAGGAGGAATATTTTATGAAGAAAATCCTGTCTGTCATCATGGTGCTGGCCATGATGCTGTCCCTGGGCGTCACGGCCTTCGCCGTCGAGCCCTCTGTGGGGATCATCGGCGGCGCCGACGGCCCCACGTCCATCCTGATCTCCCCCAACCCCGGCGATATGCTGGACGGCCCCGGCATGGTCAAGGACGACGCCCCCGATCCCGTGGCCCTGGCCCGCGCCCAGATGCCCTATGAAGACATCAACGTCTGGCTGAACGGTCAGTACATGACCTTCCCCGACGCCATCCCCACGGCGAAGGACGGCCGCACCCTGGTTCCTTTCCGCGCCGCGCTGGAGAGCATGGGCGCGAAGGTCGACTACGACAACGGCAAGATCGACGCCGCCTTTGAAAACGGCAAGGCCATCCACATGGAGCTTGACAGCAAGGCTCTGATCATCACCGAGAACGGCGCTTCCCGCACCGTGGAGATGGACGTGGCCCCCTACGTCGACGTTGAGAACAGCCGCACGCTGATCCCCGTCCGCTTCGTGGGCGAGGCCCTGGGCATGAACGTGTCCTGGAGCCAGCCCCTGCGCGTGGCGTACCTGATCGACTGGGACAAGACCGAAGCCGCCATCGACGCGCACTTCACGAAGTTCAATGAGATGATGAACGCCCTTGTCAAGGCTCAGCTGCCCGAGGGCAACCAGAAGTCCGACGCGAACGTTGTTCTGACCGCCAAGATCGCCGGCATCGAGGGCGAGCCCCTGAAGCTCACCGTCAACGGCAGCGAGATCACCGACGGCAAGAACTCCTCCGGCTCTTACACCCTGGGCCTGGAGCTGGGCGGCCTCGCGGCGCTGCTGAACAACATGCAGATCGACGCCGAAGCCACCGTCCAGATGCTGAACGGCGCGCAGATCGAAGCGATCTCCAACGTCGAGAACGGCATCTACCTGCGCTCCGCGCTGCTGGCGATGCTGGGCGTGCCCGAGAACGCCTGGCTGAGCGTCGATATGAACGCGCTGGCCGAGGGCTCCGGCCTCGACATGGCTGCGCTGATGGAGCAGGCCAACTCCGGCAGCTTCACCATGGGCAAGCTGCTGCGCCTGCTGTTCGCCGACGGCTCCATGAGCGAGCTGATGGGCTATATGGCCCCCGATCAGGCCGCCCTGATGATGGCTGCCGTGTATGACGGCATGATGGGCGACGAGTGCATCACCGTCACCGGCAATACCAACAAGACCTACACGCTGCACAGCGATGAAAAGACCCTGGCCAAGGCCATGACGGCCATCGACGGGGAAGCCGCCGCCGAGATGGCCGAGGCTATGAAGATGGACTTCAACATGAAGGTCGCCATGCGCGGCGAGAAGCTGAACAAGGTCACCGCCGACATGAACATGACCACCACCGAGGAGCCTCAGGTGACCATGACCATGAAGGCCGAGGGCGACGCCAAGAAGGGCGAAGCCACGATGACCCTGGTCATCCCCGAGACCGCCGAGATCACGATGACCGCGGTCTCCAATATGGCCGCCACCAGCGAGAAGCCCCAGACCGCTCCCGCTGCCGGCGAGACCGTCGTCACCGCCGACCAGCTGATGGAGGCCCTCCAGCAGCTGATGCCCGTCAGATAAGACGATCATTCACGCCCCGCCGAAAGGCGGGGCTTTTTTTGCGCTCAGCTATTGCGGTATAAACAGGGAAAGTGATAAAATGGAAGCAGTATGGGCAGAACTGACGCCGGCGCTTTTCAATCGTCGGCGACGCTGACGCCGAAACTGTCAACTGTCAACTATACAAAAGGAGGCACTCATGAAGCACACGCAAGTCTACGACCATTATTATCTCTACGGTGAGATCGAAGCCCTGCTCAAGGGGTATGCCCAGGCGCATCCCGAGCTGACGGAGCTGATCTCCATCGGCACGACGCCCGAGGGGCGCGAGACCCTGCTGCTGCAGGTGACGGACAAGTCCACCGGCGCCTTCGAGGACAAGCCCGCCTTCTACGTGGAGGGCAACATCCACGCGGGCGAGGTGACCGGCTCCATGACGGTCATGTACCTGCTGGACACCATTTTCAGCAATCTTGACGACGCGAGCATCCAGCACATCCTCAAAAACTACACGGTCTACGCCCTGCCCCGGGTCTCTCCCGACGGCTCGGAGTATTACCTGACCACCCCGGGCACCCTGCGCTCCGCGCCGCGGTATTACCCGTTCGCCGCGCCCATGCCCGGCGTCCAGCGCAAGGACATGGACGGCGACGGCGTCATCCGCCTCATGCGCGTCAAGACGCCCTACGGCGCCTGGAAGGTCTCCGAAAAGGACCCCCGCGTCATGACGCGCCGTCAGCCCGACGATCTGTTCGGCGACTTCTACAACGTCTATGACGAGGGCGAGATCGAGGGCAAGTGGAACGGCGTGGACATCGAGGCCGCGCCCGCGCCCTTCGGCAACGACTTCAACCGCAACTACCCCATCGGCTGGCAGACCGAGGACGTCCAGCGCGGCTCCGGCGACTATCCGCTGTCGAACCCCGAGACCCGCCACAACGCCGACTTCCTGCTGGCCCATCCCAACGTCTGCTTTGTCGTCGATATGCACACGGCAGGCGGCCAGAACCTCTTCACCCCCGGCTACAAGAGCGCCAAGCAGGCCATCAAGCAGGACATCGACCTGTACCGCGCCATCTGCAATATCGCCCAGCAGGAGAACGGCTACCCGATCCTCAACGTCTACGACGACTATATGCCCCAGTCCGCGCCCCAGACCTGCGGCGGCTTCGACGATTTCTGCCACTTCGCCCTCGGCATCCCGGCCATGACCATCGAGTGCTGGGATCTGGCGGAGCGCTCCGGCCTGCACCCCGTCTACCCGCCCAAGGAGAACAAGACCGACGCGGAGAAGGAAAACGAGCTGTGCGCCATGCTCAAGTGGATCGACGAGCACATCGGCACGGACGTCTACCAGCCCTGGACATCCTTTGAGCATCCTCAGCTGGGCACCGTGGAGATCGGCGGCTGCGACGCCAAGTTCGTCTCCCAGAACCCGCCTCCCGCTTATCTGGAGCAGGAGGTCGCCAAGCATACGGCCTTCATGCTGCGCGGCATGAAGCTGCTGCCGCTGCTGCATATCGACGAGGTCAAAACGACCCAGGTGGGCGAGGACCTGTTCAAGGTCGAGGTCACCTGCGGCAACCGCGGCTATATGCCCACCTACGTCTTCAAGGAGGGCCTCAAGTCCAAGCGCCTCAAGGGCGTCAGCCTGGCGCTGGAGGGCGTGGAGGTCGTCGAGGGCGGCGAGCCCGCGGAGCTGGGCCACCTGGAGGGCATGAGCGGCTACACCACCACCTCCTGGGGCATCACCCAGGGCACGGGCCAGCGCGGCGCCATCCGCAAAAAGACCAGCTGGATCGTCCGCGGTCAGAAGGGCCAGTCCTTCAAGGTCGTCATGACCTCCGGCAAGGCCGGCAGGGTCACGGAGGACGCTTCGCTGTAAGGCCATGAAAAACCGCGCGGTATCCCTGCTGCTCGCCGCTTTCGCGCTGGCGCTGCTGTGCACGGCGCTGGCGGCGGGGACGAGCCCCGTTCCGGCTCCTGCGGTCCCTCGCTGACCTGGGAATACAGCGGCGGCACGCTGCGCATCTCGGGCAGCGGCCCCATGGACGACTACTACCGGTTCCGCGCCCCCTGGGCGTCGGTCCGGGAGCAGATCGAACGCATCGACTTTCAGGGCAGCGGTCCCGATACCGTCGGGGACAACGCCTTCTTCGGCTGCGCGGTGAAGGAGCTGGGCTTCGACTCCTTCTATCCGGCCGACGCGCCCGCGATCTGGAGCGTCTGCCGGAGCGGTGATGGCCGTCCGGCAGAGCGCATCCACGGCGCGGAGAACGTTCCGGACGACGCCCGGACGGGCGTGCCCGTCTGGCGGGAGCTTTCATGCGATTCCGGCAGCTTTTGATCAGCAGTTCTATTGAAAATCATCATACAAGGAGGACAACTTCCAATGAGTGAGACCATCAAATACGTCGACCGTGTCGGCACCAACTGCAGCAAGTGGGACAACATGATCGGCCGCTTCGGCGACAATGACCTGATGGCGCTGTGGGTGGCGGACATGGACTTCGTCGTGCCCGAGTGCGCCCGTCAGGCCGCCGTCAAGTACGCCGAGTTCGGCATCTACGGCTACTACAAGGTGCCCGACAGCTATTATCAGGCGTTCATCGACTGGGAAGAGAAGTATCACAACTGCCACGTGGAGAAGGAATGGATCCGCTTCTCCCCCGGCGTCGTCTCCCCCATCAACTGGTACGTTAACATCAAGACCCAGCCCGGCGAGGCCGTTCTGGTCACGAAGCCCGTCTACTATCCGTTCCTGGACGCCATCGAGAACAACGGCCGCAAGCTGGTGTCCTCCGATCTGGTCAACGTCAACGGCGTGTACACCATCGACTTCGCAGACTTTGAAAAGACCATCGTCGACAACAACGTCAAGCTGTTCATCCTCTCCTCTCCCCACAACCCCGCGGGCCGCGTGTGGAAGCGCGAGGAGCTGGAGCAGATGCCGCAGCTCTGCCGCAAGCACAACGTCTTCGTCGTGGCCGATGAGATCCACCACGACCTGATCATGCCCGGCTACGAGCACACCGAGATCCTCAACATCCCCGGCTACACCGACATGGTGGTCGCCATCACTGCCGGCAGCAAGACCTTCAACCTGGCCGGCTGCCAGAACAGCTTCGTCATCCTGCCCGATGAGAAGCTGAGGGCCGAGTTCGACAAGTTCCTGAACTCCGTGCGCATCCGCAACGGCAGCGCCTTCGGCTACGTGGCCGTGGAGGCCGCGTTCAAGGGCGGCCGCGAGTGGCTCGATCAGGTGCTGGCGCTGATCCATCAGAACGCCCAGTACGTGGAGAAGGAGCTGAAGGCCCAGCTGCCCAAGGCAGTCGTCTCCCCGCTGGAGGGCACGTACCTGCAGTGGGTCGACCTGAGCGCCTACGTGGAGCAGGGCAAGATGAAGGAGCTCATCCAGGACAAGTGCCGTCTGGCCGTCGATTACGGCGACTGGTTCGGCGGCGAAAAGTGGGCCGGCTTCATCCGCCTCAACCTCGCCACCTCCTACGACAACATCAAGGAGGCCGTCAGAAGGATCGTCGAAGCGCTGAAGTGATCCGGCGCAGATAGAAAAAGGCCGCCCGCAGGGGCGGCCTTTTTGTGAGTGGACAGTTGACAGTTGACAGTGGACATTGTAGGGCGAATTGACAATGGACAATTGTTGTGCCAGCGGCGCATTGGATACCGCCGCTGACGCGGCGGGAGAGGGCGTCGCCTCTGTGACGCACAACGCACCCGACGCTGTCATCCTGAGCGGAGCGAAGCAGAGCCGAAGGATCTATGATCTGACGGTGCCGTGATGTGCGCGGGCGTCGTCCTTACATCAGCGGAGCGAACAGGCGGAGGATGGCGTAGAGGAGCTTTTTGATCCCCTTGTCGCGGCAGCTCTCTTCGGTGATGGGGCGGCACTGGGCGAGGGTGGCCTGAAAATCGTCCTCGATCTCCTGCACGGCGGGGTGGCGGTAGAGCCAGGCGGCGCACTCGAAGTGGAGATAGAGGCTGCGGTAGTCCATGTTGATCGTGCCGACGACGGCGGTGTCGCCGTCGGAGACGAAGGATTTGCTGTGGATGAAGCCGGGGGTGTACTCGTAGACCTTGACGCCGCGGCTGAGCAGCCCGGCGTAATAGGCCCTGGCCACGGCGTGGGCGTACCAGTGATCGGCGACGCTGGGGACAATGATCCGCACGTCCACGCCGCTCTTGGCCGCGCCGCCCAGGGCGGTCATCATATTGTGGTCGATGATCATATAGGGGCTGGTGATGTGGACATACCGGCGCGCCTTGGTGATGACGTCGAGATAGACCGTCTCGCCCACCAGCTCATTGTCCAGCGGCGAGTCGCCGAAGGGCATGACCCAGCCCTCCGTCTCCGCGGGCGCGAGCTCTTCGGGCCGGAACTGCGAGCAGTCGGGCTCCGTCTCCCGCCCGGCCATCTGCCACAGCTCCAGGAACATCAGCGCGAAGCTGTAGGCCGCCTCGCCGCGGATGATGACCGCCGTGTCCTTCCAGTGGCCGAAGGGGTGCGTGATGTTGACGTATTCATCCGACAGGTTGACGCCGCCGGTGAAAGCCGTCTTGCCGTCCACCACGACGATCTTCCGGTGGTCGCGGTTGTTCTGGATCGTGGAGAGGAAGGGCTTGAAGGAGTTGAACACGCGGCACCTGATCCCCAGCTTCTCCATCTCCTTCGGGTAGCTGTGGGGCAGCCGCGTCAGGCAGCCCATGCCGTCGTACATCAGCCGGACGTCGACGCCCGCGGCGGCCTTGCGCGCCAGCACATCAAGGATCGAGCGCCACATCTCCCCCTCGCCGATGATGAAAAACTCCATGAAGATATACTTTTCGGCCTTCTCCAGCTCCTCCAGCAGTGCCTGCCAGGCCTGCTCGCCCAGCGGATAATACCGGACGTCCGCGCCGTCGTAGCACACGGCGTCGGCCCGGGCGTTCATGTAGCGCACGAGGTTGGCCTTCTGAGGCTCGATGCGGTCCAGGGCGTCGACTACGGCCAGGTCCTGCACGGCGTGGCTGCTGACGTCCAGCCGCAGGCGGCGCAGCGTCTTGTTGAACCGGATGGGGGCCGACTGGGCCTGGACGTACAGGTACAGGAACGTCCCCACCAGCGGGAAGATGCACATCTGGATCACCCAGGCCAGCTTGACCTCCGGACTGCCGGAGACGTTGATCAGGTAGATCATCACCGCGACGCTGACCAGCCGGACGAGGCCGCTGATATAGGCGTAGTACGTGGCGCCGACGATGCGCAGCGTGAAGGAAAAGAACACCATCAGCTGCAGCAGAAGCAGCAATACCAACACCGTCGTCTGGCTGAAGATCCGATTGAGCGCCTTTTTCATGGCCTGTCCTCCTCTCGTATGATACTACTATACCGCTTTCACGCATTAAAATCAACCGCGCGCCGCTGCCCGCAATAAAAAAAGCGGAAGACGGTACGTCTTCCGCACATCTCTCCCGCGGCGTAAAAAATGACGGGTGCGCGCGCAAAGCAGGAATGCGGACTTTAAGTTAACCCGCTTTATAGCAGGTGGGTCAGCTGTCTCTCCTTTAAGCGGCTCCCAACTTCCTATACGGGAGGTCTGCCCCCGGGGAGATGAACGCGCAATCCCATTAAACACTTTGCGGTTAAATAAAGTGTTCCGCATTCCGGCTTCGGGCGCGGCGCCCGCCGCCGATCTCTTTTTGATGTTACTATTATACACAACTGCCGCGGCCCGCGCAACTACTCCCGCACATCTTTGTGCATGCTACACAAAAAACGGGCCCGGAAATTGAACACGTGCGCCACGGTTGCTTTTTGCCGCCCTTCGTGATACCATGATAGCAGTATATTCCGTTCGGAGGGTATTATGCGTAAGAATAAAGTGCTGGAGTTTCTGATCATCACGCTGGGCACGGCCATCGTGGCGGGCTCGGTGTATTTCTTCCTGCAGCCGGCGGACATCCCGCTGGGCAGCGTGGCGGGCCTGTCGATCATCCTCAACAAGGTCCTGCCCTTCCCCGTGTCGGCCATCAACCTGACGATCAACATCGGCCTGCTGGTCATCGGCTTCATCTTCATCGGGCGGGAGTTCGGCGCGAAGACCGTCTACACCTCCATCCTGACGCCCGTGCTCATGGGCGTGTTCGAGCGCCTCGTCCCCGACCGCCGCTCCATCATGGGCGACCCGCTGCTCGACATCGCCTGCTTCATGTTCATCTGCTGCATCGGCCTGACGATTTTGTTCAAGAACAACGCCTCCTCGGGCGGCCTCGACATCCTGGCGAAGATCCTCAACAAGTACCTGCACGTGGACCTGGGCAAGGCCATGGCGCTGGCCGGGCTGGTGGCGGCAGGGACGTCGATCTTCGTCTACGACCTGCGGACCGTGCTGCTGAGCCTGCTGTTCACCTACATCAACGGCATCATCCTCGACCACTTCATCTTCTCCTTCGGCGGCAAGAAGCGCGTGTGCATCATCTCGAAGAAAGAAGAGGAGGTGCGGCGGTACATCCTCGACACCATCAACCGCGGCGCGACGATCTACGACGTCATCGGCGCCTACGACGGCAGCCACCACCGGGAGATCATCACGCTGGTGGATCAGAGCGAGTACGGCCGCCTGATCGACTGGCTGGCCAAGGAGGACCCCGACGCGTTCATCTCTGTCTACTCCGTCGGCGAGGTGCGGGACAACTCCAAGCGCGTGCCGAAGCCGAAGAAGAGCAATTGAGCGTTTGTCATTGGCCTGAAGGTGCCATGATGTGCGCGGGCCGGGACGGAACGGTGTGGGCACCGTTCCCTACGAAGACCACGACCCGCTGCCGGGATGTGCGCCGACCGTTCAAGGGTAATGGTCACGCGTTGACGCGCGCCCTATTCCCTCCTGTGGAGGGACTTCCCATTCCGCGCGAAAGGCCCGGCCGCAGGCCGGGACACGCGTGTTCAGACCGATCGGGGGGATGCGTGGAAGGGCGTCGGCCCCCAACGGCGGCCAACGCCCGGGGCGCGGTCCTTCACGCCGTCAGGCGCCATCAAATCGTCGGCCGCAGGCCGACACCGCAATTGTCAATTGTCAATGCGCCCTTCACTGTCCACTGTCAACTGTACACTGAAAAAAGCCCCGCTGAGCGGGGCTTTTTTTACAGCTCTTTATTCAGGTCCATCTCAACCTCGAAGCTGTACTGGTCAGCCACGTAGGAGAGGAACATATACTCGATCAGTCTGCCCTGGGCGTCGTAGGCGCGGCGGCGGAGCTGCAGCAGCGGGCTGCCGGGCGGGACCTCCAGATCGACGGCCAGATCCTGATCGGCACCCACGGCGCGGATGGTCTGGCGGCCGCGGCCCAGCTCGATCCCCAGCTTTTTCTGGTAGATCTGGTAGACCGTGCGCTGCTCGACCTCCTCCTTTGTGAAGCTGCCCCAGAACCGGCCGGGCAGGTACATGGTCGCCTCGGCCACGGGCCTGCCGCTGACGACAACGATGCGGCGGATGTAGACGCACTGGGAGCCGAGGCCCTCCCGGACGTCGGGATCGAGCCAGACGGGCGTGTCCATCTGCTCGAAAATAGGCACGGCCACCTCAGTCTCCACGCCGAGATCGGCGAGGAACTGGCTGATGCCGGTGAGGTCGCGGAGGCGATCGACCACCATGCCGCCGCGAACGAAGGTGCCCTTGCCCTGCCGGATGTCCACCAGGCCCTCCTGCTCCAGCTGGAGCACGGCCGCGCGGATGGTGCGCAGGCTGACGCCGAAGCGCTCGGCCAGCTGGGTATGGGTGCCGATGCATCCGTGGTCGCCGTATTGCCGGGCGATGATCTCCCTCCGAAGCTGGTCGGCGACCTGTGTATACAAAGGAGTCACAAGTGTTTTGTCGATCATGTCGTTTACCGCCATTGTCAGATTTGGTGAAAACAGCATACCACCTTCGGCCGCGTTTGTCAAATAACCGTACGCAATATTGCGTAATGTCACGTCGCGGGAGTCGGCCCCCTCTCCGGGGCCGTGATGTGCGCGGGGCGGTCATGGCGGCCACAGGCCGCCGCTACGGCAGCCACATAACGCGGGCGTGATCAAGGGCCGATGTGGGCATCGGCCCCTACGACGGCTTGGCTCCCTACGTGAGGGAGCTGTCAAACGGCAGGGCCGTTTGACTGAGGGAGTTGCTGCGGGATGATCGCGTTTCCGGAGGAGCTCAAAGCCCGGGGCAACTCCTTCCACCGCTGACGCGGTCCCCCTCCATATTCCGCGCGAAAGGCTCAGCCAGCAGGGCTGAGACAAGCGTGTTCAGACAAAGAGGGAGGCTATGCTGACGGGGCCGTGATGTGCGCGGGCTGAGACGGAACGGTGTGGGCACCGTTCCCTACGAAGACCATTCCCCGGGGCCGTGATATGCGCGGACCAGTCAAGGGCAATAATTACGCGCTGACGCGCGTCCCCTATCGCCTCCGCGGCAAAGCCGCTCCGGCACTTCCCATTCCTCGCGAAAGGCCCGGCCGCAGGCCGGGACACGCGTGTTCAGACCGATGGGGGAAGCGAGGATGGGCATGTTGTGCGCGGGGCGGGCGCCCTCCGCCGTCAGGCGGTATCGGTCCGTCGGCGCAGCCGGCACCGCAATTGTCCATTGTCAACTGTCCATTCAAAAAAGCCCCGCGCAGCGGGGCTTTTTTCACTCTCCGAGGAGCATTTCCTGGGGGTAGACCTTGCATTTGTCCATATCGACGTAGCCGTCCACGATGAACGGCACGCCCTCCTTCTGCAGCAGCATGACCTGCAGCGCGCCGGTGACGACGCGGCCGTCGGAGCGGACGACGCGGTGCCAGGGGTAGTCGTTGGGGCAGAACTTCATGGCGAAGCCGACGAAGCGCGCCTTGCCGGGCTGCTCCATGGCGTTGGCGATGTCGCCGTAGCTCATCACGCGTCCCTCGGGAATGCGGCGGACGATCTCATGGACCTGTTTGAAAAATCCCATCGTTTACTCTCCCTTCACGTCCAGCCAGACGGGCGTGCGGCCCATGCGGCGCAGGACGACGTCGAACAGATCGGAGGTCTTCATGGCGATGCTCATGCCGTTGTCGCCGGGGTGCATGCACACCTCGGGGTATTTGAGGATGTCGCGGTCGGCCACGAGGCAGATGTCCTTCTCTTTATCAAACAGGAGGCTCAGCGGGTTGACGGCCCCGGGATGGACGCCCAGCTGCTCCTCCAGCGCCTCGGCGGAGCCGAAGGACAGCCGCGCCACGCCCAGCAGCTTCGACACCTCGGCGGTGCGGAAGGGCTTGTCCCCGATGATCAGCATCAGGTAGTACTGGGTCTTCTGGCGGTTGCAGAGGAACAGGTTGCGGAAAAACGGCGCGCCCAGCTTCTCCTCGATGGGCGCCAGGTCCTCCATGGTGTGGACGTCCTCATGACGCAGCAGGCGGTAATCCACCTTCAGCTGATCCAGCATGTCGAAGATCGGTTTGTTGTCAAACATTTCGTTTCTTTCCTCCAAACTGCATGAGTAATACGGCCGCGATGATCACGCCGCCGCCCGTGAGCACCGAAAGGCTCCAGCCCTCCAGGCCCAGAAAGATCGAGATGAGCGTTGCGAAGACGGCCTCCATGGTGTACAGCACGGCGGCCTTGTTGGCATTGACGTGGGGCTGGGCGTAGACCTGCACGACGCCGGCCAGGATCGTGGGCAGCAGCGCCGTCAGCAGGATCGCGGGGGCCGCGGCCTGCAGCTGGGCGACGGGCGTGCGGAACATGGCGCCGCCGATGAGGCAGTAGACGAGGCCGCCCAGGCCCGTGGTGCCGAAGGACAGCGCCGACAGCGCCAGCGGGTCCATGGTGCCGCCGATCATGGAGGTGTACGTCAGCTGGAAGGCCCAGCACAGCGCGCCCACCAGCGTCAGCGCGTTGCCCAGGTTGAGGCTCAGCATCTCGCCGGGCTTCATATTGAGGATGTAGATGCCGACGAGGCACAGCAGCACGGCGACGTAGGTGATCCGGTCCGGCTTCTGCCGGAGCAGCAGCCAGGTGGTGAAGGGGGCGATGACGACGTAGGCCGTGGTGATGAAGCTGCTGTTGGACGGCGTCGTCATGGCGATGCCCGCCACCTGGAACATCATGCCCACGAAGATGATGAGGCCCATGATGACGCCCGAACGGACCTGGGCGCGGGTGCAGGCGCGGAGCTTTTTCCACGCGAAGGGCAGCAGCAGGAGCGCTGCCAGCGTGTAGCGCAGGAACAGATACATCTCGCTCACCATGCCGGTGTTGGTGATGATCTTGCTCCAGACGAAGGACATGCTCCAGGTGACCGTGGTGATGAAGAGCAGCGCTTCGTAATACCACGTGGGTTTTTGACGATCAGACACGTTTCATAACCTCCCCCGCGCCGGCGGCGCTATGGTTCAGTATAGTGAAAAATCGGCGGGCTGTCAATGGGCGGACCGATGCTGAACTGCGAGACGCCCCCATTGTCATCCTGAGCGGAGCGACGAGGGCGCCGCTCCCTGCAAAGACCACAGAACGCGGGCGCGATCTGCGGCGATATCAAATGCGCCGCAGGCACGACAATCGTCCACTGTCAACTGTACACTATACACTGCAAAGGCCCCGCTTTCGCGGGGCCTTTGTATTTGCTTTATTCCTTTTTGGGGAGGTCGAGCTTGATGCTGAGGTCGCGGAGCTGCTTGTCGTCGACCTCGGAGGGGCAGTCCATCATGAGGTCGGAGGCGTTCTGGACCTTGGGGAAGGCGATGACGTCGCGGATGTTCTCGGTGCCGGCCATCCACATGACCATGCGGTCCAGGCCGTAGGCCAGGCCGCCGTGGGGAGGCGCGCCGTACTTGAAGGCCGTCAGCATGTGGCCGAAGCGGGCCTCGGTGTCCTCGTTGGTGAAGCCCAGGGCGTTGAACATCTTCTGCTGCACGCCGCTGTCGTGGATACGGATGGAGCCGCCGCCCAGCTCGGTGCCGTTGAGGACGATGTCGTATGCCTTGGCGCGCATCTTGATGGGATCGGTGTCGAACAGCGCGATGTCCTCATCCATGGGCGCGGTGAACGGATGGTGCTTGGCGTAGAGGCGGGTGTTGCCGTCGTCGTCCTCGCCGTACTCGAACAGCGGGAACTCGACGATCCACAAGGGCTTCCAGACGTTGGCGGGGATCATGTCCAGCTTGCGGGCCACGTTGCAGCGCAGGGCGCCCAGTGCGTTCTGAGCCAGCTCCACGTCGCTGTCGGCGACGCAGAGGATCAGGTCGCCGTTCTCGGCGCCCACGGCCTGCTTCAGCGCCTCCAGCTTTTCGGCGGAGAGGAACTTGGCGAAGCTGGAGCTCATGTCGCCCTTGGTCGTCAGCTTGATCCAGGCGAGGCCCTTGGCGCGGTAGGTCTTGACGTACTCGCCCAGGGCGTCGACCTCCTTGCGGGACAGCTTGTCGCCGGCGCCCTTGGCGCAGATGGCGGTGACGATGCCGCCGGAGTTGGCGGCGTTTTCAAAGACGCTGAAGCCGCAGTCCTTCGCCAGCTCCGTCAGGTCGTGGAGCTCCATGCCGAAGCGCAGGTCGGGCTTGTCGGAGCCGTAGCGGCTCATGGCCTCGGCGTAGGTCATGCGCTGCAGGGGCAGCTGCAGGTCGATGCCCTGGATCTCCTTGAACAGACGCTTGAGGAAGCCTTCGTTGACGGCGATGACGTCGTCGATGTCCACGAAGCTCATCTCCAGGTCGATCTGGGTGAACTCGGGCTGGCGGTCATAGCGCAGGTCCTCGTCGCGGAAGCAGCGGGCGATCTGGATATAGCGGTCGAAGCCCGACAGCATCAGCAGCTGCTTGTACTGCTGGGGCGACTGGGGCAGGGCGTAGAACTCGCCGGGGTGGACGCGGGAGGGCACCAGATAGTCGCGGGCGCCCTCGGGGGTGGACTTGGTGAGGATCGGGGTCTCGATCTCCAGGAAGCCGTTCTCGTCGAAGTAGTTGCGGGCCAGCTGCGTGATGCGGTGGCGCAGCGCCAGAGCCTTCTGCAGCGTGGGACGGCGCAGGTCGAGATAGCGGTACTTGAGGCGCAGAGCGTCGTTGACGCTGACGTCGTCGAGGATCTCGAAGGGCGTCGTCTCGGAGGCGGCGAAGATCGTGACGCTCTCGGCCAGGATCTCCACGCGGCCCGTGGGGATCTTCTCGTTGATGGAGGAGCGCATGCGCACGGTGCCGGTGATGGAGGCCGTGTACTCGCTGCGCAGGCTCTGGGCCTTGTCGAACAGCTCGGGGTTGATCGTCTGGTCGAAGACGCACTGGGCGATGCCCTCGCGGTCGCGCATGTCGACGAAGATCAGGCCGCCCAGGTCGCGGGCTCTGGCCACCCAGCCGCAGACGGTGACGCGCTTGCCGATATCTTCCTCACGGATGGAGCCGCAGTAGACCCGTCCGTTGGTAAAGGGATTGTTCATAGTCGTTTCCTCTATTCTGATTGATTCTTATTTGTTGTTCCGTTCCGCCAGCTTCCGGAATGCCGCCGCCATGCGGTCCATGGCCGCGCAGGCGTCCGCGTCGTCCCAGAAGCAGCCGTCGATCAGGCGGATACAGCCCTTTCCCTGATCGCCGTAAAAGGCGCCGTCGTTGGCGCTGACCCGGGCCTCCTCCACGAGATACTGCACGATCTCCCCGGAATCGCCCAGCCCCGACACGTCGATCCAGATGAAGAAGCCGGCCTCCGGCATGTCCATGGAGACGCCGGGGATCGCGTTGAACAGCCGATACGCGTACTGATGGCGAAGCAGGTACTTCTCCTTGTACCGCTCGATATAGCTGTCGTCGCGGAAGGCGGGCTTGACGGCCATCTGGGCCAGGGTGCTGGTGGCGCCCTGGACGTTGACGGCGGAGGCGAAAAAGACGTCCATGAAGTCCTCGCAGGCGTAGGTCCAGCCCACGCGGAAGCCGCTGAGGCCCATGCCCTTGCTGACCGAGCAGACCGTCACCGTGCGCTCCCACATGCCGGGGAGGGACGCGATGCAGACCATCTCGCGGCCGGGCAGGACCGTGTCCTCGAAGGCCTGGTCGCAGACGCAGATCAGGTCGTGCCGGACGCAGAAGTCCGCCAGCTGCTCCAGCTCCCCGCGGGTATAGCAGACGCCCGTGGGGTTGTTGGGGTTCGTCAGCAGGACCATCTTCGTCCTGTCGGTGACGCGCTTTTCATACTCCTCGATGCGCAGGTGATAGCCGTCCTCACGGTACGTGGGGACCTTGACCGTCACTCCGCCCAGCAGCTCCGGGTTGAGGAAGTTGCTGGCGTAGCTGGGGTCGTGGACCAGGACCTCGTCGCCGGGGCAGATGAAGGGCATCATGGCGAACAGCAGGCCGTTGTCCGAGCCGGGATTGATGATGATGTTCCGGTCGGGGTCCAGCTTCATGCCGTATTTCCGCTCGATGCGCGCGGCGATCAGGCGCTTGAGCTCCGGGTCGCCGATGGGCATGGTGTAGTGAGAGGGGAAGCCGCTCTGCAGCGCCTCCAGCGCCGCCTGCAGCACGTCCGCGGGGATCGACGGGTCGGGCATGAACGGGTCCGCCCAGCTCATCAGCGCCACGTTCTGCTGCTTCATGCGCTCGGCGACGTCGCCGACGTCGGCCTTCTGCGCGGCGGAGAACGCCTGCAGGCCCAGCGCGGCGAACGCGGGCTTCATTTTCTTCCTGAGATCACTCACGGGAGGCCCTCCCTGTTTCATAATAATTGCGCGCAAGGCGCGCTGCTGCCTTTATCCGTACACAGTCAACCGCCTGCCGGACTCGGCGCGTCCGGCATGATGTCTGCCGCAAATCAGGATTTGCGGCAAAAGGGCCCGCGGAAAAAGCCTTGCTTTTCCCGCTCAGTCCGTCCTGCTGCAGCGCACGGAGCTTCGCTCCGCACGTTTGCAGGACGGAAGGTCATTTTTGCGCCGCGCATGTCGGCGCAAAAATGTGATCCGATACTGCGCGCAAGGCGCGCTGCTGCCTTTATCCGTACACAGTCAATCGCCTGCCGGACTCGGCGCGTCCGGCAGGCAAGGATCGATGTCTGGTTTTCGTATCGTCATGCGCATATGCGCTCACGCTTTCTCACTGGGGATTGACGATCTCGCGCCAGGCGAGGTCGCCGCGGGCCAGGCCCTGGATCAGCACCTCCGCGGTGGCGACGTTGGTGGCGATGGGGATGTTGTTCTTGTCGCAGTTGCGGATGAGATCGTTGAGGGTGGCCTCGTTATCATATTTTACCATAGGATCGCGGAAAAGCAAGACCAAATCGATCTGGTTGTATACCACGCGGGCGGAGATCTGCTCCTCACCGCCGGTGGCGCCCGACATGAGGCAATCTATCTTGAGGCCGGTGGCATCCATGATGATTTTGCCGGTGGTGGCTGTGGCACAGATGTTATGCTTGGCCAGAACGCCGCAATAGGCGATGCAGAACTGAACGGTGAGTTCCTTCTTGCTGTCCTGGGCCAGAATGGCGATGTTCATGCAGATTTCCTCCTGTCTTGTCAGATGAGTTCCATGCGAGGGGCGCCGTCAGTCGCGGAAGGTGACCTTGTCCAGCAGGCTGACGCGCTCGCCGCGGATGCGGCGGGCGATGTTGTTGTAGGCAGCCCGGGCGGGGCCGCGGGAGTGGAGCATCAGGACCTTGCCCTGGTTGCCGCAGGCGATGACGTCCTTATCCTCCGGCACGACGCCCAGCAGCGCCAGGCCCGAGGCGTCCATGGCGGCGTCGATGTTGACGGAATTGCCCATGTCGATCATCCCCGCGTGGACGCGGTTGACGACGATCTTGACGCGGTCGGTGCCGCCGTCCATCATCTGGGTGCCGATGCGCTGCGCGCCGCGCAGCGAGGTGTAGTCCGGCGTGGAAACGACCACCGCGCGGTCGGAGCCGCGGGCGAAGGACAGCACGTCCTCCCCGAAGCCGGCGGGACAGTCCACCAGCACGTAGGTGAAATGCTCCCGGGCCAGCTGCAGCAGCGCGCCGATCTTCTCGTCGCCGAAGCTGGCGCCCGCGGAGATGGACGCCGGGGCCGTGAGGACCCGGAGATTCTTGACCACGGGGTGTTTGACGGCGGCCTCCTTGAGGCCGGAGCGGCCCAGGATGACGTCGGCGTAGGAAAACAGCAGCGAGTCTGTCATACCCAGGACGATGTCGAGGCTGCGCAGGCCGCAGTCGGCGTCGATCACCAGCACCTTTTCGCCCAGGGCGCACAAAGCCACGCCGATCCCGGCGCAGAATGACGTCTTGCCGGTGCCGCCCTTGCCGGACGCGACGGATAGTACCTGTCCCACGATGTTCCTCCCGTTGATGCGAAAAGCCGCCCTCAGTCACGTTTGTACGGAAAAACGGACATCAAGCCGAGGCTTTTCCTTATACAGCTATTATATAGTACGCTATCACAATAGACAAGAAGAAATTGTACCTTTGGTAATGTTTTGTGAAAGATCGCCAGATTCTTTTGGTATATTTTCCGCTATTCGGCGACGCTGCCGTTGTCGGGGAGCTCCTCGGTCTGATCGAGGCCGAAATAATGGTTATAGATCTGCACGACGACGGGCGCGACGCTGCCGCCGCTGCCGGCGTACTCGCCCACGACGCACACGGCGATCTCGGGGTCGTCGTAGGGAGCGAAGGAGACGAAGACGCCGTGGGCCGAGCGGCCCTTGCGGGTCTGGGCGGAGCCCGTCTTGCCGCCCACGGGGATCGGGTAGCCGCGGAAGACGGCGGAGGCGGTGCCGTCCTCGGTGACGACGCCGCGCATGCCCTCCTTGATGGCGTCCACGGTGGACTGCTTGAGGTCGATGGTCTGCAGGACCTCGGGCTCCGGCTCCAGCACGGTCTCGGTGAAGCTGTAGTCCACAGCCTTTTTCAGCAGATGGGGGCGGTAGCGGGTGCCGCCGTTGACGAGGGTGGCCACGTAGTTGGCCAGCTGCAGCGGCGTGAACTGATGGGCCGACTGGCCGATGGCCGCCTGCAGCACGAGGCCGCCCTGCCAGTCGTCGATGGTCTTGTCGGAGGCCACCTGACCGGCCTTCTCCCCTGCCAGCTCCACGCCCGTGACCTGCCCGAGGCCAAAGGCGTTGGCGTACTCCACCAGCTTGTCGATGCCCAGCAGGCGGCCGACCTCATAGAAGAAATAGTTGCAGGAGTATTTGATGGCCTCGCTGACGTTGATGCGGCCGTGGGTCTGGCCGCGGTCGCGGTAGATCCAGCAGCGGGGCTGATAGTCTTCCCAGAAGGTGTAGATGCCCAGATCCGTGATCTTCGTGTTGGGCGTGATGATCCCCTCCTCCAGCGCGGCGGCGGCGGTGACCATCTTGAAGGTGGAGCCGGGGGCGTACAGGCCCATGATGGCGCGGTTGTACATGGGCGCCAGCGGGTCGTCCTTCATCACGGCGTAATCCTGCCGGAAGGTGCGCAGGGAGTAGGTCGGATAGCTGGCCATGGCGAGGATCTCGCCGGATCGGACGTCGATGACGACGGCTGCGCCGCCCTCGGCGTCGGCGCCCTGCCGGGTAGACAGGCGCGCCCCGTTGGCGCGGATGGTCTCGATGGTCTCGGCCAGCGCCCGCTCGGCCACCTGCTGGAGGCCCAGATCGAGGGTCAGATAACAGTTGGCGCCGGGGCGCGGCTCCTCGGAGATATAGCGCTCGATGACGTTGCCTCGGATGTCGGCCACCAGCGTCTCCTTGCCGTCCCAGCCGCGCAGCAGCGGCTCCAGCGCCTTTTCCATGCCGTCCTTGCCCAGGATGTCGTTGAGGCCGTAGCCCTGATCCTTCAGCTCCTGGTATTCCTCGGCGTAGATGATGTCCACGCGGCCCAGGATGTGGGCGGCGGCGTCGGTGTCGTAGCGGCGGGTGCTGTCGGCCTCCACGGAGACGCCAGGGAGGGACAGGTGCAGCTGGGTGATGTGGCCCACGGTGTCGATGTCGGCGCCCGTGGCCAGCACGAAGGGCGCGTAGGCCGAAAACTCGCGGCGCTCCATCTCGTACCGCACGCCGATCAGCAGCCGCTTCTGCATGAAGTCCATGCTCTCGTCCACGTCGTAGCGCTCGCAGAGCAGTTCAAAGAGCTTCCCGGCGGAGGGCAGCTCCTCCAGCTTGAGCGTCTTTTCGACGAACCGCGCCAGGGCGCGGCCGTCGCCGGAGTCCAGGGAGGAATAGGTGTAGGTCAGCGGGTAGCCGTCGGTGATGGGCAGGCTGTCGTAGTGGCTGACGCCGCCCGCGTCGAGGATGGCGCAGACGCGGGTGATGATCTCGTTCTGGCGCTCCTTGTCCCAGTCGTAGTAGTCGAAGCGCACGGCGTAGCTCAATTCATTCGACACCAGCGGCGTACCGCTGCGGTCCAGCAGCTGGCCGCGGCTGGCCTTGACGGTGTAGCGCACGGAGGTCTGGCGGGCGGCGACGGTCTTGTACTGGTCGCCCCGGACCATCTGCAGATAGACCAGGCGCAGGCCCAGCAGCCCCGTGATGGTCAGCATGACGAGGCAGAGGACCCAGATGCGCCACAAAACCTGATTGCGGCTCATGTCAGCTCTCCTCCTCGGTCAGGCGGTCGTGGATGAGGGAGACGAGCTGCCAGCACAGCAGGCCCGGCAGGACCGACAGCGCCGCGCACAGCGCGCAGGACACCGCGATGTCCCGGGGGTGGATGCCGTAGAACAGCTGATAATAGACGGCGGACATGACGCCGCGCAGCGCCAGGAAGCCCAGCCCGCAGGCAAGGCCCGACAGCGCGATGCGGCGCATGAATGTGACGCCCACGGTGCCGCACAGCACGCCGAACAGACCGAGGGCAAGCGCCTCGGCCCCTTCCACGGTATTAGAGCTGAGCGTCAGCAGCAGGCCGCACCACACGCCCATGCTCCCGGCCAGATAGGGCCCCTCGAAGAAGCCCAGCGCCGCCACGAAGAAGGGCATGACGTTGATGTTGACCAGCCGGGCGGAGACGACCGTCCCCCGGGCCGTGGTCAGCACGTACAGGAGCACGCTCAGCAGGATATACAAAATCACCTTGGTCACGTAGCGCCGGGTGAGGCGGGCGTCCAGCTCGTTCATTGGACCACCTCGAAATCCTTCACCACGTAGACCCATTTCATGTCGAAGATATCGTCGATGGGCGCGACGACGGCGTTGCGGGTGAGGCCGCCCGCGTCGAGGGTGATCTCCTCCACGCGGCCGAGGATCAGCCCCGGCGGGTAAACGCCGGCGTAGCCGGAGGTCTCCACCAGATCGCCCACCTTCAGGTCGGCCTCCTTGTCCAGGAAGGCCAGCTCGAACTTCCCCCTGGACAGCAGGTCGTAGCTGCCCCGGGCGATGACGGTCTCCTTGGTGCGCACGACCTTCGCCTCGCATTCAAAGGAGACGTCCAGCACGGTGACGACCTCGCTGTAGTTGGGCCCCACGTCGGAGACGTAGCCGATCATGCCGCCGCGGCTCATGACCACGTCGCCCTGCTCGATGCCGGAGGCGCTGCCGCGGCTGATGTTCATGCCGGCCTGGGCCACGCCGCGGTAGACGGAGGAGACCTGGCACAGCTCGAAATCGAAGTCGGAATACTTCGCCACCAGCCCCTTCAGCGTGCGCAGCCCGG
>SVKN01000006.1 GCA_015068445.1 Oscillospiraceae bacterium | reverse complement strand
ATCAGCAACCATGGCAATGTCGCCGCCCGCGTCTTTCGTGCGATTTCTGCCCACAACGCCGCCAATATTGCTCGAACCGGATACGGACGCATAATTCCGGCAATTCTCCACCAGACCGGTATCGTTCAGGCCGACGACGCCGCCCACATTGTTCATTCCCTTCACAGCGCCGTAGACGGTGACGTTTCGGATCGTTCCCTTTTCAAGATAACCGAACAGGCCGATGTTGTACTCTCCCCAGCTGTCAATGTACACCCCGGTGATGCTGCAGCCTTCCCCGTCGAACTGCCCCCTGAATGGGTTGTCCACCGTTCCGATGGGCGTCCACTGCTGTTCCTCGCTTCCGTTCAGGTCGATGTCCGCCGTCAGCACATAGCAGGCATCGTTGTAGTCCTCGTTCCCCTCGTTGACCAGCTTCGCCAGCAGCGCCAGCTGGGCGCCGGTCTCGATGCGGTAGGGGTCGCTCTCCGTGCCGGAGCCTCCGGCAAAGGACTCGGCCACGGTGCCGTCCCATGGGGCGGGCGCCGCGTGAGAAACCGGAGAGAGTCCCGCCAGCAGGCAGACCGCCAGCAGCAACCCCGTGACGCGTGTCAGACCTTTCATGTCATATTCTCCTTTTGCAGCCGCCCGGCAGCGGGCGGCTTTTTCTTAATCATAATAGCACTTTCGTGCAAACTTTACAAGAACTCCCTGTCAGTCCCTGCATGCGCCGAAAGGCTCGACAACGGGCGCGGGACGTGCTATGATGGGCGCAGAAACGGAGGGATCGCCATGACTTGTCTGATCGTGTCCGGCGGGGACTATTGCCCGCGTCCGGAGGGATCGTTTGACTGTATCATCGCCTGCGACCGCGGGTGGGAGCACGCCGCGCGGATGGGGGTGTCGCCCGATCTGATCGTCGGGGATTTCGATTCCTCTCCCCTGCCCGCAGACGTCTCAGTCCCCGTGATCACCGCGCCCACGCGGAAGGACGACACCGACACGATGCTGGCCGTGCATCAGGCGCTGGACCGGGGCTGCCGGGAGATCACGATCGCCTGCGCCTTCGGCGGACGGCTGGACCACACGATCGCCAACCTGCAGGCCGGGGCGTTCATCGTCTCCCACGGCGGGAAAGCCCGGCTGCTGGGCGAAAACGAGGAGGTCCTCGTCTTTTCGGGCGATACCGTCCGCCTGCCCCGGCGGGAGAGCTGCTCCCTGTCGCTGTTCGCCCTGGGCGGCGACTGCGCGGGCGTCACGGTCGAGGGCGCGAAGTTCGATTGCCGTGACGTCACGCTGTCCCCCGCGTTCCCTCTGGGCATCAGCAACGTCTGGGAATCAGACGCGGCGACGGTCTCCGTCCGCTCCGGCACGCTGGCCGTGGTCATGTCGCGGCTCAGGCCCGGGGAACACATCTGAAATCCGACCCAAAATCGTCGCTCTGTCGGGCGGCGATTTTTTTATGCGCAGGGGCTTGACAGACGGATACTTCTGTGGTATTCTCTTTCACGTGCTACCAAATTAGCACGCTGCTAAACTAAAGTGTCTGAGAGAAAGAGAGTGACCCCCTTATGAAACGCGCATCCCTTCTTCTGCTGATCCTGATCCTTTGCCTGACGGCTGCCTGCGGCGAAAAGGAGCAGCCCGCCGACCGCCTCACCGAGATCCTCGACCGGGGCTACATCACCGTGGCCACCGAGCCCTACTTCGCCCCGCAGGAGTTCATCGATCCCTCCAAGGAGGGCGACGAGCAGTACGTGGGCGCCGACATCGAGCTGGCGAAGCTGATCGCCGACAAGCTGGGCGTCGAGTGCCGCATCGTGCCCCTGGACTTCACGACGGTGCTCAGCAGCGTCACCGAGGGCAAGTACGATCTGGCGATCTCCGCGCTGGCTTACAAGCCCGACCGCGCCGAGAACATGAACCTCTCCGACCCCTACTACGTCTCCGAGGACGAGGAGGACAACGGCTACACCTTCGTGACGCGCACGGAGGACGCCGACGCGGTCAGCGACCCGTCGGACCTCAGCGACATGACCGTCGTGGTGCAGCAGGGCTCCCTGCAGCAGTATATCTGGGAGCAGTCCGGCGCGAGCTGCAGGGAAGTCAAGTACGTCTCCTCGACCAACGACGCGTTCCTCATGGTCTCCGAGGGCAAAGCTGACGCCGTGATCACGGCCGTGGGCTTCGCAAGGCTTTACATCGAGGCCAACAAGGACAGCGGCCTGACGCTGAACGAGACCTACCGCTTCGAGGTTGACGAGCAGGTGCAGGGCACGGTCATGGGCATGAAGAAGGGTGAGGACGCGCTGCTGAAGCGGATCAACGAGATCATCGCCGAGGTGGTGGAGTCGGGCGTCTACGTGGAGTGGATGAACGAGTACCGCGCCTACGCGGCCGGATTGGGGCTGATGTGATGCTGGCGCAGATCACGGCCATCTGGCAGAAATACGGCTATATTTATATGAACGGCGTGTGGGGCACGCTGAGCATCGCGGCCTGCACGGTGGTGGCCGGGACGGTGCTGGGGACCGTGCTGGCAGTCCTGCGGCTGGGTCCCTTCCGGCTGCTCCAGCGCGCCGTGGACCTGTACGTCTGGGTCCTGCGGGGCACGCCGGCGCTGCTGCAGATCTATTTCTTCTACTTTTTCGTGCCGAAGGCGCTGCCCTTTGAGCTCAGCGAGCGCACCTGCATCCTCATGGCGCTGGCGGTCAACGCCGGGGCCTACGTGGAGGAGGTCGTCCGCGCGGGCATCCAGGCCGTGGACCGCGGGCAGGTGGAGGCCGCCCGGAGCCTCGGGATGTCGGGCCTGCACACCATGACGAAGGTCGTGCTGCCGCAGGCGGTCAAGAACATCCTCCCGGCGCTGGGCAACGAGTTCATCGTCATGGTCAAGCAGGCGTCGCTGGCGTCGATCTTCTTCATCGTGGAGATCACAAGCGCCTTCAAGACCGTCCAGTCGGCCACGTTCATCACGATCCCCGCGCTGATGATCTCCGGCGGGCTGTACCTGCTGCTGACGACGGTGCTGACCTTCGCCGTCCAGAGGGCCGAGGGGAGGCTGCGGGCCAATGAGTGACGCGCCGATCCTGGAGGTGCGCGGCCTGCGCAAGCGGTTCGGCGCACTGGAGGTGCTGAAGGGCGTGGATCAGACGATCCGCGAGGGCGAGGTGGTGTCGATCATCGGGCCCAGCGGCGGCGGCAAGAGCACGTTCCTGCGCTGCCTCAACCTGCTGGAGCAGCCGGACGAGGGGACCATCCGCTTCCGCGGGCAGGACGTCCCCCGGCGCGGCGCCGCGCTGGACCGCTACCGGCAGCGGCTGGGCATGGTCTTCCAGCAGTTCAACGTCTTTCCGCACATGACGGTGCTGGACAACATCACCCTGGCGCCGATTACTGAGAAGAACGTCCCCCGGCGGGAGGCCGAGGCGGCGGCCGAGGAGCTGCTGCGCCGCGTGGGGCTGGAGGACAAGCGGGACGAGTACCCCACCCGCCTCTCCGGCGGGCAGAAGCAGCGGCTGGCCATCGTCCGGGCGCTGGCCATGGAGCCGGAGGTCATGCTCTTCGACGAGCCCACCTCCGCCCTGGACCCTGAGATGGTCAAGGAGGTGCTGGACGTGATCTCCGACCTGGCCCGGGCGGGCATGACGACGGTCATCGTCACCCATGAGATGGGCTTCGCCCGGCAGGTCAGCGACCGCGTTCTGTTCCTGGACGAGGGCGTCATCGTGGAGGACGGCCCGCCGGAGCAGGTGTTCCGGGAGCCGCAGACCGAGCGCTGCCGCTCGTTTTTGAATAAAGCGCTGTTCTGAAAAGCGGGAAAATGACACGATTCGCGTCATTTTCCCGCTTTTTGTTTTCTCTGCTTTACAACCGGGAGCAAGGTTGCTATAATACAAGCGGCGGCGATTGCCTTTATTTAGAAAAGGAATAAAGCGCCGCCCTGTCTGTTAAGTTTTTTCTATCACTACTATAAGAGAAAGAGGTAACGAAATGGCTACGACAGCAAAAGACATTATGAAGCTCATTGAAGAGCAGGACATCCAGATGGTGGACTTCAAGATCGTCGATATCAACGGTCAGTTCCGTCACGTGACCATCCCCGCCCGCAACTTCAATGAGGAGACCATGGTCAACGGCATCGGCTTCGACGCCTCCAACTACGGCTACGCCGTGGTCGAGAAGAGCGACATGGTCTATATCCCCGACCTCGACACCGCGATGATCGACCCGTTCTGCGAGATCAAGACCCTGTCCATGATCGGCAACGCCATGGTTATCGACTATCCCGAGAACCGTCCTCTGGCCCAGTATCCCCGCAACATCGTCCTGGCCGCCGAGCAGTACATGAAGGACACGGGCATCGCGGACACCATGCTGATCCTGCCCGAGTTCGAGTTCTACCTCTTCGATCAGGTGGGCTGGAGAGTCGATCACAACAGCATCGGCTTCAACGTGGACACCCAGCAGGCCCACTGGAACAGCGACATCGAGGGCAGCGGCAACATCGTTCCCCTGCAGAAGAACTACCACGTCGCCAAGCCCCTGGACACCACCTATGAGTGCCGCAGCGAGATGTGCATGGAGATCGAGAAGGCCGGCGTGCCCGTCAAGTATCATCATCCCGAGGTCGGCGGCGCCGGTCAGTTCGAGATCGAGCCCCTGCTGATGCAGATGTCCAAGATGGCCGACGGCACGATGATGGTCAAGTACATCATCCACAACGTGGCCCGCAAGTACGGTCTGGCCGCCACGCTGATGCCCAAGCCCGTCTACGGCGAGGCCGGCAGCGGCATGCACGTTCATATGCTGCTGATGAAGGATGGCCAGCCTGTCTTCTCCGACGACAACGGCTATTCACATCTGAGCCAGGAGGCCCACTGGTTCATGGGCGGCCTGCTGAAGCACATCGCCGCGCTGTGCGCCATCACCAACCCCTCCACCAACTCCTTCAAGCGTCTGGTGCCCGGCTTTGAGGCGCCCGTGACCGTCGGCTATGCCACCTCCAACCGCAGCGCCGTCATCCGCATCCCCGCCTATGCCAAGACGCCCAACGAGCGCCGCTTCGAGCTGCGCAACCCCGACGCCACCTGCAACCCCTACTTCGCCTATGCCGCCATCCTGATGGCCGGTCTGGACGGTATCAAGAACAAGATCGATCCTCATGCCAACGGCTGGGGCCCCTATGACTTCAACCTGTTCGACCTGCCCGAGGAGGAGAAGGCCAAGCTGCACGGCCTGCCCACCCGCCTGGAGGAGGCCCTGGACGCCCTGGAGAAGGATCACGACTTCCTGACCGCCGGCGGCGTGTTCCCCGAGGAGCTGCTGAAGAACCTGATCAAGACCAAGCGCGCCGAGTGCCGCGAGATGTCCCAGATCCCCCATCCCGCCGAGTTCGACAAGTATTTCAACCTCTAATCGTCGCTTTAGACTCACAAAAAACAGCCTCCCCCGCGGGAGGCTGTTTTTGTTTTGTCGATCTGCATATTCCTGTTTGTGCAAAACAGAGAATCTCAACTTTTTTCAGCTTTGCCTGTCCATTTTCGGCCTTCTCATTCGTTATATAGGGTGAGAGGACAAATAGCGGAAGGAGGTGATAAGAATGAAGAAGTCCATGCAGAGAGTTCTTGCGGTGTTGTCCGTTGCCGCTGTCCTGTTCTCTCTCACTACGGCCTTTGCCGCGCAGCCGCCCATCGATCATCCGAATTGGACATACATCGAAGACGCAGAATGCTATTGTTATGTGTCCGGGGGCACCGTGTATGCCGAGGGGTATGTACAAGGCGACAGCCGCGTCACCAAGAGCCAAATCACGCTGACGATCCAGCGTCAGTCCGGCAGCAGTTGGGTCAATGTGACGTCCGACACCAATCTGGAGTACGATAATTATGCGGAGCTCGACCTGACTGCCAGCGCGATTTCCGGCGCGACCTATCGCGCCAAAGCGTCTGTCAAGGTCTGGTACAGTTCGGGTACGGAAAGCACGACGGTTACAAGCAACTAACAAAAGAACTTTTTTGAGCGCATTTCTACAATAGTCTGTTTCACACACTATTACGTTTTTAATCACACTTAGGTTGCATAACCAAAAGGAGTAAAAATGAAAAGAAGAATTACTGCCATTGTAAGCATTATCCTTTGCTTGTGCATAGTTTCGACAAATTGTATGGCATTCTCCGACAGCGAAAGGTTAGAATCGATGTCAGAATCAGTATCAGTAATACTCTCTGATACACCGATTTTTCAGACTTATCTCTTTGAGGATAATGAAGATCAGGATTTAAGATCAGAAGCAAATAGGAGAATCGAAGATGCGCTGCGGCTTGAACGACACTCAGAGCCTATCGAAATTACCACATCTTCAATGGTTATTAGAGAAGTCGTTTCAGACGAGAAAGCTCTACTATTTAATGAGATGGAGTATTTGCCGACATTAGAACGAGCTGCCAATTTAAAAAGACATGGTGTAACGATATCAAGCATCAATTTTTACTTATTTGCAGACACAGAGCGCGCTACAACGTTAGGTGTTGGTGATGCTGCATATTGGGAAAATAGGTATAATCTTCTGGGAACATATAATGGTTATAAGTTTTTATATGCTGATTCAGCAACGACTATAACAACCAGTTGGGTAGAACCTGATAATCTCACCGGATCTATGAATTGGGTATCATTGGCAGCCAACACTCTGCGATCAATCTGTGACGTTTTTGTCGAAGGCTCTTTTTATTCCGCTGTCACTGTTGCAAATGATTTAATGAGCACCATATTTAGTGCTTATACGCCTCCTTACTCTGTAACATATTCCAACGCATCTGACAGTGAATTTTATATTCGCGTAAAAGGGACACTGTATGTTAGGACAGTCTTTATCAAGGATATTAACAACAGGATACCAGGGTATGCCTATTACGCTTGGGCGACAACAGAACAAAGTCGGTTACAGCAAGGATATGATCTGTATTATCCTATTGGCAAAATAAGCAATTATGCATATCTGTATAATGATCTTCTTGAATCTGGCACTCTTATTACTGCTAGCACCCCTGGTTTTAGTGGAAACGCAAGCTTCTATTCTCGCGTAATATCTAGCTACAACAATCTTATTGGATATTTCCCTTGCGAAGAAACGATTGACATTACGAGTGTACTTACATCATTGCTTTAAAAAATGTACAAAGGATCCCGTTTTAAGCTCTTGGTTGTGACACTTGTTCTTCTTCTGTTCAACGTCCCTTTCCCCGTTCGCTTCACCCAAAATGCGATCGAATTGTCGCTGGACGATCCCGAAGTCGAGATCAAAAGAGAACTGACCGTTTCCGGTTGGTATCATCTGAACCTTTTTAAGGCTGATTCGTTTATCGGCACGATCGCTGCAGAGGGCTACGAGATGACAAATCAGCCTTTTGACGAACCGGTCTACTGCCGCAAGAGCAAATCGTCGCGGATCGTGTACAACAGCGAGGCCGAGGAGATACATTTCGGCATCTTCTGGGCGGATCGCTTTCTCAGGCACATCATCGTAGGGATAAAAGAGCAGCACACCAACGGAGCGTCGACTTTTTCGTTTCACACGGGACGGTACATCGTCGGCGGCGTTTATGACCGCGCAAGCGCAGTCGATCAGTTGAGACCGATTTCCATTATCTCTTTGTCCTGATCGACAAGCCATTCCCGCCGCGCGGGCAAACCTCGCGCAGCGGGAACATTTTTGCCGGTGGAGCAGTTAAAGAACAAATGATTGATGTTTAATCATAACGTATGGTAGAATATCAAGGGAGTGACGACCGTGAAACGCTTTCAGGCTCTCCTGCTTCTGGCGATGGCTGTGATGCTGACTGTGTGCGGCGTTAAATTGATACAAGGGCAGCGTGTGCTGACGCAAACCGAAGCCGAAACTGATATCAGGGTAAAAACTGCCGTCATTGACGAGATCGATGAATATGGCTTTAATCTTGGCACCGATATCACACACAGCGAATATATCTCTGAAGAGATCAAAGCGACCCCGTCCATCAAAGGGAACACTCTATCTTTTAAGGGAACGATTCAAAAGAAAGAGTTTCATATTTCCGGAAAATTTATCACGACCAATGAAAACGGGAACTTATTGCTCTTCGACGGAAGCGACAAATCTTCTCGTTATAACGTCGTTTATCTTTCCATTGAGAGAGCCTTGGACGAAACCGGTCTTTTTTTCAGAGATTATCAGCGCAGTAATCCGGACTTCAAAAGTATGATGAAAGTGATCCTGAACCCGGTAGATACGAAAACGCTCATAATTATAGAAGCGTTTTCAACAGACGATCTCGTTTTCACATACAAGTCGAACAATGCTGTTACCTACGATTCAGATAAAGCAAACACGCTCCAGAGTTGGTTTGCCCATTTCTATTCTCCTGTTGCATCAATTAACGAAGAAGTGCCAACTCCCAAAATGGTATCGGATTACAGTGTGTTGGTTCACGATCGGACTTATAATTATTATGGCTCAACCATACGGGAAGGGATCGATGATGAACAAACTACAGGTAACGCTTTTTTTGATCGTGATCGTACTGATCCTTGTTGTATGGGCAAGTTATCGGCTCTTTCTTTACTCCGTTTGGCAGCGGGTTTTGGCCATTCCCGATAACTGCAGCATGGAGATCAATTACGAGCACAAGGTCAAAATAACCCTGACCCCGGAACAAACCGAACAGATCAAGTCGGCTCTTACGCAGGTTTCCGTGGCGGGTCTGTTTTCCGCCAAGCATGGTTATGAAGCATCGAAAGGCGATTGGAGATTGAGTTTGTTTGGCAACAGTTACAGTGCTTCGATCACAGCCCTGCCCTCGCATTCTATCTGGGTTTTAGACGGTATGCATCGGTTCAGGCTCTCAGGCACAGATACGCTGCAAAAGGTCATTGAAGAAATTGTCGAGCACTCATAACGCTGTTCCCGCCGCGCGGAGGCCTCTCCGCGCGGCAACCCTTATCCCTTTTGTTTACAAGCCTCGTCAATTCTGCCAAACCAGCCTGTGCAAACGGCCGGTTTTATGCTTCCTCTCCCTGACAGGGAACAATTTACAGTTGTCGGCAGTCAATATGGTAGCGGAGGTTATTCCATGATGCATCGACTGTCACGCGCGTTGGTCATCAACGGTACAGCTCCCCAATGATGCAGATTGCTCGTGGATCAAGATCAAGGTTTCTGATGGAAAACAGAATATCAAGATTTCCAAACCACTTGTTGTTTGATTGCCAATCAATGAGAAAATCGATCCCACCGCCGGGATCGGTTTTTCATTTTGCCCAACTCCTTTTGTGCAAAGCAGAGAATCTCAACTTTTTTCAGCTTTGCCTGTCCATTTTCGGCCTTCTCATTCGTTATATAGGGTGAGAGGGCAAAGGAGGCGCGCCTATGCTGTTCTCGCTGGCGTTGGCGGACGATCCGGCCGGTCGTTCGCTGTTCGACGAGATCTATTCGCTGTACGGCGATGAAGTCTATCATACGGCATTCCGCGTCCTCGGCAGTGAAACAGAAGCCGAGGATGTGGTTCACGATGCCTTTTTTGCCCTTTTGCAGGTCCTGCATCGGTTCCGGGATGCGCGGGACAGCAGAACACGCGCCTTTCTGCTGACCGTGGCCCGGAACCGGGCCATCGACCTTCGGCGCAGGCGCAGGCTGGAACCGCTGATGCTGGAGGACCCCGACGTCTTCCCCGCCCCGGAGGAAGGCGGCGCCGTCCGCGCCGTGCAGGCGCTGACGCCCGAGGACCGGGACCTGCTGCTGCTCCGCTTCCACACCGGACTGACTGTAAAGGAGATCGCGCATATGCAGAACAAAAAGCCGGCCGCCGTGGCCAAGGCCATCACCCGCGCCAAGGCGCGGCTGGCCGAAAAGCTCAGGGAGGAGGGGATCGACGTTGACAGATAAGAAGGCCCGCTCCGTTATGGACGCTTACGCCGCCGCGTGGCTGGACAGTCTCCCCGCCCCCGCCTCGTCGCCGCATCACGCGTTCTCCGCATCGCACCACGACGCCATGCGGCCCCTGCGCCGTCAGGCGGCAAAGCCTTTCCGCTCCATGAGCCGCGCCGCCCGCTTCGCGCTGGCAGCCGCCGTGATCGCCGCGCTGCTGACGGCGGCAGCGTTCTCCGCCGATATGCCCCTGTTCCGCACGCTTCGCCTCGGCCTTGTGACGGTCTATCAGCAGATCAACCCCCTGTACACCGAGCAGCACTTCGAAACCGACGTCCCGGACGACGGCGAGATGAAAACCGTCACCTTCGGCTGGCTGCCGGAAGGGATGGAAGAAACGGAGCGGCGCCGTACGAGCGAATTGTCAAATCACGAGCGTATCATATTTGACAACGCAGACAGGCTGCGTGCGGACGTGTTCAGAATACGTGAGGATAGCTCTTTCACTCTGCAATATGATTCTGAAAATGTGCAGTTCTTCACGGTGGAAATCAACGGACAGCAAGCGCAGCTCGGGGTTAAAGGCGACCGATTGACCCTCCAATGGTCTGTGGACAACTATCTGCTCCGCCTGACGACGCATGTGTTGGATCAAGAAACACTGTGCAGAATCGCCGAAAATATTGTTTTGAATTAGTGAAAACGTAGAAAACAAAGTTTATGGAAAAACCCTTGTCCATTTTCGGCCTTCTCATTCGTTATATAGGGTGAAAGGACAAATAGCGGAAGGAGGTGAAAAGAATGAAAAAGTCCACGCAGAGAGTTCTTGCGGTGTTGTCCGTTGTTGCTGTCCTGTTCTCACTCACAACGGCTTTTGCCGCGCAGCCGCCCGTCGATCATCCGAATTGGACATACATCGAGGACGCAGAATGCTATTGCTATGTGTCCGGCGGCACCGTGTATGCCGAGGGGTATGTACAAGGCGACAGCCGCGTTACCAAATGTCAGATCACATTGACGATCCAGCGCCGGTCCGGCAGCAGCTGGGTCAACGTGACGTCAGACACAAACCAGGAGAACGGCGACTACGCTGAGCTTGACCTGAGCACCAGCGCAATTTCCGGCGCGACCTATCGCGCCAAGGCGTCCGTCAAGGTGTGGTACAGTTCCGGCACGGAAAGCACGACAGTGACAAGCAACTAGCGTAAAGGCCCCAGCTCTACAGGAAATCACAATGAGGAGGATAGTGTACTATGAAAACAGTAAAACGTTTCTTAACCCTGTTCATTGTTATGTCTCTCACGTTTGCGTTTCCAATTCACGCAAAGAGTGAATCAATCAAAATTGAACGTGAAAAAATAACATTTGAAGCGTCTGAATATGACGCAATTATTCAAGGCCGTACTGAACTCAGTAAACAACTACTTGAGCGCGGTTATTCCCAAAAAGACATCGAGGCCATGATCGATAGAACACCCGAAAGAGAACTGCTACAGCGTTCACAACTAACCTCAAATGAATTAGCCACTTTATATCACTATACATCAGATCAAATTGAAACGCTCAAAAAATATGATGGAAGCCCGTTAGAAAAGAATCCTCAGTTGAGGAAAATAATGGCATCACTTTCTGGTGCTGTATACTGTATGTACGCTTCCTCGTCTAAAATCATTGCTCGTTTCAATTGGCAATGGAGCTCGACGCCTCAATTATCTGCGTATACTGATGTTGTTGCTATGACTTGGGAAGGAAATAATTCACAAGGTTATAACATAGTTACTCAATTCAAAAGCAATGATAGCGATGCGACTGTAGCGTATTATTACACTGGATCAGGTGTTTACTGTAACAGCGACCATCCGTCTTTTAATGTTTTGAATGCCAATCATCATGCTGTTGTTCCAGTCCTGCGATTAAAATCGCCTGGTCCAGTTTTAGCTGAAAGTGGATCCGTTACCTTAGCAGTTGGGCCAAACACCTCAAATAACCTTTCAAATGTTACTTTTGGTTTCAGTTTTGGTATGGTCACAAGTTCGGCTCAGTTCTCTGTTAGTTTCCCGGCAGGGCTTTCGATATCCTTTTCTGGCAACACAATACAAATGAAAAACATTCAGGTCGACATAACATCAACTGGACAGTTGACCCTTATTTCACAGTCCTAATGCAGAAGTGTTGCATATGAATAAAACAGTCAGCGATATAATATCTTATTCTATTCTGATTCTGATACCCCCGACGATGGTTTATCTCTTGTTCAACGGATATCCCTTCGTATCTGTGTTCATGATCGTTTATCAGGCAGTCCTTTTTGTCGGGGCTGTGGTATTGATCTTGGATGCAATCAAAAAGCAGACGAAATAGACAAGTCCGTTTCCCGCCGCGCGGAGGCCTCTCCGCGCGGCAACCCTTATCCCTTTTGTTTACAAGCATCTCAATTCTGCCAAACCAGCCTGTGCAAAAGGCCGGTTTTATGCTGCCTCTCCCTGACAGGGAACATTTTACATATATCGGCAGTCAATGCTATAAGAGGTGATTCTATGCGGCGTATAATTTTGATCCCGATGCTGGCGGCGCTGCTGCTTTTTGTCGGGTGCGGCGGGACGCAGACGGTCACGATCACAGCCGTCTACGATCCGGAGACCGGGCCGCGGAGCGTCGGCGCGCTGACCGTCGCCGACAACCCGGACTTCAAGGAACCCATGCAGGCACAGCTGCAGAGCAGATCCGGCCAGACAGCCACCTATACCGTCACAGTCCCCGGCAAAGTGAAGACCCTGTACTGGCAGCCCATCATCAGCCGCGTGAACGAACCGCTGGCGGAGCCTGTCGAGGCGCTGATGGGGCCGGACGAAACCGCCGCGCTGCAGCTGGACGGCGCAGACTGGCTGACCGTCGAACCCGGAACCGATCCGCAAAGCGGCAGGCGTTGCCTCGTCGTCCGCACTGTCCCCGGCAGCCGGTATATCAGCGGCGCAGGCTACGTGCTGATCAAGCCGAACGGCTATGAGCTCACCGGGGAGCTGTCTCAGCGGGAGCCGAGCAATGACAGGCTGGACGTCGAAGAGGCCGTCGGTTATATCCGCTTCTCCGCCATGGACGAGCCCGGCGTCTTCGCGGGCTGCACCCTGCGCGTTACGGAAGGACGGTATGCGTCCGACGCATATCAGCCGGCGCTGACAAGCGATGATGTTGAACTGATCATGACAAAAGACCTGAGGTGATCTCATGCGGCGTATTTATCATAAGCTCGGACTGATCCTGGCGCTGGCGGCAGTGCCGGCGGGCTTTGCCTACGCGCCATCGGTCTGGCGGCTGGATGGCCTGCGGTACTGGCCGCGGGCGGGGCTGCTGCTGTGTCTGGCGTCGGCGCTGACGTGTCTGGTGCTCCTGCGGGAAAAGACGCCTCCGGCCGCAGCCTGGGCGGCGGCAGCACTGGCGCTGGTGTGCGCCGTGCAGGCGCTGACGCCCGAGGACAGGGACCTGCTGCTGCTCCGCTTCCACACCGGACTGACTGTAAAGGAGATCGCGCATATGCAGAACAAAAAGCCGGCCGCCGTGGCCAAGGCCGTCACCCGGGCCAAGGCGCGGCTGGCCGAACGGCTGAGAGAGGAGGGGTTCGACCTTGACTGACAAACAGCTGACCTCCCTGCTGGACGCCTATGCGGCCGACCGTCTGGCCGCCCTCCCCGCCCCCGAAAGCGCGCCGCGTCACGATTTCTCCGCCGCGCACCGCGAGGCCATGGCCCCGCTGATGCGTCAGGCCAGCCGCCCCCTGCGCTCCGTCAGCCGCGCGGTCCGCGCGGCGCTGGTGGCCGCCGCGCTGATCGCCATGACGACGCTCAGCGTCTTTTCCGTGGACGCGCCGGTCTTCCGCCAGCTGCGCTCCGGCCTCGTCACCATCTATCAGCAGGTCACGCCGCTCTATACCGAACAGCATTTTGAGGTTGACGACATTGATGACGGCGAGTGCCCCATGAAAACCGTCTCCTTTGGTTATCTGCCGGAGGGAATAGCCGTGAAAGACAAATTGCGCATTAGCGAGAACACCAACCACGAGCATATAACCTTTGAGCCGTCCATACTTCATATTGATATAAATCGGCTCACAGATAACGGATCAATGGCGAATCAAATTGATTCGGAGAACACTCTTTTTTCCGAAGTGGACATCAACGGTACGACTGCCATTTTGGGCGTGAAAAAGAGCCGGGTCACGCTGCAATGGACAATCGACAACTATTTGCTTCTGATTACGTCATACGATCTTGATGAAGCCACTGTCTGCAAAATTGCTGAAAATATAGTTCTTCAATAGTGTAAAATGTATCAAAATTATTTTGTGAAAAATAACCTGTCCATTTTTAGCTCCTTCAAACGTTTTATAAGTGAAGAGGTAGTATAAGGAAGGAGGTGAAACACATGAATAAGTCCATCCGCAAGTTGCTGGCAACAATATCCCTTTTTGCGTTTCTGATATCACTATCCACAGTTTTTGCGATGCAGCCCACGATTGACAAGCCCAACTGGAGTTATATAGAAAATGCCAATTGCCAGTGCTCAGTCAAAGGGGGTACAGTAACAGCTGACGCTTATGTCCAAGGGAACGATCATGTAACGAAGTGCCAGATTACGCTCAGCATTCAGAAGCGCGTCGGAAGCAGTTGGGTCACTGTCGACTCTGACATTGATTCGGACAATAGCAGTTACCTTGAAATGGAGCTAACCACTCCCGCAGAAGCCGGGGTAACTTATCGTGCCAAGGCATCTGTCAAGGTATGGTTTAGTTCCGGTACGGAAAACACGACGATAACAAGTAACTGACGTTCAACTTTCCCTCGCATCGTTCTTAACTGCCGTTTCAAAATCTCAATTCACAAGTTGCATTAGGATTAGGAGTTGAAATCATGCATAAAACTTTAAGCAAAGCTATGGCGCTTTTAGCTGTTGTATCTTTACTTGTTTTCCCGTCTCAAGCACTGGAAACAGCTGAGATGCCGACAGTCAAAGAATCTATTGAAATGGTGCTTCAGGGCATGGCCTATGAGCCCGAGGCATATGGCTTGGAAGAGGTCAGTTTTGACCAATTAACCCTTGGAACACGTATTCCGGCATTCACAATGGCCGATGAAACTATGTCTGAGATAACTGCGATTGAATACTATCCTGTTCTATTTGATAGCCATGTAATCGCAGTAGCAAGAGTGGCATACAATGACAATTTGCCCATGACGACTATTTCCTGTTATCTTGCTGAATTAGTCGATGGGGCAGTTCAGCATGACATCCCCTTTGCTTTGCTCTTCGATGAAGCTTCTGAGGCAAACATTATCGATCAAGACCTGCCCCTTTTTTCTCAGCATGCACTGTTGTGTGATGAAAGGCCGGTCTCATTGGATGTTTCTGTTCCTACATCTCTTGACAGTTTAACGGCAACACAGCATTACCTTAGCGTACCCAAAGTTCAGCAACCTACAGATCTAAGTTGCTGGGCTGCCTGCATAAAATCTATCGGTGGATACTATGGAGTTTCAAAAACAATCAATCAAATATACAACTATGGAGGCATTACCCCCTACCAAGGAGCCTCTATTATGACTGCCTGGAATGTGTTTGAGAATAGTCCTTTCAACTTTACAGTCCAAGGCGAGCTTGCGGGTGGAACGACGTGTATTGCGTTTTCCACTTTGAAGTACTATATTGATTGTGGGTATCCTCTTTATGGTGCTGTTATATATGGTTCTAACGAAGGACATGCCGTCGTTATTAGAGGATATTACAGCTATTCCAGTTCTTCCTCTTACGCTGGATCAATTTCTTACATGAACCCTTCCACTGCTTCCTATGAGGCTAGTAATGTTGCTTCCAGTGGTTCGCGTCCCTATGTTTACACTGATTCTTACGGAACGTATCTGGGAGACATCGCTGATTTCCTTGCTGTCATCGACTAAAATGAACCGTAAACGATTGATCATTGTGGTCTGCGTTGCCGTTTTTATCGCTCTGTTGGCTGGCCTGAAGGTCGTTTTGGATCGTCCCAAGGTCCTGTTCCCCGCCAAAGAGGATTTGACATTTTATCTTCATAACTATTCCATTCATGAACGGTACAAAAGAGAAAACCCGACAGACGGACAGCGAGCTCCTTTGAGCGTCATCATAATCTCAGACGATGAAACGCTTCAAAAGCTGCGCGATTTTACCAAAAACATCGTACCAGTGTCCGAATGGACAGAAGGCCCAATCTTAGGCGGCGCAATGATCCACATCTACGCATATTCCGGGCCTGCCGAGGTATCTTCGTTGGCATTGTTTTTCAATCCTCGTGACGGAGGTAATCTTGAATATCTTCTGCGATACCCCGGGGAGGACAAGACGATGCTCGGAAAAGCAGACCCCGAACTGACCGAAGAGTTTATGGAAGTGTTCAACCAAGACGACAACAGTGAGCTGTACAACCTTTTTGATTTCAAAAAGAAATAACGTCCTACTCCGCCCGCCGCGCGAATACCCGCGCGGCGGGCTCCTTTATCGCTTTTATGTCAAAAACTGCATTATTGCTAAATCAATTTGTGAAGCATGGAGATTTTAGACCGCTTTTCTACTCGTGGCGGCGTTTTATGGTATAATGAACCTGTCAAAACTGGAAACGCTCCCCTGCCGCGGGAACATTCCGGCGCTGTGCGCAGTCACAACTGTAAAAGGAGTGGTCTTATGAAACGCATGCTTCTCCCCTTGGCGCTGGCGGCGCTGGTGCTGCTGGCCGGATGCGGCGAAAAAGAGGCCGTGCTGACGATCACCGGCGAGTTTGCGCCTCCCGCCCGCGTGGCCTCTACGCTGACGGTGGCCACGGACAAGGATTTCTCCGACGAACAGACCGTCGCCTTAGAGAGCAAGTCGGGCCGCACGGGCGTCTATACCGTCACGGTCCCCGGAAAGACCAAGACGCTTTACGTCCGCCCCGTGGTCACCCGCGTGGGCGAGGCGCTGGCCGAGCCCGTCTCCTGCGTCATCGGCGAGGACGAGACCGGGACGATCCTGCTGGACGGCGCGGAGTGGATCACCGTCGAGGCCGGGAAAAACCCCAACGATGGGGACTGGCCCCACTGTCTGATCCTGCGCACGACGCCCGGGAGCGACTATTTGGGCGGCGATTCCTTCACGCTGACGACGCCTGACGGCAAGGTTCAGACCGAGCGTGACTGCGATGCGAGAGAGCCCGGCGAAAAGGAGCTGGACACCCGGGGCACGACAGCCTTCCTGCGCTTTTGGAACATGGACGAGCCCGGCTGTTATGCCGGGTGCACGCTGACCATCGACGCGGTGCGGGTCCGGTCCACCGAAAATCAGCCCGCGCTGAGCTGTGACGGCGCGGACGTGGTGATTGTCGACCGGTGACGCGGGCGCATTTCTCCTTCCTCAAAAATAAATCTGCAAAAAGCCGAACGCCAAGTTCGGCTTTTTTCTTCTTTCCCCCTGTACAGAGGGCCGTTAAATGTTGTATAATTAAAAAAATGCCGTGAAGCAGGAGGGATCCCATGAAAATCGGAGCAATCACCGTCGGTCAGGCGCCCCGCGTGGACGTGACCGCCGATATTTTCCCCATCTGGGACGGAAAAGTAGAGCTGACCGAGGCCGGCGCCCTGGACGGGATGACGTTTGAGGAGATCGGCAGGCTCAAGCCCGAGCCCGGCGACTATGTGCTGGTGTCGCGCATGACAGACGGCACCCAGGTGACCTTTGCCGAAAAGTATCTGGGCGAGCTGCTGCAGGGGTGCGTGGACCGGCTGGAGCGTCAGGGCGTGGAGATGATCGTCTTTTTCTGCACCGGGGAGTTCCCCTTCACCTTCCGCCACCGCGTCCCCGTGGTGTATCCCAGCGAGCTGCTGAACCGCATCGTGCCCCTGATCGCCGGGGACGAGCTGATCGTGCTGACGCCCTCGAAGCTCCAGCTGGAGCAGTCGGAGCGCAAGTGGGGCAAGTACGTCCGGTCGGTCAAGGCGATCTTCGCCTCGCCCTACGGCGACCCCGCCGAGCTGGAGGCGGCCATCGCGCAGGTGAAGGAGCTGCCGGGCAGTCTGGTGGTCATGGACTGCATCGGCTACACGAGAGCCATGAAGGCGAAGGTGGCGGCCGCCACGGGCAAGCGCGTGGTGCTGTCCCGGACGCTGGTGGCCCGGATCGTCGATGAACTGGCCGATATCAGTGATAAGTAATAGATTGAAATAAAACATCAGGAGGTTCATTCATGAACGCCAACGAGAAGTATTCCTCTCCCCTCTCGTCCCGCTATGCCAGCGACGAGATGCAGTACCTGTTCTCCCCGCAGTTCAAGTTCTCCACCTGGAGACGGCTGTGGATCATGCTGGCCGAGAGCGAGCAGCAGCTGGGGCTCGACATCACCGACGAGCAGCTGGACGAGATGCGCGCCCACATCGACGACATCGATTTTGAAAAGGCCGCCCAGTACGAAAAGAAGCTGCGCCACGACGTCATGGCCCATGTGCACACCTACGGCGAATGCTGTCCCAAGGCCATGCCCATCATCCATCTGGGCGCCACCTCCTGCTATGTGGGCGACAACACCGACATCCTGATCATGCGCGAGGCGCTGAAGCTGATCCGGGGCCGTCTCGTCACCGTGCTGCGGGTGCTGAACGATTTCGCTGACACATACAAGAGCCAGCCCACGCTGGCCTTCACCCATTTCCAGCCCGCCCAGCCCACCTCCGTCGGCAAGCGCGCCACGCTGTGGATCAACGACCTGCTCAGCGACCTGAGCGAGCTGGAGTTCGTCTATGACTCCATCCTCCCCCTGGGCTCCAAGGGCACCACGGGCACGCAGGCCAGCTTCCTGGAGCTGTTCGACGGCGATTACGAGAAGGTGCGTCAGATCGACGTGCTGATCGCGCAGAAGATGGGCTTCGAAAAGGCCGTGCCCGTGTCCGGCCAGACCTACTCCCGCAAGCTGGACAGCCGCGTGCTGGACCTGCTGAGCCACATCGCCCAGAGCGCCCACAAGTTCTCCAACGACATCCGCCTGCTGGCCCACCTCAAGGAGGTCGAGGAGCCCTTCGAGAAGAACCAGATCGGCTCCTCCGCCATGGCCTACAAGCGCAATCCCATGCGCAGCGAGCGCATCGCGTCGCTGTCCCGCTACATCATCGTCAACTCCCAGAACGCCGCCATCACCGCCTCGGCCCAGTGGTTCGAGCGCACGCTGGACGACAGCGCCAACAAGCGCATCAGCGTGGCCGAGAGCTTCCTGGCCGCCGACGCGGTGCTGAGCCTGTACGCCAACGTGGCGGGCGGTCTGGTGGTGTACCCCAAGGTCATCGAGCGCCACATGATGCAGGAGCTGCCCTTCATGGCCACCGAGAACATCATGATGGACGCCGTCAAGCGCGGCGGCGACCGTCAGGAGCTCCACGAGCTGATCCGGCAGCACTCCATGGCCGCGGGCTACGCCGTGAAGATGGAGGGCAAGGAGAACGACCTGCTGCAGCGCATCGCCGCCGACGAGCATTTCGGCGTGACGCTGGAGGAGCTGCAGGGGCTGATGAAGCCCGAGCTGTTCATCGGCTGCGCCGCCATGCAGACCGAGGACTTCCTGCAGAACACCGTCGCCCCCGTGCTGGCACGCTATGAGGGCGTCACGGCCGGTGAGAACGAGATCAAGGTCTGATCGGGGTACGCACGGATGCAAGTCATTATCATGCTGGCGGCCATCCTGTTCCTGATCTATTTCTCGATCAGCCAGCCGGGCCGCGGCAAGGAGTTTTCAAAGGGGCGGCAGAGATTCAACGCCGCCTGCCGCTGGGCGCTGCTGACCGCCATGGTCTTCGCGGTGCTGTATATGCTGTTCGGATCCTATTTCGGCTCCCGCAGCAAGGCGTATGACATCGACACCGACGCCTATGCCGTGGAGATGAAGACCGACGGGCACCGCCTGTTCAGCTTCTTCTCCCCCATCAAGACGACGGTGCTCTACGGCGAGGACGCCAGGGAGTTCCTGGAGGCTGCCTTTGGCAAGACGAAGAAGGGCACGATGCTGGGCTGGAACCAGATGCCCGCCTGGGCCGGCAAGTACAACGTCCGCGTGTTCTACACCCAGGAGGACTGGGAGCGCCACCAGCAGGGTCTCAGCCCCATCAACGTCGAGCGCAACAGCGTGGACGAGGGGCGGATGTACCGCTTCTACTTCTGCGAGGACGGCAGGATCTACTGCTCCTTCGGCTTCGCGCTGAAGCCGATCTACCGGATCGGCATGCCGTGGAAACTGCGGCTGAAGTACTTCCCGTTCTGATCGAAAGGAGACTGTCATGGGCGAATATGCCGCGCTGTGGCTCGCCGCCGGCGCGATGCTCCTGCTGGGCCTGCTGATCGTGGTCAGCCGCACGCGCAGGCGCGGGCGCTGCACCGCGCAGACCCGGGCCACCATCGTCGAGGTACTGGAGGACTGGGACAGCGATTCCGACGGGCACAAGACCCGCGAATACCGGCCGGTGTTCGAGTATTTCGTTGACGGAAAGCAGTTCCGTGAGGAGGGCGATATGGCCGCCTCACGCCGGAATGCCTACCGCGTCGGCGCGGTGTACACCGTGCTGTACAATCCTGACAAGCCCGCTGAGTTCATCGTACCCGGCAAAAGCGGCGGAAGAGGCGCAGGCGTTTTTCTGATCGTCCTGTCGCTGGCGATCGTCGCCGTGCTGCTCGTTTTCGGCAGATAAATCAAGCCCCTCCGGTGTGGCCGGAGGGGCTTTTTCGTGCTTTTTGACGCTTATTTGCAGTATTTCTTCGTCAGATCGCCGAGGATGCGGATGCCCTTTTCGATCTCCTCGTCCGTCGCCAGCGAGTAGCTGAGGCGGAAGGACGGGGTCTGATAGGTGCCGTCGGTGAAGAAGCGCTTGCCGGGGACGACGACGACGCGGTTGTCGTCCAGCTCCTTGAGGAAGGCGTCCATATCGGTGCCCTCGGGCATGGTGACCCAGATGAACATGCCGCCCTGGGGATGGGTGAAGTGGACGTCGGGGTGGCAGTACTCCGCCAGGCACTCCTGCATCTTGTGGCCGCGATGCTCATACAGCTTGCGCAGGCCCTCCAGATCCTTCTCCATATCGTGGGTCAGCAGCTCGCAGCTGACGCGCTGGGCCCAGGTGGTGGTGTGCAGGTCGGCGCTGTACTTGAGGTTGGCGATGGCCTGACCAAAGCTGCCGGGGGCCGCCACGAAGCCGCAGCGCATGCCGGGGCCGACGATCTTGGACATGCTGGACACGAGACCGACCATGCCGTGCTCGTCGTAATGCTTCAGCAGGGGGATGAACTCGCCGTCGTAGCGCAGCTCGTAGTAGGGGTTGTCCTCCAGCACGGGCACATCGTACTCATAGGCCAGACGGCAGACCTCCTTGCGCTTCCACTCGGGCAGGGAGACGCCCATGGGGTTCTGGAAATCGGGGATGATGTACAGCAGCTTGGGCTTGGGCTGCATCTGCATCTTCTTCTCCAGATCCTCCAGATCGATGCCGTCGTCGTTCATCTTGACGCCCACGGGCTTCGCGCCCAGGTTGCGGAACATGTCGAGGGCGGCCATGAACGTGGGGTCCTCACAGAGGATGACGTCGCCGGGATCGCAGAAGGCCTGGATGGCAAAGGAGATGCCCTGCTGGCCGCCGGAGGTGACGGTGATGATATCCTCGTCGTTGATGACCTTGACGCGGCGGTTCATAAAGGCGCGGATGGCGTCGCGGAAATCGTCGCGGCCGCCGGCGGAGCCGTAGTTCAGCAGGGAGTTGGGTTCTTCGGCGATCAGACGGTCGGAGATGGCGCGGATGCGCTCCACGGCGAAGCCCTCGGGGGGCGGGTTACCGATGGAGAACTTGATGAGCGTGGGATCCTCGGACATCATGCCGGTGTGTTTGACGCCCTTGTCCAGACCGGGCTGGACGAGCTTTGAAAACTTCATGGGATGCACCTCTTTCGGTTTTTTATTGATCTTCCGGCACTATTATATCACAGTTGCTTTTTACAGGTAAAGACTATATAATAGAAAAGTGTAAAACCCTTGCGATTTTATTCATTATATCTAAAAGGAGTGCAGCAGTATGAGACTGGAACGGATCAACTGGACGCAGGCGGAGGAGTATTTCCGCCATAACGACATGGTCATCATCGGCATCGGCAGCATCGAGTGTCACGGCAAGCATGTGGCGCTGGGCACCGATTTCCTCGTGCCCAACAAGATCATCGAGCTGATGGAGCCCAAATGCGACGTGCTGATCGCCCCCACGGTGCCCTACGGCTCCACGGATTATCTGGCGGACTTCCCCGGCACGGTCAACCTGGGCTACGACGTGCTGTACGCCGTCGTGTCGAAGATCACCGAGAGCCTGTACCATCACGGCGCGCGCAAGTTCCTGTTCATGAACGGCCACGGCGGCAACAACGCGGCGCTGCAGCAGGTGTGCATGGATCTCGACCGCAAGAACGCCATGGGCTGCATCCTCAACTGGTGGACGCTGGCCTGGACCCTCGATCCCGCCTGGGTGGGCGGTCACGGCGGCGGCGAGGAGACGGCCGCCATGATGGCCATCGGCGACGATCTGGTGGACAAGAGCCTCATGGCCGATGCCAACGTCAAGGACCTGACCGAGAACCTCAAGACCTCCAACTTCGGCGCCATCAATTTCCGCGGCTTCGATATCCTCACGCGCCGCAATGTGCGCAAGATGACCGACAACGGCTGGATCGGCGTGGATCATCCCACCACGGCCACCCGGGAGTGGGGCCAGAAGATGCTGGAGGGCTGCGCCCAGTACGCGCTGGATTTCATCGAAGAGTTCAAAAAGGTCGAGCTGTAAAAGGAGAACGCGCCAATGAATGTCAAGGAACTGAAGCAGAAAGTCTGCGCCGTCATCGACGAGCATCAGGAGGAGATCATCGCCCTGGGCGAGAGCATCCGCCGGGAGCCCGAGCTGGGCTATAAGGAGTTCAAGACCGCCGCCAAGGTCAAAGCCATGCTTGACAGGATCGGCCTTGACTACGAGAGCGAGGTGGGCGTCACGGGCATCATCGCAAAGCTGCCCGGCACGGACCCGAAGGTCGATCTGGCCATCATGGGCGAGCTGGACGCCGTCGTCTGCCCCGACCATCCCCAGGCCGACCCCGACACGGGCGCCGCCCACGCCTGCGGCCATTTCGCCCAGATCGCGGCCACCATGGGCGCGGCCATGGGCCTCAAGTTCTCCGGCGCCATGGCGGAACTGAACGGCAACATCGAGTTCTGGGCCACCCCGGCCGAGGAAGCCGGCGAGGTGGAGTGGCGCAAGAGCCTCATCGACGAGGGGAAGATCCACTTCCTGGGCGGCAAGCAGGAGTTCATCGCCCTGGGCAAGCTGGACCACATCGATCTGGCCATGATGATCCACAGCTCCTCCGGCGACAAGTGCGGCATCGCCACCACGTCCAACGGCTTCGTGGCGAAGTACGTCCACTACATCGGCAAGGAGGCCCACGCCGGCGGCGCGCCCCATCTGGGCATCAACGCGCTGAACGCCGCGGAGATCGGCCTGATGGCCATCAACGCCAACCGCGAGACCTTCAAGAATGAAGACATGATCCGCGTCCACCCGATCATCACCAAGGGCGGCAACCTGGTCAACGTGGTGCCCGCCGACGTGCGCATCGAGACGTACGTCCGCGGCAAGACCATGGAGGCCGTGCTGGACGGCTCCCGCAAGGTCAACCGGTCGCTGGAGGCCGGCGCCATGGCCGTGGGCGCGCAGGTGGAGATCGTGGAGGTGCCCGGCTACATGCCCCGCCGCAACGACCCGCAGTTCAACGACGTGTTCGAGCAGAACCTCAACGAGCTGGTGGGCCCGGAGCGCGTGCAGCACTTCAAGCACATGGGCGGCTGCTCGGACTTCGGTGACGTGCAGCACATCATCCCCGCCGTCCATCCCTACATCGGCGGCATGATCGGCGGCGGCCACGCCTCCGACTATCAAGTGCAGGACCCCTATCTGGCCTATATCATCGCCGCCAAGAGCATGGCGATGACGGCCGTGGACCTGCTGGCCAACGGCGCGAAAACGGCGCTGAAGATCAAGAAGGATTTCGTGCCCGTCTACAAGGACCGCGAGGAATACCTGGCGGCCTGGGCGGAGCTGATGAAATAACGCCGAACGATCAAAAACCCCTCGACCAATGGTCGAGGGATTTTTTAATACTGTCTCATTACTGTGCGGTCTTTGCCTTGCTTCTGGCGTTCCGGGCGGCCTGTTCGGCGGCGGCCCGTCTCGCGGCTTCTCTGATCTCAACGTCCCGGCGGTCGGCAAACTTTTCCGCGGCCTCCACCACGTGCTTTGCCAGCACGGCGGTTGTCACGGGGCCCACGCCCGCGGGGACCGGAGTGATGGCGCCGGCGATGTGCTCCACGTTCTCGTAATCCACGTCGCCCGTCACGGAGCCGTCCTCCAGCACGTTGATGCCCACATCGAGGATCGTCTGGCCGATGCGGGTGTGGCCGACGCCGATGGTGCCCGGGCGGCCCACGGCGGCGACGATGATGTCGGCGCGGGAGCATTCCTTGACGGTATCGGGCGTCTTGGTGTGGCAGATGGTGACCGTGGCGTTCTTCTGCAGCAGCAGCATGGCCGCGGGCTTGCCAGCGATGTTGCTGCGGCCCATGATCGTGGCGCGCTTGCCCGCCGGGTCGATGCCGTAGTAGTCGAGGATCTCCATGCAGGCCCAGGCCGTGCAGGGGGGATAACCCGTGCCGCTGCCCGTGAACACGCCGGCCATGGAGCCCTCGGTGATGCCGTCCATGTCCTTCTCCGGAGCCAGCGTCTCGCGGACGGCGGTCTCATCGACGGATCTGGGCAGCGGAAGGAACAGCAGCACGCCATGGACCGCCTCGTCCTCGTTGATCTCGCGGATGCAGTTGACGACGGTCCTGGTGTTCGCCTTTTCGGTGATGATCATCCGGCGGACGCTGACGCCGCAGGCGGCGCAGCGGCGGATGGCGCTGTGCTCGTAGGAGATGTCGTCGGGGTTGTTCCCCACGCGGACGATGGTCAGTGTGGGCGTGACGCCGCGCTCCCTGAGCGCCGCGGTGCGTTCCTTCAGTTCCGCCACGATGGCCTTCGCCACGGGCGCGCCTCTCAGTTGCTTCGCCATAGGACCTCCTACTTTTTCAGCTTGCTGCGCACGAGGTCAAAGATCCCCTCGCCCATGGGTACGTACGTGTCGAGCATGGCGTTGGCCTTGTCGTTGAGGCTCTCGGCCAGCGCGCGGTCGGCCATGGCCTTCGTGTTGATGAACACGTTGAGGGCCGCGCCCTTGAGGGCGGCGACGCACAGGGACGCGGAGACGCCCGCGTCGCTGACTGCGATGACGGAGCCCTTCTCGGCGAAGACCTTCGTCAGTTCCAGCGCCGCGCAGCACTTCTCCATGATCTCCATGGGCACGGCGCAGGCGTCCTTGAGCACCACGGCCATGACCTCGGCCTTGCGTGCCTTCTCCTCCTCGGTGGCCGCGGGGAGACCGTAGGCCTTCGCCAGCGGCTCGAAGGCTTCGGCGTCCTTGTCGATCAGCGCCAGCAGCTCGCTCTGCAGCGTCAGGCTCCTGTCCATCAGCTCGCGGATCTCGGGCTCCACGGCGGCGTACTTCTTTTTGCCCACGGTCAGCGAACCGACCATGCAGCCCAGCGCGGTCCCCACCGCGCCGACCAGCGCCGAAGCGCCTCCGCCGCCGGGGACCGGCGCCTTGGTGGACAGCCGGGACACGAAGTCCCGCAGGGATGTGTCAGAATAACTCATGTTTCCTCCAATATATATAGCCAGGATTTCAAGCGCTTTAGAAAATACCGCTGATGTTGCCGTGCTCGTCCACGTCGATCTTCTCGGCCGACGGGACCCTGGGCAGGCCGGGCATGGTCATGATGTCGCCCGTCAGGGCGATCACGAAGCCCGCGCCCGCGGAGACCTTGACGGAGCGCACCGTGATGCGGAAGTCCTCGGGCGCGCCCAGCTTCTTCTGGTCGTCGGAGAAGCTGTACTGGGTCTTGGCCATGCAGACGGGCAGATGGCCGAAGCCCAGCTCCTCCAGCCGGGCCAGCTCCCTGGACGCGGCGGGGATGAAATCGACGCCCTCCGCGCGGTAGACGCGCTTTGCCACGGCGACGATCTTGTCCTTGAGCGACACTTCGTCGGGATAGACGTATGAGAACCGGTTCTCCGTCTCGCAGAGGCGGACGACCTCCTCGGCCAGCGCGACGCCGCCCTGACCGCCCTTGCCCCAGACCTCGCTGAGGGCGACGTTGACGCCCAGCGCGCGGCACTTCTCCTCCACCAGCTGCAGCTCCGCCTCCGTGTCGGTGGGGAAGCGGTTGATCGCCACCACGGCGGGCAGGCCGAAGACGTTCGTCACGTTGTCGATATGGCGCAGCAGGTTGGGCAGGCCCTTTTCCAGCGCCGGGAGGTTTTCACCGCCCAGCTCTGCCTTTGGCACGCCGCCGTGGTGCTTGAGCGCCCGGACCGTGGCGACGATGACGACGGCCGAGGGGCGGATGCCGGTGGCGCGGCACTTGATGTCGATGAACTTCTCCGCGCCCAGATCGGCGCCGAAGCCGGCCTCGGTGACGACGTAATCCGCCAGCTTCACGGCCGTCTGCGTGGCCATGGCGCTGTTGCAGCCGTGGGCGATGTTGGCGAAGGGGCCGCCGTGGATGAAGGCAGGGGTGTGCTCCAGCGTCTGGACGAGGTTGGGCTTGATGGCGTCCTTGAGCAGGGCGGTCATGGCTCCGGCGGCCTTGAGCTGACCGGCGGTGACCGGCTCGCCGTCCCGGGTATAGCCGACGATCATGCGGCTCAGCCGCGCCTTGAGGTCCATGAGGTCGGTGGCGAGACACAGGGCGGCCATGACCTCGGAGGCGACGGTGATGTCGAAGCCGTCCTCCCGGGGCATGCCGTTGGTATGCCCGCCAAGGCCGTCCACCACGGCGCGCAGCTGGCGGTCGTTCATATCGAGGGCCCGGCGCCAGGTGATGCGGCGCGGGTCGATGTTCAGGGCATTGCCCTGATAGATATGGTTGTCGAGCATGGCGGCCAGCAGATTGTTGGCCGCGCCAACGGCGTGCAGGTCGCCGGTGAAGTGAAGGTTGATGTCCTCCATGGGCACCACCTGGGCATAGCCGCCGCCGGCGGCGCCGCCCTTGACGCCGAACACGGGGCCGAGAGACGGCTCGCGCAGGGCGACGACGGCCCGCTTGCCGATGGCGGACAGGGCGTCGGCCAGGCCCACCGACGTGGTGGTCTTCCCCTCGCCCGCAGGCGTGGGGGTGATGGCCGTGACGAGGATGACCTTGCCCTGCCTGCCCGTGTCGGGCAGCTTATTGATATCCAGTTTCGCTTTATACTTGCCGTAAAGCTCCAGCGCTTCATCGGGAATGCCGAGCTTGGACGCGATCTCGCCGATGGGGAGCAGCTGCGCCTCCTGGGCGATCTCGATGTCAGATTTGTGGGACATGGGAGCCCACCTCCGTTTCCAGGGATTCTATTTGGCTCTGCCGGTGATCAGCCGGTAGGCGAACAGGCCGCAGACGAGCCCCACCACGCCCATGAGCCAGATGACGATGGACGAGGACAGCCCGCCGGCCACGAGGAAGGACGTGCCGCCGTTGAGCAGCGTGTTGATCAGCACGCCCAGCGCCGCCCACTGCAGCCCGCCGGTCTTGACGGCCCGGAAGGTCAGCGCGGACAGCAGCAGCATCACCGGCAGGACGAACAGGCGCTCCAGACCGGACAGCATCATGTTCGTGGGGTCCACCAGCGGGCCGTTCTGGCTCCAGCTGAGCAGCAGCACGAACACTGTCAGTCCCACGGTCAGGATCGCTTCCATGCCCCAGTGGCCGAAGCCCACGGCGGCGACGTCCAGGCGCTTGCGGCGGTCGGTGAGGTAATAGCGGACGATCAGATAGCGGACGACCTCGATGACGAGGGCGAAGATCAGCGACTTGCCGAAGGTCGCGGACGCCAGGCCGTAGGGACCGAGGATGGCGTCCAGATCGCTGAAGGGCGGCACGATGCTGAGCACCTGCGGGATGGCATAGGCCACCACACCCGCGCCAAGGGATTTGAGAAACGCCTTGTCGCGGTCGAACAGGTAGAACACGCCGAACATCGGCAGTCCCACCGTGATGACAAGGGTGAACACCGTGGTCAGAAACGCCATAACGGACCCTCCGTTTTCAACAGGATCATAATCAAAGCTATTATACCATACCCTCACCGCGCCCGCAAGATTGACGCTGTTCGCCGGACGAAAAAAGCCCCGCCATCAGGCGGGGCTGAAGTTCGGTTTTTTACCCAACGAACGACAGGATCACCTTGAAGACCGTGGGGAAGAAGGCGATGACGCCCAGCATGCGGATGATCTGCAGCACGGCCACCTCCGGGCCCTCGACGCCCAGATCACTGGCGATCAGCGCCATATCGGAGACGCCTGCGGGGGCGGCGCAGAACAGCGACGCCACCAGGTCGATCTTCATCAGCTTGTGCAGCAGCAGCCAGCCGACGCACAGGCAGGCGGGCACGAGGATGACGAGCATCAGCAGCACGTTGTACCACATGCTGATGATCATCCGCACCGTGGCGATGGTGATCTTCGCGCCGACGAACGCGCCGGACAGCATCTGCGCCCCGCGCTTGACGTTCAGCGGGATGTAGCCCACGTTGAACCTGATCTTCGTGAAGGCGACGCCGATGACCGAGAAGATCATCGTACCGCCGGAGATGCCCGACAGGTACCCCAGCAGGCCGGAGACGAAGGCCACGAGGAGCGTCTTGAAGAGGTTGACGTACTGCTCCTTCGTCATGGGTCCCTTGGCCTTTTTCTTTTTGGCGGTCTTCTCCCCCACGGGCTTCACCTTGCCGATGCGGGGGATGATCTGCGGGAACAGCAGGATGGCCGCCGACATGCGGCACACCTGAAAGACGCTGACCACGGGCGAATCGGCGCCCATGTCGTCGCTGATGATCGTCATATCGGTGAGGCCGCCGGGGGCCGTGGCGAACAGGGCGGTGCACAGGTCCAGAGGCGAGGTCAGGTACAGCACGGTGCCGGCCAGCAGGTTGACCGTCAGCATCCCGGCCAGCAGCACGGCCGCCGCCTTGGCCAGCCGCTTCATCTGCGCCAGGCCCTCCCGGGTCATGGTGGTGCCGATGTAGCCGCCGGAGACCATCTGCGCCGCCACCTTGAACCACTTGGGCGTCACCTGCTGATCGGTGACGACGGTGAAGATCGCCACGCCGATCATGGCGCCGACCATGGCTCCGGCGGGCAGCTTGAGCTTGAGGCCGATCAGGCCGCCGATGACGGCGCAGACGAGCATGAGGATGAACCAGTGCATAAAAACCCACTTCCCCATCATAGAAAATCACAGTAAACATATTATACCATCCTCCGCCCGCCGCGCCTACTCGTGAAACTGCACAGGGTTTCAGCGCTTTTCTGTGAAAAAGCGACAAAAACGTCCCCTCCGTCAACCGGTCTGAGGACCGGTCACACCTCCTCCGCTCCGCATGGGAGGCAAGACCAGCCATCTGCTCCTGTTCCCTCTTGTATTAACACGGGTAAAGTGCTATTTTGAAATAGAAGTATTGATCCGAAAAGGAGGTAAACCCGTGAAGCGCAGAAAGATCACGGCCCTGTTCCTGGCCCTGGCACTGATGTTTTCCATGCTGCCGCCCCTTACGGCTTCGGCGGAGGAGGATGTGTACGCAGTCACAGTGAGAGCGGGCGGGGAATCCATCTACGATTCCGTAGCGCACGGCAAGGTGCAGATCAATGACAGGACGCCCACCGCGGAATCGGACAGCATCTATGTTGAAAAGGGTACACAGGTGACCATCACCGCCATCCCGTATGATGGCTACCGGTTTGCCTACTGGCTCGGCCCCGGCGGCTGGTATTACGGCGAGCCGGGCGAGACCACACGCACCATTACCGTATCCTACGCCGACAACGGCTACACCGCCTATTTCGTCTCCACCTCCAAAACCGCATCCGCGGAGATGGCGGACATCGATCTGGGCTTTGCCAACGAGGGATTTACAGCCTACAGAGCATTGAGTTACGGGACCCAATACGACATCAGCGGCAGTCTCACAGTAAAAAACACCGGCGAAGCTCCCCTGGTGCCTTACGGATTTACCCTGGACGAGGAAGGAAGCAACTATTTCGGCCTGGGTCGGACCTACTCTGGGACTACTTCCGGGCCTCTCCAGACAGGGCAAAGCAACAGCTGGTATTGGGTGGTCTATCCCAAACATGGCCTTGGGGTCGGGAAATACACTGCCACGGTCACCTTTGTGGAGCGCTGCCAGCCCGGCCTTGCAGCGCCGGTGACCGCCAAGGTCACCTTTGAAGTGACGGATGATCCAATCATTACCTCGAACGCCTCCCCCACGAATGGCGGCACGGTCACAGGGGCGGGCCGGTACAAAAAGGGAGATACCGTCACCCTCACCGCCGCCCCCAGCGAGCACTTCAAGTTCGTCCGGTGGAGCGACGGCGCCACCGAGAATCCCTATACCTTTACCGCCGAGGAAAGCAAGACCATCAATGCAGTGTTTGAACAGTATGAGTATCAGGTCAGCGCATCGATAGACAGAAGTTATGTGAGCTATACTGGCGGCAAGGTACAGATCGGTGACAGAACGCCGACGGCCGAGACGGACAGCGTGTATTATGAAAAAGGGACGCAAGTCACCATCACCGCCATCCCGGATGACGGCTACCGCCTCGCCTACTGGATCGGGCCCGGCGGCCGGCATGTTGGCAACCCGGGCGAGACCTCCGTCAACTTTACTGTGAGCAGCTCCAATGTCAGCTACTCCGCCCGCTTTGTTCCTGCATCGCTTGCGGCTTCCGCTCAGATGGCGGATATCGACCTCGGCACCTACAGCGAGGGGTATACAGTATATACAACTTCCGGTACTTTTTCGAATTTCATGATCAAGGGCGAGCTCAAGGTGGAAAACACGGGAGAATGCACCCTGTATCCTTACGGTTTTACGCTGGATGAAACGGGCAGCCAGTATTTCAGAGTGGGCCGCACTTACCAAAGCGGTACTGCCTCCATCGCTCCGGGCCAGACCAATTCAAACTATTATATCGTCTACCCGAAGAATGACCTCAGCGCCGGTACCTACACCGCCACCGTCACGATGGCGGAGCGCTGCCAGCCCGGCCTTGCAGCGCCGGTGACCGCCACCGTCACCTTCACCGTGACGCCGAAATACGTCATCACTGCGGAAGCGAGCCCGGAAAACGGCGGAACGGTGACGGGCGTCGGCGAGTATGACTCCGGGGAAACTGTCACCCTGATGGCATCCCCGAACGATACTTATGCCTTCGACCACTGGGAACGGGGCGGCGCCCGGAGCACAGACAACCCGTATTCCTTTACGGCAGAAAAAACCGAGGCCGTGACTGCGGTCTTTACGCGTACCTCTTACAAAGTGACCATCGCGGCGGACCCCGCTGAAGGCGGCGCCGTCAGCTCGACCGCCTTTGAAGGGGCAAGCGCCAATCTGGCAAAAGGCACTTCGGTCACCGTCACTGCCACGGCAAACCCGGGTTATCGGTTCAAGCATTGGACGGATAACGGAAAACAGGTGGGCACTGACGCGACCATTACTGTGGAGGCCATCGTTGACCATGAACTGGCGGCCCATTTTGAGGCGCTTTTCCAGGACGAGGTCCCCGCAAACGTGAGCCGCGTCTATAACGGCGCCGACCAGACGGCCTATGCCGATACCTCCGCCTACACCGTCAGATCCGGCGGCAGCGCCAAGGCGGTGGGGAGCTACACCGCCGTGCTGAGTCTGAAGGAGGGGCACATCTGGTCCGACCTCACCACTGAGGATAAGAGCGTGAGCTGGACCATCACCCCGGCGGAGGTCATCGCCGCCGTCACCGCCGCCGACCGGGCCTATGCGGCCGGGAACAAGGAGGTCACGCTGGAGGCGGGCTGGATCTCCGGCGTCTTCTCCGGCGATACGGTAACCATCGACCTCAGCGCCGCCAAGGGCACTATGGCGGACGATACGTCAGGCATGAATAAGACTGTCACCGTCACCGGCGTGAAGCTGGGCGGCACGGACGCGGCAAACTACACGCTGACAGAGCAGCCCTCCGGCGTAACGGTGAACATCGAAAAGGCGGAGCAGCGCGATTTCCGGCTGCCCCAGACCGCCGTGAGCAAGACCTATGGGGACGCGGACTTCTCCCTTGCCGCCACCGGCGCAGTGAGCGGCAGCACCGTCACCTATGAATCCGGGGACACCGGTGTCGTGACCATCGACGATACGGGCAAGGTCCACATCGTGGGCGTGGGCACCGCGGCCATCACCGCCAGAGCCGCCGAAACGACGGACTATGCCGAAGCGACTGCCTCCTGCATCGTGACGGTGAGCCTGAAATATGCGGTGAGCGCTGCTGCGGCGGACGGTGAGGTGACTGTCACCGTAGAGGCGAGGGAGGCCAAGGCGGGCGCATGGATCGCGGCCGCAGCCTACGACACGGCGGGACGCCTCGTCGATGCGAAGCTCATTACGGCAGACCTCGCGGTGGGCACGAACAAAGCGACGCTCTCCGGGCTGAAAGCGGGCGACTCCTACGCGGTGTTCCTTCTGGACGGCAGCGGGCTGGAGCCTCTCGCCGCCCCCTGGAAGAGCAATTAAACAATACTGAGACACGCACATGGGGCCGGTCTTCGGACCGGCCCCCAGATCGCAGACAAAGCACTCAGTGACCCGGTAAACAGAGCAGCGGGGAAGCCCAAGGGGTATGACCCTCCTCGAATCAGATAAGCTGCCGCTCTGAAAACGCTGCAGCGCAGCGTTTCCTGGGAATAGCATTTTACATTCCGCAAAAGGCACGGCGGAAAGCGCGGGGTCTGCTGCAAAATACGTCTTTTTTGACCCGGATCGCCAAAAATAAGCCTTTAAAAAAGTGATGGGGAGCTGCCTGATTCGCAGTTCCCCATCACTTTTACATGGAATCGTTCTGATATTCCCGGTTTGCAGCAGCCTCTTTGAAAAGGGCTTGCTATTTCACTTCGTACTTCGCCAGGTCCGCGCCGTAGGTGAGGACGATCTTCTCGACCATCTCGCCGGAGCGGAGGAAGCTGTCGAGGACGACGTGCTCGTTGGTGGTGTGGTTGTCGAAGTAGCCGGTGGCCAGGCCCACGGACTGCAGGCCGTTGTAGTTGTAGCGGTTGGCGTCCATGCCGCCGCCGCTGGGCTCGGCCTTCATGGTGACGCCCATCTGCTGGAAGACGTCGGCCATCAGGCGCACGGCCGCGCCGTCCGCGGGGACACTGAAGCCGGGAGAGCCGAAGGTCGCCTCGGTCCTGACCGTGCAGCCGAAGGCCTCGGCCTCCTTTTTGCAGTGGTCCTCGAAGTAGGCGACGTACTCCTCCAGCTTCTCCTTCACGAGGCTGCGGGCCTCGCCCTTGATCAGGCAGTAGTCGCACACGGCGTTGGTGGCGTCGCCGCCTGCACGGACGATAGGGAAGTTGGAGGTGGAGTCGGGCGCCAGACGGCCCTCGCGGATGGTGGCGAGGATCTTCGCCGCGCCGACGGCCGCGCTCTTGCCCTTCTCAGGCTCGGAGCCGGCGTGAGCCGCCTTGCCGAAGACCTCGCACTGGAGCTTCGCCGAGTAGGGCGCGGCGATCAGCACGCGGCCGATGAAGCCGGGCGAGTCGAGGGCGTAGGCGATCTTGCTCTGCACGTCCTTGTAATCGAAGTGGAGGCTGCCCAGCAGGCCCTTCTCCTCACTGACGGTGAACAGGATCTCGATGGTGCAGTGGGGCGCGCCGGAAGCCTGCAGCCGGCGGACGCCGTCCAGGATGGCGGCCACGCCCAGCAGGTCGTCGGCGGCGAGGATCGTGTCGCCCTTGGTGGAGACGACGCCGTTCTCAATCATGGGCTCGATGCCGAAGCCCTTGGGCATGCGGTCCATATGGGCCGAGAAGAGGATGCTGCCCGGCAGCGTGCCGGGGAAGCGGGCGAAGATATTGCCCGTGTTGCCGCCGATCTTCGCGCCCGTGTCGTCCTCATAAAACTCCGGGCAGCCAAGCTCGGTGAGCTTGGCCTTGACGATATCGGCCACCTTGCGCTCGTCGAAGGAAATGGCGTCGGTGGTCGCCATTTCAAGAAAATCGCTCAGGATCCTTTCCATATCCGGTTCCTCTTTTCTATAATGATTACGCGGGGATCAGTGACGGATGAACAGCTTGCGCAGCTTCGGAGTCTGGGGCTCCTCGGGCGGCACGAAATCGAGGATCTCGGCGGCGATGGCCTCCGAGGCCGTGTGGTGCAGATAGTGACCGCCCTCCAGCACGGAGCACTTGCCCTTGGGGGCGTGCATGGCGATCTTCTCGTGCTCGCCCAGCCAGTCCACAGCGGTGGCGGGGTTCTTCTGCAGGGCGTCGCAGGTCTCGCCGGACACCAGCATCAGCACCGGGCAGGACACGGGGTAGTTGAGCCCGGCCACCTCGGCGCAGTTGGATGCGGCGGCGGTCAGCTCGTTGACCGCGCAGTTGGACGCGCGGGCGGACGCCAGATGGGAGCGCAGGATGGGCAGGACGTCGCTCTGACCGCCCGTGAAGGGCGCCAGGCGCTTGTCCATGATGCCGGCCTTGATCAGGAAGCGCAGCGGCGTGACCTTGGCCAGCGCGTTCATCGCCTTCATCAGCAGGCCCGCGGCGGGGGTGACGCCGTTCTCCTGCTCCTGGGCGGGCAGTGTCGTGTCGAGGCCCACGACGGCCGCGACCTCGCGGGGATAATGGGCGGCCCAGTAGAGGGTCAGCACGCCGCCCTGGGCGTGGCCCGTCAGCACGTAAGGAGGCAGGACGCCGGCCTTGCGAAGGCCTTCGCGCAGCTCGTCCACCACGTTTTTGACGGTGCGGGGCTCGCCGGTCTTGTCGGAATAACCGTAGCCGAAGGGCTCGGGCACGGCGATGCGGTACTTGTCCTGCAGCCGCTCGATCAGCGGGCGGAAGTCGATGGACGGCGTGGGCGTGCCCTGCCCGGTCAGCAGCACGAGGGTGTTGCTGCCCGCGCCGCAGGTGTACACGTGCATGCGGCGGCCGCGGACCTCCACCATGCGGCCCGACTGCAGGTAGCGGCGGCGGTCGCGCTTCTCATCCAGCGCGTTGACCGCGTACATGGCGGCAGCCGCCGCGGTGACGGCGCCGGTGACGGCGAGGATATTTTTCAGCTTCTTGTTCATAAAACGTCCTCCTATCGCGGAAGTGGTTGATGGATCAAAGGATCGTGATGCCGTCCATCAGCTCGCGCTCGAACTCGACACGGTGATGGGGCGTATTGATGCCGGGATGGCCGCCGGTGTGCAGGAAGATGATCTTCTCACCCTGTTTGACCTTGCCCTCGCGGATCATGTCCAGCAGGCCCGCGAACGCCTTGCCCGTGTAGCAGGGATCGAGGATGATGGCCTCCTTGCGGGCCATGAGGTAGATGGCCCTGCGCACATCCTCGTTGGGCAGGTTATAGCCGCCGCGGACGTAATCCGTCTCGATATGGAACTCGGAGGGATCGGCGTCGCAGTCGAGACCGTAGGTCTTCTTGACGGAGGCGAAATACTCCGTGAGGCGGTCCTGCTTGCTCGCGTCGAAGGGCGAGATGGCGATGCCCGTCAGCTTGAGCGTCGAGCCCTCGTTCTTCAGGCCGCAGAACAGGCCCATATACGTGCCGATGGAGCCGGTGGCGGCGATGACGGTGGCGTCGCCGATGCCCAGCTCTTCCGCCTGCTCCTTGAGCTCGCAGGCGCACTCGTAGTAGCCGGGCATGCCGATATCGTTGGAGCCGCCCACGGGGATGTAGTAGACCTTCTCCCCCTGGCTCTCGTACTTCTCGATCAGCTCCCTGACCAGCTTGTCCTGCTGGCCGGGCTGGCCGTTGGGGGCCTGGAAGACGACCTCTGCGCCCATGATGCGGTCCAGCAGCACGTTGGCGGAGATCTCGCCGGGGTAGTTGTCCACACAGGCGATGACGCACTTCATGCCCAGCTTGGCGGCGGCGCCGGCGGTCTGGCGGCCGTGGTTCGTCTGCGCGCCGCCCACGGTCAGGAGCATCGTGGCCCCCTGCTTCACCGCGTCGGCGGCCAGGTACTCCAGCTTGCGCATCTTGTTGCCGCCCATGGCGAGGCTCGTCAGATCGTCGCGCTTGATGTACAGCTCGATCCCCAGCTCCCCGGACAGCGTCGGCAGATATTCCAGCGGCGTGGGCAGATGGATCAGCTCGATCTTGTCAGCAGTTATTTTCATGGCAGTAACCTCCGAACAGTTATACTGCGTTTATTATACACAATCCCGGGCGAAAAAGGAAGGGCTTTCGCGCGCCGGAAGCAAAAAACACGGTTTTGGTTGACAACGCATCTTTGCGGGTGTACAATCCTATTGAATCAAATAAAATCGGAGGCTAACTATGGAGCAGGCAAAACTGGACGAATATGTCCGCGCGTTCCACATGATGTGGGACAACTACCCCGAGCCCGTGCGGCTGATCGACAGGACGTTCACCATCGTCGCCGGCAACAAGCTGTATATGCACAACAGCGGCGGCAGGTTCCTCGGCACCAAGTGCAATCAGGCCGGCGACCCCTCCCTGCACCGGGGCTGCAAGGCCATGGAATCGCTGCGCACCGGCGAGGCGCGGATCGTGACCACCGACATGGAGGGCGTGCGCTGGGACTCCTACTGGGTGCCCGTGGAGGGCACGGACGAGCTGTACGTCCACTTCACCGACGGCATCAGCGCCTACCGCGAGATGAAGCTCAGACAGCAGCAGGAACAGCAATAAACGTTTGAAGGGCTCCCGGGGAGCCCTTCATTTTTACCAAAAATGACGGTGATCTTTCGTCGGAGCGCACAAACTTTCGTGGGTTTTACACAAGGAATTGCAAATCACGCGCTGACTTGCTAAAATGAAAGCAGCAAGATTTTATGAATATAAGGAGGCGCATTTCCTATGAACATGACAGTTGAACAAATGAAGCAGGCCGCCTGCAAGGCCATCGACGACAACGCGCAGAAGATCCTCGATCTGGAGTATTCCATCCGCACGGAGCCCGAGCTGGGCTATAAGGAGTTCAAGACCGCCGCCAAGATCAAGGCCGCGCTGGACGAGCTGGGCTACAGCTACACCGACGGCCATGCCATCACCGGCATCATCACCCCCGTCAAGGGCCGCGACCACAAGGTCAACCTGGCCGTCATGGGCGAGCTGGACGCCGTTCTGGTCAAGGGCCACCGCCTCTGCGATCCCGTCACGGGCGCGGCGCACTGCTGCGGCCACTCCTGCCAGGCCGCTTCGGTCATCGGCGTCGCCACGGCGCTGAAGGCCCCCGGCGTCATGGAGAACCTGGACGGCGACATCACGCTGATGCACGTCCCCTCCGAGGAGTTCGTCGAGCTGGAGTACCGCCAGAGCCTCAAGGACGAGGGCAAGATCAAGCTGTTCGGCGGCAAGCAGGAGTTCATCCGCCTGGGTCTGATGGACAACGTCGACATGATGATCATGCAGCACACCTCCATCACCGAGAACGAAGGCGCTGAGGAGTGGAGCAAGGGCAACTGCGGCGGCGCCATCGGCAAGGGCTTCGTCGGCAAGATGATCCACTACATCGGCAAGGAATCCCACGCCGCCATGCCCAGCCAGGGCATCAACGCGCTGAAGGCCGCTCAGCTGGGTCTGACGTGCATCGACGCCAACCGCGAGACCTTCCGCGACGAGGACGGCATCCGCGTCCATCCCATCATGACGAAGGGCGGCGACCTGGTCAACGTCGTGCCCGCCGACGTCCGTCTGGAGACTTACGTCCGCGGCTCCAACACCAAGGCCATCTTCGACGCCTCCGCCAAGGTCGACCGCGCCCTGCAGGCCGGCGCCATGGCCGTCGGCGCGCAGGTCGAGATCACCCAGCTGCCCGGCTATATGTGCCCCTTCGAGAGCGAAGAGCTGAAGGACGTCGTCTATGACAACCTGAAGTACATCCTCGGCGAGAAGAACTGCCACCGCAACGGCCCCGGCGGCTCCACCGACGCGTCCGACGTTTCCAACATCATGCCCACGGTCCACATGCGCATCGGCGGCGCCAGCGGCGTCGGCCACGGCGCCAACTACGAGATCGCCAACCCCGATCTGGCCATCCTGAAGGCCGCCAAGATCATGGCCTGCACGGCCATCGACCTGCTGGCCAACGGCGCCGAGAAGGCCCTGCTGGTGAAGAACAACTTCAAGGCCCCCATGACCAAGGAAGAGTACCTCACCCAGTGGTGCGGCCTGGAAAAGGGCAAGGATTTCTAAATCACATCCTCTGATCGTCAGCAGAAAAGGCCGCCCCGACGGGGCGGCCTTTTTGCGCCGGTCATGCTTGAGCGGAGCCGAATTGCTGCGCCCTGGCCGCGGCTTCAATCGAACCAGTGGGTGACCTTGGCCAGGGGCTCTACCACGTCGGCGAGGTCGCGGATGGCGTCGTTGAGGCGGTCGAAGTCGATCTTTTCCATGTTCTCCACGGCGCTCTGGACGGCAGCGGTGCTCTGCTCGGCGGTCTGGTCGGCGTCGCGGACCATCTTGTCGGCGTCCTCCACCATTTTGTCGGCGTCCTTGACCATGATCTCGGCGCTGCGCACGAGGCCGTCCAGCTTGCTCAGCGAATCCTCCGCGTGAGACATAAGGCGCAGGGCCTTGGGCGTGATGAGCGCGGCGGACAGGATCACCAGCGCCGCGGCCAGCAGGCAGGTGATCAGTACAAGGCGCATCTGGAGCAGGTCGCGTTTCTCATTCGGTTCCATGAAAAGCACTCCTTTTTGCTGCGATATGATATTGAATTATACCAGAAAAGCTGGTATAATAAAACCACTGTCCGGCAGAAGCCGGAGTTTGAGGACCGAAGTCCATCCCAACGGCAAACGATCAGCGATATCATGAAGGTATCTTGGCGCCAGCGCGCCCGGATGCCTTTTTTGTTTGCCGGACACATAGAAGAGAGGAAACGAACATGAACAACAAGCTGAGTATGAAAAAGATGGTCACGTCCGCCATCTGCCTGGCCCTGTGCCTGGTGCTGCCCTTCCTGACCGGCCAGATCCCTCAGATCGGCGCGATGCTGTCGCCCATGCACATCCCCGTGCTGCTGTGCGGCTTCCTGTGCGGGCCCCTGTGGGGCGCGGTGGTCGGGATCACGGCGCCGCTGCTGCGCTCGGTGCTGTTCGGCATGCCCCGGCTGTTCCCCACGGCCATCGCCATGTGCTTCGAGCTGTGCGCCTACGGCTTCTTCGCGGGCTTCCTGTACCGCCGCATGCCCAAAAAGCCCTGGCGTGTCTACGCGGCGCTGATCTGCGCCATGATCCTGGGCCGTCTGGTGTGGGGCGCGGCGCAGTTCGTGCTGCTGAACGCCTCCGGCAGCGCCTTCACGCTGCAGGCCTTCATGGCCGGCGCGCTGTTCAACGCCGTTCCCGGCATCATCCTGCACATCGTTTTGATCCCCATCCTCGTCAAGGCCGTCGAGAAGGCCGGCTACGGGGATAACCAGTAAAGGAGAGCGACTATGAAGACCTTATACCTCGACTGCGGCATGGGCGCCGCCGGCGATATGCTGACCGCCGCCCTGCTGGAGCTGCATCCCGACCCCGTTGCGTTCCTGCAGAAGCTCAACGCGCTGAACATCCCCGGCGTCACGGTGACGGCCGAGGAGGCCTTCAAGTGCGGCATCAAGGGCACCCACGTGTCCGTCACGGTCAACGGCGAGGAGGAGGAGAGCCTCGACGTTCACGAGCATCACCACCATCATGATCACGACCACGAGCATGAGCATCATCACCATGAACATGAGCACGAGGCCGCCCACGAGCATCATCACGAGCACGCGGAGGTCCACGTCCACGAGCATGAGCATCACCATGATCACGACCATGAACACTCCCACGAGCATCATCACCACCATCATCACAGCGGCATGGCAGAGATCGAGGCCGTGGTCAACGGGCTGGCGGTCGGCGACAAGGTCAAGCAGGACGTGCTGGCCGTGTACGGTCTGATCGCCGAGGCCGAGAGCGCCTCTCACGGCCGTCCCGTGGACCAGATCCACTTCCACGAGGTCGGCACCATGGACGCCGTGGCCGACGTCACGGCCGTCTGCCTGCTGATGGAGGAGCTGGCTCCCGCGCAGGTGCTCGCCTCGCCCATCCACGTGGGCAGCGGCAAGGTCCGCTGCGCCCACGGCATCCTGCCCGTCCCCGCCCCCGCCACGGCGTACATTCTCAGGGGCGCGCCCATCTACTCCACCGACATCCGCGGCGAGCTGTGCACGCCCACGGGCGCGGCGCTGCTGAAGCACTTCGTCACCCGCTTCGGCAATATGCCCGTGATGACCGTCGAACAGATCGGCTACGGCATGGGCAAAAAGGACTTCGAGGCCGCCAACTGCGTGCGCGCCCTGCTGGGAGAGACCGACTGATGGCTGCCGTCTGTCAGCTTTGCTGCAACGTGGACGATATGACGGCCGAGGAGATCGGCTTCGCCATGGACGTCCTGCTGGAAAACGGCGCGCTGGACGTGTTCACCACGGCCGTGGGCATGAAGAAGAACCGCCCCGGCACGATGATCACCGTGCTGTGCCGTCAGGAGAACCGGGAGAAGCTGGTGCCGCTGATCTTCAAACACACGACGACCATCGGCATCCGCCAGTCGATCCAGGAGCGCTTCACGCTGGACCGGACGTTCGAGACCCGGGAGACGGAGCTGGGCCCTGTGCGCGTCAAGAAGGTGTCCGGCTACGGCGTCCGGCGGGAAAAGGCCGAATACGACGACCTGGCCCGTCTGGCCCGTCAGCACGGCAAAAGCATCGCCGAGGTGCGGAAGCTGGTCAAATAGAAAGCAATAAACAACGACGCCCCGGACCGTTCGGTCCGGGGCAGTTTTTACAGGGTCGAGAGATACAGCTCCGTGAGGCTGCGCTTCGTTTTGCCGTCATAGCCGGTGACGGTGTCGGCGCAGGCGAGGGAGTTGAGGATGGCCTCCTCGGTAGCCTGGGCGCAGGCGGTGAAGACCGCGGACAGCAGGCCCTCCCGGAGGATCGTCACGGTCTGGGTGTCGCCCTCCGGCTCGATGCGGTTGGCGGTGGTGAAGCCCAGCATGACGTCGCCGCTGCCGTGGCCCATGTAGGAGCCCGTGCGGCTGAGGCCGACGCCGCAGCGGCGGATCACGCGGCGCAGCTGGCGGGAGGACAGGGGCAGATCGGTGGCGACGACCATCATGATCGAGCCCTGGTCGTTCTCCATGGCCTCGATGCGCCGGGCCAGCCCGGGGCCGAGGTCCCGGCCGCAGAGTGTGAAATTGGCCGTGGCGCCGAAGTTCGACTGGACGAGGACGCCGAGGGTGTACGTCTTCTCCCCGACCGTCACGAGGCGGGACGCGGAGCCGATGCCGCCCTTCATGCCGAAGCAGACGGTGCCCTTCCCCGCCCCCACGTCGCCCTGCGCGAAGTCCGCGGAGGCGCTTTCGATGGCGGCGCGGACGTGGCGCTCCTCCACGGGGCGCAGGGCGATGTCGCTGAGGACGCCGTCGTTCGTCTCGCCCACCACGGGGTTGACGGAGCGGATGGGCGTGCCGTCCTGCCGGCACAGGTCGAGCATCCAGCCGACGATCGCGTCGTGGACCTTGCCGACGTTGAGGGTGTTCGTCAGGGCGATGGGCGTCTCCAGCGTGCCCAGCTCGTCGATCTGGGGGATGCCGGCCGTCTTGCCGAAGCCGTTGTGGACGAAGGCGGCGGCCGTCAGCTTGCGTCGGAACATGTTGTCCTGACAGGGCAGGATCACCGTAACGCCCGTTTTGCAGCGGTCGGTGTCGATCGTGCAGTGGCCCACCGTGACGCCGGGGACGTCGGTGATCAGGTTCCGCAGGCCGGGGACGCCGCCCGTGTCGAAGCCGTATGCGCGGATGGGTTTATTCAAAGGTCTCATCCTTTCCTCTTTTGATGGAAGTATTATAGCATGAACGCGTCCCGGACGCAAAAGGCGCAGCCCTTCGGCTGCGCCTTTGTTTATTCATGGATGTTGTAGAACTGCAGGGCGTTCCGGGTGGTGGTCTCGGCCATTTCGTCGAAGGAGACCTGCCTCATTTCGGCCATCATGGCCACGACGTACCTGACGTAGCCCGACCAGTTGCGTTTGCCGCGCATGGGGACGGGGGCCAGATAGGGACAGTCGGTCTCGGCCATGATGCGGTCGGCGGGGACGTAGGGCACGACCTCCCAGGCCCGGCGGGCATTTTTGAACGTGATGACGCCGGTGAAGGACAGGTGGAAGCCCATGTTCAGCAGCTCCCGGGCCGTCTCCCTGCTGCCGCCGAAGCAGTGCACGACGCCCCTGCGGACGCCGGAGGCGCGCAGGATGTCAAGCGTCTCCTTGCAGGCCTCGCGCTCGTGGATGATCACGGGCACGTCGAGCGCTTTGGCGATCTCCAGCTGGCGGGCGAAAACCTCCCGCTGGACGTCACGCTCGGACAGATCGTAGTAATAGTCGAGGCCGATCTCGCCGAGCGCCGCGATCTTCGGCTCCGACAGCATGCGGACCACCTCGTCGAGGCCCTCGCCCGTCAGCGACTTCGCCTCGTGGGGGTGATAGCCCACGGCGCCGTAAACGTGGGGGTACCGGCGCGTCAGCGCGAGGGTGGCGCGGGACGTTTCCAGATCCGTTCCCACGTTCGTCACGTAAGCGACGCCCTCGCCGGGCAGCGCGCTCAGCACCGCGTCGCGGTCCTCGTCAAACCGGGGATCGTCGTAGTGGGCGTGGGTGTCGAAAAGTCTCATCCCAGAACGGCGCCCTTCTCGCAGTGGTCGGCGAAGATCACGCGGACGTCGTCCTTGCCGCACTCGGCGGAGAGGATCATGCCGTTGCTCTCGAGGCCCATGAGCTTGGCGGGCTTGAGGTTGGAGACGATGATGACGTTGTGGCCGATCAGATCCTCGGGCTTGTACCACTTGGCGATGCCGGACAGCACCTGACGCTGATGGTCGCCCAGATCGAGGTCGAAGCGCAGCAGCTTCTTGGACTTGGGCACGGGCTCGCAGTTGACCACGTGTGCCACGCGCAGCTGGACCCTGGCGAAATCGTCGATGGCGATCTCGGGCTTCTCCTCCACCTCGAGGGCGGGGGCGGCGGGGGCCGCGGGCTGCTCCTTGGCGGCGTAGTAGGCGGCGATCTCGTCCAGCTTCTTGTTCATGTCGAGGCGGGCGAAGAGGATCGAGGGCTCGCCCACCTGATGACCGGCGGGGATCAGGCCGAAGCGCTCCAGGCTCTCCCAGCCGCCCATCGTGAGGTTCAGCTGGGCGAAGATGTTGTCCGCGGCGTCGGGCATGAAGGGATACAGCAGCGTGGCGGCGATGCGGATGGTCTCCAGCAGGTTGTACAGGACCGTGTCGAGGCGGGCCTTCTTGCTCTCATCCTTGCCGAGGATCCAGGGGGTCGTCTCGTCGATATACTTGTTGGCGCGGCGCAGCAGCGTGAAGATCTCGGAGATGGCGTCGGCCACCTTCAGCTCGTCCATCTTGCTCTCGACGCGCTTCGGGGTCTCGAGGGCCAGGGAGATCAGCTCGTCGTCGATGGGCTCCTTCTCGCTGAGGACGCCCACGGTGCCGCCGAAATACTTCTTCGTCATGGAGATCGTGCGGTTGACGAGGTTGCCCAGGATGTTGGCCAGATCGGAGTTGATGCGCTCGATCAGCAGCTCATGGGTCAGCACGCCGTCGCTGGCGAAGGGGATATCGTGCAGGAGGTAATAGCGCACGGCGTCGAGGCCGTAGAGGTTCACCAGATCGTCGGCGTAGACGACGTTGCCTCTCGACTTGCTCATCTTGCCGTCGCCCATCAGCAGCCAGGGATGGCCGAAGACCTGCTTGGGCAGGGGCTCGCCCAGCGCCATCAGCAGGATGGGCCAGTAGATGGTGTGGAAGCGCAGGATGTCCTTGCCGATCAGGTGGACGTCCGCGGGCCAGTATTTCTTGTACAGCTCGCCGTGATTGCCGTCGGGATCGTAGCCGGGGAAGGTGATATAGTTGCTCAGCGCGTCGATCCACACGTAGACCACATGGCCCGGGTCGAACTCCACGGGCACGCCCCAGGTGAAGGTGGAGCGGGAGACGCACAGGTCCTGCAGACCGGGGCGCAGGAAGTTGTTCAGCATCTCGTTCTTGCGGGCCTCGGGCTGGATGAACTCGGGGTGATCCTCGATATATTTGATCAGGCGGTCCTGATACTTGGACATGCGGAAGAAATAGGCCTCCTCGCTGGCGCGGATCAGATCGCGGCCGCACTCGGGGCATTTGCCGTCCACCACCTGGGAGTCGGTGAAGAACGTCTCGTCGGGCACGCAGTACCAGCCCTCGTACTTGCCTTTGTAGATGTCGCCCTGATCGTAGAGCTTCTTGAAAATCTTCTGGACGACCTCCTCGTGGTGCTTGTCCGTGGTGCGGGCAAAAATGTCGTAGGAGGTGTGCATCAGGTCCCAGATCTCCCTGATCTGACCGGCCACGTCGTCCACGAAGGCCTGGGGGGTGATGCCGGCCGCCTCGGCCTTCTGCTGGATCTTGAGGCCGTGCTCGTCGGTGCCCGTCTGGAACAGCACGTCGTAGCCGTTGAGCCGCTTGAAGCGGGCGATGGCGTCGGCCAGGACGATCTCATAGGTGTTGCCGATGTGGGGCTTGCCGGAGGTATAGGCGATGGCGGTAGTGATGAAATAAGGTCCTTTATTCAAGTCAATGCACCTCACTTGCATGAATTAGAATCGGGATTCAAAAAGGTCGGGCCCCCGGAAACGCCCGGAGGCCCGATCACAAGGTATTGTATCACGTTTACGCGGTAAAATCAAGGATTGGCCAGCAGATCGGTGGGCGTTGCGGGCACGCCGGGATCGGCGGGCGTGGTGGGCTGCGGCGCCGGGGTCACAGGCTCGGCGGGCGTGGTGGGCGCGGCCGGGGCCGGCTCGGCAGGCGTCACGGGCTCGACAGCGGGCTCGGCGGGCTTCGGGTTCTCCAGGATCACCTTGTCGAGGCGCTTGTAGACGCTCTTGTTCTCGAAGGTATTGGAGATCAGCTTGCCGTTTTCATAGACGAGGCGATAGCTCTCGGTGACGTAGCCGGTGTAGCCGTTATTCTTGACCTTGGTGGTGCCGGGGGCCAGGGACGTGTCGGTGCGGCGGACGACGGTGAAGGGATCGGAGGAGAGCTGCTTCGTGGAGATCTCCACCTTCTTGCCCGTCAGGTTCGTGCCGATGATCGACACAGTCATGGTGGACTTGCCGTAGGTGACGCGGAGCTTGATGGGGTAATCCGTATCGTTGACGAAGCGGAAGTCCTTGCTGCCGTAGGCCACGGTGGCGTCCTCGCCCAGGGGGACGTAGGTGATCATATAGCTGTGGTTATGGCGCTCGGTGATCTTGAGGTCCGCATGCACGGCGGCCGAGTAGATGGTGGAGCTGACCTGGCAGATGCCGCCGCCCACGCCCTCCTCGGTGGTGTCGGCCACGTAGATGGTGGCGTCCTTGAAGCCGCGCTCGTAGGTGCGGGGACCGACGGTCTTGTTATAGGAGAACTCGTCGCCGGGGTTGAGGATCACGTTGTTGCAGTGGTCGCAGGCCAGCTTGACGTTCGTCGTCCTGCCCACGAGAGAGGCGTTGAAGGCGGAGGTGACGGTGCTCAGCGTGTCGCGGAACAGCAGGGACTGGAACTCGCTGACGCTCATCTTGGGCTCCAGCAGCTTGACCTTGAAGGTGAAGGTCTCCTCGTCGCCGGAGGCGTCGAAGGCGCGGCGGGCCTCCTCCACGTCCATCTCCAGGCCGCTCTGACCGGCGGCGATGGTCTGGCCCGAGGGGTCCTTGGCCAGGTCGAGGTAAGGGTCGGAGCTGGGACGGTCCAGCTCTTCCTTCAGCGCGTCGAAGTCAATCTCGGCGAAGGGCACCTCGCCCTCCAGCTCCAGATCGTCGTAGCTCTCGTCCTGAAGGCTCTTCTCAAGCCCCTGGAGGATGGTGTTGGGGTCCACCTTGACGGCCTTGCCGCCCTTGTTGACGGTGACGGTGTCGCCGTCCAGCTCGTAGGCGAACTCGGTGGCGTCGACGCTCAGCGCCGACGCGGCGTCCACGGCGGCCTGCTTGAGCTTATCCTCGTCCCAGACGATGGACGGGACGATCTCCTCCGCGTCCTCGTCCTTGCCGAAGATGCCGTGCCAGAAGCCCTTGGCGCCGGCTTCAAAGGCCTGCTCGGCCATGGAGGCGGCGTCGTAGGTCAGGCCGATGGCCTGAGGCTCCACCACGTATTCCTTGTCGAGGAAGCGGACGGTCATCTCCTCAGTGATCGGGTTCTGATCGACGATCTTCTGCACGGCCTCGTCCAGCTGGGCGCGGTCCATGTCGTTGAGCGCGGTGCCGAGGATGGACACCGGGCTGTTTATCTTTTCCTCTCCTCCGCAGCCGGTCAGGGCGCACAGCGCCAGCACAACGGCGAGCAGCGGCAGGAGTCTGCGGGTGATTTTGTTCTGCAATTTGCTACCTCCGGTGACAAATATCGTTCAGCGGTCATTCATCACCTTATTATAGTATTTTGTCGAATGAAAGGCAATAACGAAACGGTTACAAATGACGCGCCGGATCGCCTATTCTTCGTCCTTCTTCTCCTCGCCGCCCAGATAGATGCGCTTCAGCTGGCGGTCCTCGGCGGAGTTGAACTGGTCGAAGAACGCCTCGGCCTCCAGCTCCGTCACGGTGTACAGCTCGTCGATGGTCTCGGGCGAGACGGCCTCGGTCCATTTGGCGATCAGCTCGCGGTTGCTTTTGCGTTCCTTGGCGCTGTGGCCGGAGACGAAGGCGTGCTCCTCCCCGTTCTGATAGATCACGCAGGGATAGCAGCTGGTGCGGCCCAGCTGGTTGGCCTCGATCCACCACAGGGTAGTCTTTCCGTCGTGGCTGACGGCCGTGTAAAAGCCGTTGTCATTGCCCTTCTTGCGGAAGAGCGCGCTGAACAGCGACGTGCCGCGGCGTTTCTTGTTGACAAGCGAGGGCGTAAAGTTTCTTTCCGCCATCGGGTTCACCTCACAGTATGATTCAAACGGTACGAATTATTATACCACGTTCCGTCTGCGCGGGCAACAAAAAAGAACGCCTTGCGGCGTTCTCATTTGCGACAGTCGTGCAGTCGATCTTACTCGGCGTTGACCGCGGCGCTCAGCTCGGCGCGGCAGGCGGCGCAGACATTTCTGCCCTTGAACGCTATGACCTTGCGGGAGCCGCCGCAGAAAACGCAGGTGGGCTCATGCTTGCGCAGCACGATGTTCTGACCATCGACATATATCTCGACGGGATCCTTCAGCTCGATATTAAGGGTCCTGCGCAGCTCGATGGGAAGAACGATCCTTCCGAGTTCATCAACTTTTCTGACGATTCCGGTCGATTTCATATTGATTATCACCTCTGTACTTCTATTGTAGTGAAATTGTAATATTATGTCAATGCAAAAAAGAGCAAAAAGAATGGCACAAATAAAAACAAAATTGTACACATTGCCAAAACAGTGGGCGAAATATCGGACATCATGTCGAAAAGTGACGCGTTGACCCGTCAAAGTATCGTTTTTCGCGGTTCACCGATTTTCATTTCAGCTCCCGGGCGCGGTTGTAGAGGGCGTTTTTTGACACGCCGTGGGTCAAAGCCACCTGCTTCACGGCGGCGGAGAGGCTCTCGCCCTGCTCCAGAAGGGCCCGGACCTCCTCCAGCATATCGTCCTCGTCGGGCTCGTCCTCCCCCTCCGTGTCGCTGCAGCCCGCCACGATCAGCACGAACTCGCCCTTGGGCGTCGTTTCGCCGTAATGGCGCACAGCCTCGGAGAGCGTGGTGCGCCAGCACTCCTCGTGGAGCTTCGTCAGCTCCCGGCACAGGGCGATGGGGCGGTCGCCGTAATATTTCAGCATGTCCTCCAGCGTGCGCAGCAGCTTGTGGGGCGCCTCGTAAAAGACCATGGTGCGCTTCTCCCGGGCCGTCTCCTGCAGGTGCTGGGTGCGGCTCTTTTTGGCGGTGGATAAAAAGCCCTCAAAGCAGAAGCGCCCGCACTCCATGCCAGAGATGGACAGCGCCGTGATGATCGCGCTGGGACCGGGAACGGACACGACCTCCAGTCCCGCGTCGCGGCACAGGTCCACGAGATCGACGCCGGGGTCCGAGATGGCCGGCGTGCCGGCGTCGGTAATGATGGCGCAGCTCTCCCCCGCCAGCAGCCGCTCCACGATCTGCGGGCCGCGCTCGCGCTTGTTGTGCTCGTAATAGCTGACCTGCGGCTTTTTGATATCGAACTTGTTGAGCAGCTTCGCCCCCACGCGGGTGTCCTCAGCGGCGATGAAGTCCACCGCAGACAATGTCTCGATCGCCCTGGGCGAGAAGTCGCCCAGATTGCCGATCGGCGTTGCCACCACATACAGCTTTCCGCTCATATTGTCTCCTCCAAGCGATAATTGCGTCTGAACGCTTCAGTCTCCTGCCCGTCCTGCCGGATGATCAGCGGCGGGCAGACCTTCAGGCCCGGGCCGCCCTCCTTTTTCGCCTCCGCCAGCGCCAGACACGGCGGGCGGTCGAGAGCGGGATGGACCAGCTGCAGGACCTTCGGCTCCAGATGCTCCGCCGTCAGCGCCGCGAACAGCTCGCTGAGCCGCTCCGGCGGACAGCAGACGTAGAACCGCCCGCCCCAGGTCAGCGCCCTCGACGCTGCGCGGCACACGTCCCGCACGCCGCCGGTCGCTCCGTCCCGCGCGGCGGCCATGGTCTCGCTGGGCGAGCGGAAGCCGCGGTCCGGCTCGAAATAGGGCGGGTTGGAAATGCACAGGTCGAAGGCGTCCCACAGACTGCGGTCCAGCGAACGCAGGTCGCCCCGCATCACCTCGGCCCGGTCCTGCAGACCGTTTTTCACGATGTTTTCCCGGGCCAGCGCGGCGGCGCCCTCCATGACGTCGACGCCCACGGCCCTGAGCTTCGGGAAGCGCAGCAGCGCGATGAGCATCAGCGGCCCGACGCCGCAGCCCAGATCCAGCAGCCGCTTCCCCCTGCCCTGCCGGAAAAAGCCGCCCAGCAGCATGCTGTCCTGAGACAGCTTGAAAAAATCGTCGTCCTGCACGATGGGATGGCCGGGGAACAAGAGAATTTCCTGCCGCATGGCGCGCCTCCTTCCGGTTAATACAACGATTATAGCACAAACTAAGGAAAATCTACAGCAGGAAAGGATCAACGATATGAAGAAACGCAGAATGCTTGCATGGGCGTCGCTCCTCCTGGCGCTGACGATGACGGCCGCGGCCGTGACGTACCGGCAGGGCGACGGCGGAGAGAAGGTCCGGCAGATCCAGACGCGGCTCAGAAACTGGGGCTATTACGACGGGAGCGTCGACGGCGTCTACGGCAGCCGCACCGCGGCCGCCGTGCGGTATTTCCAGCGGAAAAACGGCCTAACCGAGGACGGCGTCTGCGGCCCGGAGACGCTGGCGGCGCTGGGTCTGGGCGGGAACGCGTCGTCCGCGGGGACGAACAACGACCTGTATCTGCTGGCGAAGATGATCTCCGCCGAGGCCCGGGGCGAGCCGTATATCGGGCAGGTGGCCGTGGGCGCGGTGATCCTCAACCGCGTCCGGCACCCCTCCTTCCCCAACACCATCGCGGGCGTGCTGTACCAGCCCGGGGCGTTCTCCGCGCTGGCGGACGGCCAGTTTTCCCAGGAGCCCGAGGACCAGTGCCGCCGGGCCGCCCGGGACGCCATGAACGGCTGGGACCCCACGGGCGGGGCGATCTATTACTACAATCCGAAGAAGTCCACCTCCCGCTGGATCTTCTCCCGTCCCACCGTCGCCGTCATCGGCGAGCATGTTTTTGCGAAATAAGGTCCATCTGACGCGCTTTTCCTTGACAAGGGCACCGTTTCGGTTATAAAATATTAGATGTTAAGCTATGGGCATTTTATGTCTCTATCCGAATACCCCGGCTTGGCACGTAATTTGACAGCCCAAGGAGGAAACGCAACGATGCCTACACCCGTATGGATCATTGCTTTGCTCGCGGTGGCTTGTGTTTGCGCATTAGCGGGATATCTTTATCGTAAGAATATCGCTGAGAAGGAGATAGGAAGTGCTGAGGATGAGGCGACCCGCATCCTCAATGAGGCGATCAAATCTGCCGAGGCCAAGAAGCGCGAGGCGCTGGTAGAGGCCAAGGAAGAGATCTATCGAGCAAAAACCGAGTTTGACCGGGAGACAAAGGAACGCAACCAGGATCTGAAAAAGCAGGAACGCAGGATCCAGCAGAAGGAAGAAGCCATCGACCGGAAGTACGAGAACATCGACGCCAAGGAAGAGAAGCTGAACAAGAAGCTCCGCGAGAACGAGGAGCTGCAGGAAGAGATCAAGAAGATCAAGAACAGCCAGCTGGAAATGCTGGAGAAGGTCTCCGGCCTGACGGTCGAGGAGGCCAAGAGCCTGATCATCAGTCAGATCGAGCAGGACGCCCGGCACGACGCCGCCGTCAAGCTCAAGGAGATCGAGCGTCAGCTCAAGGAGGACAGCGACTCTATGGCGCGGGAGATCATCTCCCTGGCCATCCAGCGCTGCGCCGCCGACCACGTCAGCGAGGCCACAGTGTCTGTGGTGCCGCTGCCCAACGATGAAATGAAGGGCCGCATCATCGGCCGCGAGGGCCGCAACATCCGCACCCTCGAGAACCTGACGGGCGTCGATCTGATCATCGACGACACCCCCGAGGCCATCACGCTGTCCAGCTTCGATCCGGTGCGCCGCGAGGTGGCCCGCCTGAGCCTGGAAAAGCTGATCATGGACGGCCGCATCCACCCCGCCCGCATCGAGGAGACAGTGGAGAAGTCAAGGGCCGAGGTCGAGAACGTCATCAAGAAGGAGGGCGAGCGCGCCCTGTTCGAGACCGGCGTCCACGGCCTGCACCCCGAGATCGTCAAGCTGCTGGGCCGCATGCGCTACCGCACCAGCTACGGTCAGAACGTGCTGAACCACTCCATCGAGGTCTCTCATATCGCGGGTCTGCTGGCCAGCGAGATCGGCGCGGACGTGACGCTGGCAAAGCGCGCGGGTCTGCTGCATGATATCGGCAAGGCCGTCACCCACGAGATGGAGGGCTCCCACGTCATGCTGGGCGTGGAGATCGCCAAGAAGTACCGCGAGAGCCAGGACGTCATCCACGCCATCCACGCCCATCACGGCGACGTGGAGGCCAAGACCGTCGTCGCCTGCCTGGTGCAGGCCGCCGACGCCATCTCCGCCGCCCGTCCCGGCGCCCGCCGTGAGAACCTCGAGGCGTACATCAAGCGTCTGGAGAAGCTGGAGGAGCTGGCCGGCAGCATGAAGGGCGTCGAGAAATCCTTCGCCTTCCAGGCCGGCCGCGAGATCCGCATCATCGTCAAGCCCGAGGAGGTCAAGGACGAGGATATGGTCCTGCTGGCCCGCGAGCTGTCGGTGAAGATCGAGAACGAGCTGAGTTATCCCGGCATGATCAAGGTCAACGTGGTCCGCGAGACCAGAGCGGTGGACTACGCGAAATAAGCAATACAAAACAGGAGACCGGCCCTTCGGGGCCGGTCTTTTTGTTTCTTATAAATATCCTTTTTGGCGCAAAACTTTTATTTACAGTTATCTTTTCCCGTGGTATCATTGATTTGTTAAGTTTAAAACTACAGAAAGCGAGTGATTTCCCATGAATATCAGACAGATGGCCCACGAGGTCCAGGACAAGGTCGTCACCTTCCGCCGCGACCTGCATATGCATCCCGAAGCCAGCATGAACGAGTTCCGCACCTCCAAGCAGATCGCCGCCGCGCTGGACGAGCTGGGCGTCGAATACCGTATGCTCGACCCCACCGGCGTCATCGCCGAGATCCACGGCACGAAGCCCGGCAAGGGCAAGACCGTGGCGCTGCGCGGCGACATCGACGCCCTGTCGATCACCGAAAGACCGACGTG
>SVKN01000102.1 GCA_015068445.1 Oscillospiraceae bacterium | reverse complement strand
CGGACGCTGCTGCTGCGCCGGTCCCGGGCCAGGCGCAGCAGCAGCGTCCGGCGCGCCCGGGCGCTCAGATAATGGCTGTGATCCAGCAGCACCTTCTGATACGGCAGGCTCAGCGGCGTCTCCTCCAGCACCCGCGCGGGCGCTGCGTGACGGTAGCGGCGCAGCGTCTGCGCCAGCCCCTCGGGCGTCGTGGTGCGGTCGTCCATCCGGCGCGCCGCGGTCCCTTCGATGATCCTGTAATCAAACATGCTCTTCACTCCTTTGACCACAGCATAGCAGAGTAAGTGTCCCATTGACGGGTCAGTTCTCACCCCAGCGCCACGTCCAGGGCCATCATCACCGTAAAGCCCGCCGCGAAGGCGACGGTGCCGAGGTTGGAATGGGTCCCGGCAGACATGTCGGGGATCAGGTCCTCCACCACCACGTAGAGCATGGCGCCCGCGGCGAAGCCCAGCAGCCACGGCAGCACGGGCACCACGGCGGAGGCCGCCGCGACGGTCAGCGCCGCGCCCACGGGCTCCACGGCCCCGGACAGAACGCCGTAGAGGAAGGCCTTCCCCTTCCCCGCGCCCTCGGCCCGCAGGGGCATGGAGATGATCGCGCCCTCCGGGAAGTTCTGGATCGCGATGCCCAGCGCCAGTGTCAGCGCGCTCAGCGCCGTGATGCCGCCGGTCCCCGCCAGATAGCCGGCGTAGACGACGCCCACGGCCATGCCCTCCGGCAGGTTGTGGATCGTCACGGCCAGCATCAGCTTCGCCGTGCGGGACAGCCCGCTGCGCGGACCCTCGGACTGGTCGATGCCCGCGTGAAGGTGCGGCACCGCGCGATCGATGAGCAGCAGGAACAGAACGCCCAGCCAGAACCCGGCCGCCGCCGGGAGGAATGACAGCCGCCCGAGGCCATAAGCCATGTCGATGGCCGGGATCAGCAGGCTCCACACGGACGCGGCGACCATGACGCCCGCCGCGAAGCCCTGCAGCACCCGCTGCAGCCACCGGTCCATCTCCCCGGCCATGAGAAACACGCACCCCGCCCCCAGCGACGTGCCCAGAAAGGGGATCAGCACCCCCTGCAGTACGTTTCGGTCCATGTTGACGCCTCCTCTAATGGTTAACGTATGCTAACTTCTGTCTATACTATACCATTTCGGTAGACATTCGTCAAGAGGCGAAGTGAAACTCCTGCGATGGCAGGAAAAAACCCGCCCGGCGGACGCCGGGCGGGCTGGATGCGCTTTTGTTTAATACTCGTTGAAGATCGTCCTGATCTCCGCGGGGTCGTCGGTGACGGCCAGGGCGAAGCGGAGGAGGATGTATGCCTTATGGGGGTTCAGGTCGCCGGAGGCGATGACGCGGTCGCCGCTCTTCCAGCTGTCGCTGACGCCGCCGGTGGACACGCGGGTGGAGCGCACGAGGATCGGCAGCTTTGCGACCTCCTGCTCGTCGTCGCTGCGGTAGGCCTTCATGATGGAGCCGATGACGCCGCCGTTGCCGGAGCCTGCGGTGACGAGGCCCTTGACGCCCTTCTGCAGCGCGGCCCGGAACAGCGTGTCGTCACAGCCCTGATACATGTACAGGATCTCCGCGGGCGGCAGCTCCAGCCGCTTCCCGGCGAACTGCGAGGTGACGGTATGGCGGCGCAGGGGCTTGTAGACGTAGGTGACTTTTCCGTTGCGCACGGTGCCCAGGTTGCCGTACACCGGGCCCTGATACGTCTCGACCTTGAAGGTGTTGAACTTCACGGCGTCCCGGGCGGCCACGATCAGGTCGTTCATGCAGATGACGACGCCCATGCCTTTAGACTGGTCGCTGGCGGCGCACAGCACGGCGTTGAAGAGGTTCAGGGGGCCGTCGGCGCTGATGACGTCGTTGGGGCGCATGGAGCCGGTGATGACCACGGGCTTGTCGCTGTTGACCGTCAGATTGAGGAAGAACGCGGTCTCCTCCATGGTGTCGGTGCCGTGGGTGATCACGACGCCGTCGCAGTCGTCGCCGGCCAGCAGCTCGTTGACGCGGGCCGCCAGATTGAACAGGTCGTCGTCGGTGATGGAGGAGCTGGGCTTCAGGAAGATCTGCTCGGCCGTCAGATCCACCAGATCCTTCAGCTCCGGGAGCTGGTTCACGAGGTCCTCGATCGTGATGACAGAGGGGTTGTAGCCCTCGGTGGAGACGCGGGTGCGGGCCTTGGAGGCGATGGTGCCGCCGGTGGCCACCAGTCTGATCCTCTTCAGGGGTCGATTGTCATTGTCCATAAGAAACGATTTCTCTCCTTCCGTACGGTTTACGGTTCTTTTCTCTTCGAACTGATTATACATCATCTTGTATAAAAGGGCAATGGCTGTGAGGGGCGTGTTTGTGCGGAAAAAGGGCTTGACAAGCGTATGTCAGCATGATAAAATTACAAAGCTGACATGCGCGGGTGTAGTTCAATGGTAGAATGTCAGCCTTCCAAGCTGAACACGTGGGTTCGATTCCCATCACCCGCTCCACTTCAGTCCACAGAAGGGAGAACGTGTTCGGCATCATATCAGCGTCCCGGAGGAACCCGGTACGGGCACTTACAGTTGAATCATGTGCCTGTAGCTCAGCAGGATAGAGCAACTGCCTTCTAAGCAGTAGGTTGGGGGTTCGAGTCCCTCCAGGCACGCCATCTATGCGGTGGATATAGCTCAGTTGGTTAGAGCGCCAGATTGTGGCTCTGGAGGCCGACGGTTCGAATCCGTTTATCCACCCCATTTTTTTAATCTTTTTTAACCCGCTTGATGCCATTTCCCGGAACAAAGGCCGATGGCGGCTTTTTGTTATCTCAATGGGGTATAGCCAAGCGGTAAGGCACCAGACTTTGACTCTGGCATTCGTGGGTTCGAATCCCGCTACCCCAGCCAATTGAATACGATCCATTAGCTCAGCAGGCAGAGCACCTGCCTTTTAAGCAGGGTGTCCGGGGTTCGAATCCCCGATGGATCACCAGCACGAAGGAAGACTTGCGTAAGCAAGTCTTTTTTCGTGCTGATATGGTTGATTGCGCGATTCGGACCCCGG
>SVKN01000101.1 GCA_015068445.1 Oscillospiraceae bacterium | reverse complement strand
GAGCCTTTCGCGCGGAATAGGGAGGGGTACTCACCCCGCAAAAGAAGACCTTTTTGCGGGGACCCCGAGACCGCGTCGGCGGTGGAAGGAGTTGCCCCGGGCTTTGAGCCGTTCCGGAGCCATGTGCACCCCGCGGCAACTCCCTCAGTCAGTCGGCGGCCGCCGACTGACAGCTCCCTCACGGAGGGAGCCAAGGAAGGTCGCGGCGCACATCACGCCCCCCGCCGCCCACGAAAAAAACGCCGCCCATCCGGGCGGCGCTTCGATGTGCTATGTTACTCGCTCAGCATGTTCGTCATGCTCCGCAGGCTGATGGCCAGCGTGGAGGCGTTGTGCAGCATGGCGCTGGTGGACGGGGCCAGGATGCCCAGGGCGCCCAGGGCGATGAGCGCGCCGTTGAAGCCGATGATGAAGCGGTAGTTGGCGTTGATGCGCTTCATCAGGGCCATGGCGATGCGCCGGAGCGTCACCAGCTGATTCAGGTCGTCGGCGGAGATCGTGATATCGGCGATCTCCCGGGCGATGGCCGCGCCGTCGCTGACGGCGATGCCGACGCTGGCGGCGCTGAGGGCGGGCGAATCGTTGATGCCGTCGCCCAGCATGACCACCTTGCGGCCCTGCTTCCGCAGCTCTTCCACGAACACGGCCTTGTCCTCGGGCAGGACCTCGGCGCGGAACTCGTCCACGCCCACCTCCTCGGCGATGGCGGCGGCGGTGGCGCGGCTGTCGCCGGTGAGCATCACCATGTGCCGGACGCCCAGGGCCCGCAGCGCGGCGATGACCGCCGGGGCCTCAGCGCGCAGGGGGTCCGCGATGCAGATCACGGCCGCCAGCGTCCCGCCGATGGCCAGATACAGCCGCGAGTACCGGGGCGACAGACTGTCGAACAGCGCCTGATCGGCGGGGTCGACGGTCACGCTCTCGTCCTCGAAGGTGAAGTGGTGGCTGCCGATAGTCACGCGCTGCCCGCCGATGAGCGAGGCGATGCCGTGGGCCACGACGTACTCCACCTGGGAGTGCATCTCCTCGTGGTCGAGGCCCTTGTCCCGGGCCGCCTTGACCACGGCGTTTGCCATGGAATGGGGGAAATGCTCCTCCAGACAGGCGGCGATGCGCAGCATTTCGTTCTCGTCCCGGCCGCCGAAGGGGATCACCTTTTCCACCGTGGGGCAGGCGTGGGTCAGCGTGCCCGTCTTGTCGAAGACGATGGTGTCGGCCTCGGCCATGGCCTCCAGATACTTGCCGCCCTTCACCGTCATGCGGGCTGCGCCCGCCTCGCGCATGGCCGACAGCACGGACAGCGGCATGGCCAGCTTCAGCGCGCAGGAGAAGTCCACCATCAGCACGGACGTGGCGCGGACGAGGTTCCGGGTGAACAGATACGTCAGCGCGCTGCCCGCCAGCGTGTAGGGCACCAGATGGTCGGCCATCTGCGCCGCCCGGTCCTCGGCGGAGGAGCGCAGCTTTTCGCTCTGCTCGATCATGCGGACGATCTTGTCATAGCGGCTCTCGCCGTTCTGGGTGCTGACCGTCAGGGCGCACTCGCCCTCCTCGATCACGGTCCCGGCGTAGAGCGTCATGCCCGGGCGCTTGGGCACGGGGACGGACTCGCCCGTCAGGGAGGCCTGGTTGACCATGACCTCGCCCTCGGCGATGACGCCGTCCAGCGGCACCATGGCGCCCATGCGCAGGGCGATCTGCGCGCCGGCCTCGATCTGGCTCAGGGGCGTCAGCACCTCGCCCTCGGGCGTCTTGAGCCAGGCGCGGTCCACGTTCAGGGACATGCTGCGGGCCAGGTCGTCCACGGACTTCTTGTGCGTCCACTCCTCCAGCAGCTCGCCCAGCTTCAGCAGGAACATCACCGACCCCGCCGTGCCGAAGGACCCGCGGGCCAGAGACAGGCCCACCGAGATGCCGTCCAGCACCTCCACGCGGAGCTGGCGGCGCAGCAGGCACCGGGCCGCGCGGCAGATGTACGGAATGGCGCTCACGACGTTGTACGCCGCGTTCAGCGGCGCGGGGAACAGCACCGTGCGCAGCAGCTTGAAGCCCACCAGATCGATGAGCTTGCCCGTGTACTCCCGGCTGATCTCGCGGCTGCTGTGGGTGATCAGCTGGCCCAGGTCCCGCTCGGCCTTTTCATAGGAGAACGCGCCCAGTGCGGCCAGCAGCCCGGGGCGGTCGCCGGCATAGGTGACGATGACGCCCGCGGTGCGCTCGTGCACGGCGGCGGAGCGCACCATGGGCAGCGTCTCCAGATACGCCTCCAGCAGGTCGGCCTCACGGGGCGTCATGCGCGCCGGCACCGTCTGCAGCCGGATGCGGGATGTATTTTCATGCATGATTTTGAGTTTCATGATTTTACCTCAATGAAAAAGGGGCGATGATTCGCCCCTGGATGTTTGCAGGATCGTCGGCATGAACGATGCGCTCGCGCAGCGGACCGACCCCGAGCAGGCGGAAGCACGTTCGCCTGCGGGCACTTTTGCCGCAAATCCTGATTTGCGGCAGGTTACTCTTCGCAGGTGTCGGCGACTTCCTCGCACTCGTCCGCGGCGGCGCGCTTGGCGTTGATCTCCTTGGCGTCGGCCAGGATGTCGGAGCAGTGCTCCTGTACGCAGGTGACGGTGTCCGTCACGTCCTCGCGCATGCGCAGCACGGCGGCGGTGGTGTGGGTGTAGACCTTGCGGGCGTCCTTGGAGGACAGGATGCGGAAGCCGGCGCTGCCGAACAGCGTGCCGCCGCAGAAGAGCAGGAGATTCTTGGTGACCTTATTCATGATTCGTACTTCCTTTCAGATTCTTCTTTATATGTGCTTTTGGTGGGTTTGCGAAGTTATTTGTGCTTGTAGCCGGTCCACATGACCATGACCAGCGAGAACACGAGCATCCAGGCCCAGAAGCGATGCTGTTTCATATCAAGTTCAACTGCCTTTCGTTTAAGTTCAACAAGATGATAGCACGGTAGAGCGAAGTGTGCAATCATTTTTTTGAACTTTTTCGGGCCGAAACTGGTCATTTTGACAAATTATGAGCCAAAATAGGCGGTTTAAGGCGTCAAAAAGTACAAATTTTGTTAGAGCGTGCAACAAAACGGGTTCGTTAGTTTTGCACAACTTTAAGGGTTAGCAATGAGCAATTTTTGGTTAACTTCGCCTTACTC
>SVKN01000100.1 GCA_015068445.1 Oscillospiraceae bacterium | reverse complement strand
CAACAAAACGGGTTCGTTAGTTTTGCACAACTTTAAGGGTTAGCAATGAGCAATTTTTGGTTAACTTCGCCTTACTCTCCGCCCATGTTGCGGCAAAGCCCCGTCGGTGGTATAATCAGGATGGTAAAGAAGTGAAGCGGGAGGCGCGGCTGCGACGACCACGAAACGTGGGCGTGATCCAGGGCCGATGTGTCATCGGCCCCTACGACGCGATCCGCTCCCCTCCCATTGTCATCCCGAGGGTTGCGAAGCGGAGTCGAAGGATCTTGCCCTTACGCCGCGCAGCGGCGGCATCAAATGCGCCGCAGGCACCGCAATTGTCAACTGTCAACTGTCAACTGTCAACTCGCCCTTCAATTGTTAACTGTCCACTTTCACACGACTGGGGGTCTCATCATGCAGTATATCTGTTCCAAATGCGGCGCTGCGGCGCCGGCGGATACGCGGGCGCCGCGGTGCGCCTGCGGCGGGCTTTGGCGGCTGGATTTCACGCCGCCGCGGTTTTCACCGGAGCTGATCGACCGGGACGTCTGGGGGATGTTCCGGTACCGGCGGTTCCTGCCGCCGGAGGGAGACGTGTGGCGCTCGGTCAGCCTGGGCGAGGGCATGACGCCCGTCATCCGGCTGGACGAGGACGTACAGCTGAAGATGGATTTCATGATGCCCACCTTATCGTATAAGGACCGCGGCGCGGCGGTGCTGATCGCCCACTGCAAGGCCATCGGCGTGCAGAAGGTCGTACAGGACAGCTCCGGCAACGCGGGCAACAGCGTGGCGGCCTACTGCGCCCGGGCGGGGATCGAGTGCGAGATCTTCGTCCCCGAGGGCACGTCCCCCGGCAAGATCGCCATGATCGAGGGCCACGGGGCCAAATGCACCGTCGTCCCCGGCAGCCGCGACCACTGCGCCGACGTCTGCCGCAGCAGGGTCCGCGAGGAGGGCGTCTACTACGCCAACCACGTCTACAACCCCTTCTTCTATCAGGGGACGAAAACGTATATTTATGAGGTTTACGAGCAGCTGGGCCGCATCCCGCGGAACCTTGTGATCCCCGTGGGCAACGGCACGCTGTACCTGGGCGCGATGATCGCGCTGGAGGAGCTGCTGGCCGCCGGGCGCATCGAGAAAATGCCGCAGATCATCGCCGTGCAGAGCGAGCGCTGCGACCCGCTGCTGCAGGCGGCGGCGCGGGGCGAGGCGCTCCCCGCCGACGTGACGCCCGCGCCCACTATGGCCGAGGGCATCGCCATCGGGAAGCCCATGCGCGGCGAGGAGATCCTGGCCTATGCCGGAAAGCACGGCGTCCGCTTCATCCACGCGCCGGAGGAGCAGATCCTCCCCGCCCGACAGCATCTGGCCCGCCGGGGCGTCTATGTGGAGCACACCACGGCCGCCTGCTACGCCGCGTATCTCGAATACGTGCGTCAGTACGGCCCCACCCCCGACTGCCTCATCGCCATGACCGGCGCGGGCCTCAAATCGGAGCATTAAATGGACTACAAACGGACCATCCGCCGCGCGGCGGTCTTCAACTTTATCATCGCGCTGCTGGCACTGATCGGCGCGGTGCAGCACTGGGGCCGGGACGGCCTGGGGATGCTGCAGTATTACACCTACCAGAGCAATATGATGCTGCTGTGGGCCTGCGCCGTCGGGCTGTATTACGATATCCGCATCCTCACGGGCCGGGGGCACTTCGTGCCCTCCTGGGCGCTGGTGCTCAAATATCTGGCCGTGTGCACGGTGGTGATGACGTTCGCCGTCGTGGTGCTGGTGCTGGCGCCGATGATCGGCTTCCCGGCGGGGTACATGAGGCTTCTGTTCTCCGCGGCCCAGATGAACCACCACCTGTGGTGCCCGCTGCTGGGCCTCTTTTCCCTGCTGCATGTGGATAAGCCCGACCTGGGCGACAGAAGGCTGCCGTTGTGGGCCGCGTCGCTGACGCTGCTGTACGCGGTGCTCGCCACGGCGTGCAATGTCCTCGGGATCATCGACGGCCCCTACCCCTTCCTGCGCGTCACCCGTCAGCCGCTGGGCGTGACGATTTTGTGGTATATCGCGCTGCTGGGGTTGGCGTACCTGCTGGCGTGGCTCGTCTGGCGCAGGCTGCGCGCCACCGCCCACCGGCGCGTCCCCTCCCCCGCCGTCGACGAGTCTCCCGGCTGGTCTGCGGACGGCTTCATCGTCGATCAGGACTGCTTCTCCACCCGCCGGTACCGCACCCTGAGCGCCGACAACAATTCCTGCGGCCCCATCGCCGCCTTCAACCTGCGCCATGCCTGCGGCCACGACGTCGATTTCGCCGACGTGCTGGCGGAGATGGAGGGGATGCACCTGCTGAACATCCCCGGCCCCACCTATATGCGCGTCATGCGGAAGTACATGACGAAGCACCTCCCCGGCTGGCGGGAGGCCAAGGGCCGGGAGGCGGGCTTCCGGGACGCTCAGGGCTGCACCATGGCCGTGTTCCGCTACTGGCAGGACCGCGTGCCCCACTTCGTCGCCTGCGTGCGCCAGCAGGGCGGCCGATACCGCTTTTTCAACGTAAAGGAAAACATGACCGACCATATCATGACCCTGGACGACTACCGCCGGGACTGCTGCTGCGAGGGTCCGGTGGACGTCCTGTACTGGGAAGAAACGAAATGATACGGGGAATGAGCCTGCTCATGGCGCTGGCGCTTGTCCCCGCGCCCGCCCGGGCGGCGGAGACGGAGACGCCCGCCGTGGAGGCCCGCGGCGAGACGAGCATCGGCAGCGTCACCCTCCCCACGCTGGAAAACATGGGCGCGCAGGTCTTCACCATGAGCGACGACTTCACCGACATCCGCTTCACCGGCGACCGCCCCATCTTCAAGGGCGTCCCCGCCAATGAAGTGAAGGACGTCACCGCCGTCCTCACCGCCTGGTACCCCGCCGCCTGGGGCGACAAGGATCCCACCGTCTGGAAGTTCGACGCCACGATCCGCTGGCAGGCGTATTAAAACAGCAAAAAGCCTCCCGAAAGGGAGGCTTTTTTGGAGTGGACAGTTGACAGTGGACAGTGGAAGGGCGAATGGACAATGGACAATTAAGGCGTCGGCCTCCGGCCGACGTTCGGATACCGCCGCTGCCGCGGCGTGAGGCCCTTCCTTGGCTCCCTCTGCGAGGGAGCTGTCAGTCGGCGGCCGCCGACTGACTGAGGGAGTTGCGGCGGGATGATCGCGTTTCCGGGGCGGCTCAAACCGGAGGGCAGCTCCATCCACCGCTGATGCGGTCTCGTGTCCCCGCAAAAAGGTCTTCTTTTGCGGGGTGAGTACCCCTCCCTATTCCGCGGTGGATGGAGCTGCCC
>SVKN01000099.1 GCA_015068445.1 Oscillospiraceae bacterium | reverse complement strand
GCCGGGACCGCCTTATGAAATGCTGCTTGACGCTGCGGAAAAGGGCTTTTTGACGGACGATCTGTCGCGGCTGGACTGCGCGATGACCTTCGCGCTCAAGCGCATGAGCGCCGAGGACCTCGCCCGGCTGCCGGATGCGGCCGAAGGGCTGGAATATCGGCTCAAGGAAGCCATCGACAAGGGAAAGAGCTTTACAGAGATATGCGACCTCGCCAAGACGAAACGGTACGCCCATTCGCGCCTGCGGCGCATGCTCTACCGGGCGTTTCTCGGCGTGGAGCGCGGCGGCGCTCCCCTGCCCGGCTGGTGCCGCGTGCTGGCCTTCAACGACCGGGGCCGCGCCGTGCTGTCTCAGCTGGAGGAGCAGGAGGACTTCGTCTTTCTCACCAAGCCCGCCGCCGCCAAACATCTGCCGGAGGACGCCCGCGCCGATTTCGCGCTGGAGGCCCGCGCCGCGGACCTCTACGACCTCGCCCTCCCCGGGTATCAAAATCGCCCCCTCGGCCGCGAATGGACGAAGGGGCCGGTGTATGTCAAGTGAACAGACTGCCGCAGACAGAAGGCCGCCGCAAGGCGGCCTTTTTTGCGGGGCGAGATCCTTCGGCTCCGCTCAGGATGACAGAGGGAGAGGGACGCTTTTCGGCGCTTCGCCCGCTTTTTCGTTGACCGGGTGGGGGTTTTGTATTATACTTTTTGTGTATGACGACTTTCACCAATACCTCTCGGGAGATTTGATATGAAGCTGATGCACATTGCGGGCGGCGGCGACAAGGGCGGCGCGAAGACGCACATCCTGGCGCTGTGCTCGCGGCTCAAGGAGAACAACGATCTGACGCTGGTGAGCCTGCGCTCGGGCGAGTTTGCCGACGACGCCCAGGCCCAGGGGATCAAGACGAAGACCTTCTTCACCCGGAACATCCCCATGGATTACGTGCGGCTGATCCGGGAGGCGAAGCGTCAGAAGCCCGACATCGTCCACTGCCACGGCGCGAAGGCCAATCTGGCGGGCGTGCTGATCAAGCTGTTCACCGGCGCGACCATCGTCACCACGGTCCACAGCGACTACCGGCTGGACTACATGCACTCCTTCCTCAAGCGCAACACCATCGGGCGGATGAATGCGCTGGCGCTGCGGTTTTTCGACTATTACGTCACGGTGTCCGACAACTTCAAGCGGATGCTGATCGAGCGCGGGTTCTCCCCGCAAAAGATGATGACCATCTACAACGGCCTGGATTTTTCCGAAAAGGCCGAAAAACCGGACCGCAAAACGTATCTCAAGGAGCGGGCCGGGCTGGACTACGAGGAGGGCGACGTGGTGCTGGGCATCCCGGCGCGCCTCAATCCCGTCAAGGACATCTCCACGCTGCTGCGGGCCTTCGCGCTGGCGCAGAAGACCGTGCCCAACCTCAAGCTGATCATCGGCGGCGACGGCGAGGAGATGGACAAGCTGACGTCGTTGTCCCGGGAGCTCGGGATCGACAAGAGCGTCAGCTTCATGGGCTGGCTCAGGGACGTGCCCACGTTCTTCGCCGCCTGTGACATCGACGTGCTGTGCTCGATCTCGGAGTCCTTCCCCTACTCGATCCTCGAGGGCATCCGCGAGGGCTGCGCCGTCATCACCTCCGACGTGGGCGGCATGCGCGACCTGATCGAGAGCGGCGAGAGCGGCTATATCTTCAAGCCCGGCGACTATGAGACCTTCGCCTCCTACATCGTCGATCTGGCCCTTGACCCGGACAAGCGCCGCCGCTTCGCGGACAGGCTCTACGACAAGGCCTCCCGCATGTACTCCCTGGACTCCATGGCGGCCACCCAGCAGGGCATTTATCAGAACATCCTGACGCTGGAGCAGCGTAAAAAGGACCGGGACGGCGTGCTGATCTGCGGCGCCTACGGCCGCGGCAACGCAGGCGACGAGGCGATCCTGCAGGCCATCCTCGACACCATGCGCGCCATCGACCCGCTGACGCCCCTGTGCGTCATGACGCGCAAGCCGAAGCAGACGGAGCTCAAGCACAAGGTCAAGGCCGTTTACACCTTCAACATCTTCAAGTTCCTGCATCAGATGCGCTCGGCGCGGCTGTTCATCAACGGCGGCGGCAACCTGATCCAGGACGTCACGTCCACCCGGTCGCTGTTCTTCTACCTGTTCACCATCTGGGCCGCCCACCGGCGCGGCTGCCGCGTGCTGATGTACGGCTGCGGCATCGGCCACGTCAAGCGCGGGCTCAACAAGCGCATCGCGGGGTCGATCCTCAACCGGAACGTGGACATTATCACCCTGCGCGACCCCGAGAGCCTGCGGGAGCTGGACGAGATGGGCGTCACCCGGCCGGATATCCGCATGTCCGCCGACCCGACGCTGTGCCTCACGGCGGCGGACGACGAGCGCGCCTGCGAGCTGATGCTCCAGCGCGGCCTCGATCCCAATGGCAAGTATATCTGCTTTGCACTCCGCTCTTGGAAGGGCTTCAGCGACATTTCGCCTTTCACGGAGGCGGCGAAGTACGCCTATGAGAAGTACGGCCTGACGGCCGTGTTCATCCCCTTCGAGCAGCCGGCGGACATCCCCTCCTGCCAGCGGTCGGCCGAGGGGCTGGAGACGCCCCACCTGCTGCTGACCGGCATCCGCGACGTGGAGCTGCTGCTGGCTGTGCTCAAGCGCATGACGGCTGTGTGCGCCATGCGCCTGCACGCGCTCGTCTTTTCGGCGGCGGCCGACGTGCCGTTCATCGGCGTCAGCTACGACGTCAAGGTCAAAGGCTTCATGGAGTACGCCGGGAACCCCAGCGTGACGGATCTGCGGCGGCTGGACGCCGGCTGGCTCAAATCGGCCATCGACAAGGTCATGCAGGACCCCCACGCGCTGGATCAGGTGGTGGAGCGGCTGCGGACGCTGGAGCGCCGCAACAGCGAGGCGGCCAGAGAGCTGCTGGAGCAGCCGCGCCGGCAATAAGCCCGGCCCTCACGGTTCTTTCGGACAACATACAATTATATAAAGGAGAAAACGAGCATGTACGACAAGATCGCTGAATTATCCCTTGGCATGGCCGACGCGCTGACGGCGCAGCGGCGCGATTTTCACAAGTACGCCGAATCCGGCTGGCTGGAGATGCGCACCAGCTCCATCATCGCCCGCAAGCTCACGGAGCTGGGCTGCTATGAGGTGCTGACAGGCAGAGACGTCTGCCTGGACGAGGCGCGCATGGGCCTGCCCGATCCCGAGGTGCTGGAGGAGAACTACAAGCGCGCAGAGGCGCAGGGCGGCGATCCCGAGTTCCTGCCCGCCACCCGCGGCGGCTTCACGGGCGTTATCGGCATCCTGCGCTG
>SVKN01000005.1 GCA_015068445.1 Oscillospiraceae bacterium | reverse complement strand
CTCGATATGGATGGTGTGGCTGGCTGCTTTGAGCGGCCGCTCCATATAAATGACGGTGGGTTCCTTTACCACTGTTCCTTCGTCCAGAACAGCATTTCACGCCGTTCCTCCACCCCCATGTTCCCGGCCTTGGCCGCAGGATTGACCTGGAGGCCGTAGTAGCGGACAGCATGGTTAAAGAGGGCACTTAACTGATTGTGGACGGTTTTGAGATAGGTAGGGGAATAGGGTTTTCCCTTGGCGTCCGTTAACCCTCGGATCGCGTTCTGCCAGTCCATCACGTCCTTGGCGGTGATTTCCGACAATTTCCGTTTTCCAAAATACGGCAGGATTTTCTTCTGGATGATGCTTTCTTTTGTCAGCCAGGTGTTCAGTTTCAGCTTGGGCTTCATATCCTTCTCATAGAGCTGGGCGAAGCTCTCAAAGGTCATGTTCACATCGGCCTGCTTTTGCATCAGAAACTCCCGTTCCCACGCCTGGGCCTCTTTCTTGGTGGCAAAGCCACGCTTTAACTTCTGCTGGCGCTCTCCTTTCCAGTCCGTATAGCGGAATTGGACGTACCAAGTGCCGTTGGCCTTGTTCTTAAACGCCGCCATAGGTTAATCACTCCTTTCGCTCTGGCTTCTTGTGCCATAAAATTTTTCGTGGAAGAATTTGCGGTCGATGCGGCCTGAAATGGTAATACAGCCCGTCTTTTTCAACTCCGCATTCATAGAACGAATCAGCTTATAGGCATAGGGGACAGAAACCCCTAATTCCTCCGCTACCTCGTCCACCCGCATGAACATGGTGCTTGCCATTGTGCGCTCACCTCCTTTCATGGCCCCAGAACTAAGCCTTTATGCTTAACCTATTATAACTAAGCAAATTTGCTTTGTCAAGTGGCTTGCGGAATAATTTTTAACTTTTTTGTTTAAGATACTCTTGACTGTTACTAAGCGAATATGTTATACTACTTTCGACAGAAACCACCAGATAGGAGTTGGCATTTATGGCAATAGGAGAGCGCATCCATTTTTTCCGCACCCTCCGGGGTATGACACAGAAGTATCTTGGTATGGCGGTGGGCTTTCCAGAGCGTTCCGCCGATGTTCGTCTGGCACAGTACGAAACAGGCACCCGGACGCCGAAGGCCGACTTGACCGCTGCCCTGGCGCATACATTAGATGTATCGCCCCAGGCGTTGAGCGTCCCGGACATAGACAACTACATAGGTTTGGCCCATACGCTGTTCGCCTTGGAGGATGTTTACAGTCTGAAAGTGGTAGAGGCGGATGGACGTGCCTGCCTGCAAGCAGATATTTTTCAGGGAGGCCGTCAAGCCAGTGAGCTGAACAAAATCTTGATTGCGTGGCGGGAACAGGCGGCGAAGTTGGAGGCCGGGGAGATCACCAAGGAGGACTATGACCGCTGGCGCTACAACTACCCGAAGTACGACACCACCCAGCGGTGGGCCAAAGTCCCCTCGAAGGAATTAAGCGATGCTCTGATAAAAGGATTGAAGAAACAGAGAAAAGACAAATAACAAAAAAGGTCTTGCCGACTGGTGAAAGTCAGCAAGACCTTTTTCTTAGGATATGGAGGATTTACCCGCAAGCCACCTGTTATACGGGAGTGAACAAAGTAAATCCGGTTTTGGTATCTGCTATCAATTTGCTATCAAATGCCCCGTTTCCGCTTTAAGACCCCAGTGTTTTCAAGGCTTTGCGGGTTTTGTCAGTTATTCCCATTCGATGGTGGCGGGGGGTTTGGAGGTGATGTCGTAGACGATGCGGTTGACGCCGGGAACTTCGTTTACGATGCGGACGCTGACGGCGTCGAGGACGTCGTAGGGGATGCGGACCCAGTCGGCGGTCATGAAGTCGGAGGTGGAGACGGAGCGCAGCGCGACGGTGTAGTCGTAGGTGCGGCCGTCGCCCATGACGCCGACGGAGCGGGTGTTGGTCAGCACGGCGAAGTACTGGTTCATCGTGCCCTCCAGATGGGCCCTGGCGATCTCATCGCGGAAGATGAAATCGGCCTGGCGGAGAATATCCAGCTTCTCCTTCGTCACGTCGCCGATGACGCGGATGCCCAGGCCGGGGCCGGGGAACGGCTGGCGCATGACGAGGTACTCGGGCAGGCCCAGCTCGCGGCCCAGCTGACGGACCTCGTCCTTGAACAGCATGCGCAGGGGCTCGATGATCTCCTTGAAGTCCACGTAATCGGGCAGGCCGCCCACGTTGTGGTGGCTCTTGATGACGGCGGCGTCGCCCTTGCCGGACTCGATGACGTCGGGATAGATCGTGCCCTGTGCCAGGAAATCGACCTTGCCGATCTTTTTGGCCTCCTGCTCGAAGACGCGGATGAACTCCTCGCCGATGATCTTGCGCTTATGCTCGGGCTCCGCAACGCCCGCCAGCTTGACGAGGAAGCGCTCCTCGGCGTTGACGCGGACGAAATTGATGTCCCATTTGGCAAAGGCGGCCTCGACCTCGTCGCCCTCGTTGAGGCGCATGAGGCCGTGATCCACGAAGACGCACGTCAGCTGACTGCCCACGGCCTCGGCCAGCAGTGCGGCGGCAACGGACGAATCGACGCCGCCGGACAGCGCCAGCAGCACCTTGCCGTCGCCGACCTTCTCGCGCACGGTGCGGATGGCAGTCTGCTTGTAGTCGCCCATGGTCCAGTCGCCCTTGGCGCCGCAGACCTCATAGAGGAAATTGCGGATCATATCGACGCCGTGCTCGGTGTGGTTGACCTCGGGATGGTACTGCACGCCGTAGAAGCCGCGCTTTTCGTCGGCGATAGCGGCGTTGGGGCAGGCGTCGGTGTGGGCCACCAGCGCGAAGCCCTCGGGCACCCTGGCCATATAGTCGCCGTGGCTCATCCAGGTGACGCCCTCGGCGGGCAGGCCCTTGAACAGACGGCAGGTATTGTCGAAGAAGGTGTGGGTCTTGCCGTACTCACGGGCCGTGTCCTCCTGGGCCTCGGTGACGAGGCCGCCCAGATTGTGGGCCATGAGCTGGCAGCCGTAGCAGATGCCCAGCACGGGCACGCCCAGCTCGAAGATCCTCTTGTCCACGTGGGGGGAGGTCTCGAGGTAGACGCTGTTGGGGCCGCCGGTGAAGATGATGCCAATGGGGTCGAAGGCCCTGATCTCGTCAAGAGACATGTCGTAGGGCTTGACCTCGCAGTAGACATTGCACTCGCGGACGCGCCGGGCGATCAGCTGGTTGTACTGGCCGCCGAAATCGAGCACAAGGACCTTTTCCATGATGATCCCTCCGTTGGAAGATTGCAGATAGAATATCTTTTATTATTTCATAGCCGCCAGAAAAAAGCAAGCGGTTCTTTGCATATTCCCGCGCCGACGCTTCAAACTACGGTCATTCATTGTTTGAAGGAGGTCTGCGCGATGGCAGCAGATAAACGGATCATCGCCGCGGCGCTGGGGCTGTGCGTTCTGATGACGACGCCCGCGTCGGCGGCGTTCTGGAAAAGGAAGGAGCCTCCCGCCGCGGAGGCGTTCGGCAAGACGTCGCTCCCCGGCGGGGCGGTGACGTTCACGGCGGAGGATTTTCAGTCCCGGTCGACCGGAGAGCTGGCCGGGATCATCGTCACAGACGTGCCGGAGGCCGGGCGTCTCACGTGGTCCGGGCAGGAGGTGCGCCCGGGCAAGGTGATCTCCTGCGCGTCCATCGGCGCGCTGCGCTACGTTTCCGGCGAGTTGGCGGACAGCTTCTCTTTCCGGCCGATCTTCGCGGGATCGGGCGCCGCCGATGAGGATGTGACGGTGTCCCTGTTCGTCAGCGATCGGCACAGCGCTGCGCCGGTGGCGAGGTCCGCGCATTACGAGACCTACCGCGACGTCCCGCTGACGGGGCGTCTCACGTCCTATGACCCGGACGGCGGCGCGTGCGTCTATCATCTGGCCGACGGTCCCGAACACGGGACCGTGACGCTGGAGGGCGACCGGTTCCTCTACACGCCCGGGACCGCGGGCCTCGATGTCTTTACGGTGACGGCGGACGACGGCTGCGGCAGCGTCTCCGCGCCCGCCGCTGTCACCGTCAACGTCAAAAAGCGCCCGGCGGGCAGCCTGATCTATGACGACATGGCGGGCCGGGAGCACCACTACGAAGCGCTGCGGCTGGCCGAGGCGGGGCTGATGCGCGGCGAGACCGTGGGCGCGTCCAGCTTCTTCAATCCCGACGGCACGCTGACGCGGGCGCAGTTCGCCGCGCTGACCGTGGCGCTGAGCCGTCAGCCGCTGCCCGCCTCCGTCACGGTGACGGGCATGGGCGACAACGACGCGATCCCTGTCTGGGCGCGGTCTGCCGTGGCAGCGGCGGTCCGCTGCGGCATCGTCTCCGGCGAGGCGATGAACGGCAACCGCGTCTTCCGCCCCAACGATACCGTGACCCGCGGCGAGGCCGCCGTGATGCTGGATCGTCTGCTGCAGCGGGGCGATGACGGCCGCGAGGCGGTATTCACGGACGACGTCCCCGATTGGTGCGCCTGCGCCGCCGTCAACGCCTGCGCATGCGGACTGATGGACACGCGCGATTGCCGCTTCGACGCATCCGCGCCCCTGACGCGGCTCGAGGCCGCTGCGGCGCTGTGCCGCGCCATGGACCTGCTGGACGGCGAGTGATTGAAAAACGCGCTCCGGTACGCTATACTGTTGTCAGAAATCGACGCAAGGGTGGGATGAGCATGGACGACAGAGCGCTGCTGGAGCGCGCCGTATCATCGATCGCCGACTGGTTCGGCGCGGCGGGGCGCAGTCTGCCCTGGCGGCAGGACCCGACGCCCTATCACGTCTGGATCTCGGAGATCATGCTCCAGCAGACGCGCATCGAGGCCGTGATCCCGTATTACGCCCGGTTCCTGGACGCACTTCCCGACGTGAAGGCACTGGCGGAGGTCCCGGAGGACCGGCTGCTGAAGCTGTGGGAGGGGCTGGGCTATTACAGCCGCGCGCGGAACCTCAAAAAGGCGGCGGTGATGATCATGGAGCGGTACGGCGGGTCTCTGCCCGCCGACGCCGCGCTGCTGCGCGGTCTGCCGGGGATCGGCGACTACACGGCGGGGGCCGTCGCCTCCATCGCCTTCGGTCTGCCGGAGCCCGCGGTGGACGGCAACGTCCTGCGCGTCTGCGCGCGCCTGCTGGCGGACAGCGCGGACGTTCTGTCACCGGAGACGAAGCGCCGCGTGACGTCGCTGTTGCGGGACGTCTATCCCGCAGGCCGGGCCCGCAGCGCCACCGAGGGCCTTATGGAGCTGGGCGAGGTGATCTGCCTGCCGAACGGCGCGCCGCTGTGCGGGGAGTGCCCGGCAGGAGACGTCTGCCGCGCCCGTGCTGCAGGGACGCAGCTCAGCTATCCTTACCGGTCGCCGAAGCCGCCGCGGCGGATCGAAGAACGCACGGTGCTGCTGCTGCGCTGCCGTGACCGCTGGGCCGTGCGCAAGCGCCCGGACAGCGGGCTGCTGGCGGGGCTGTGGGAGTTCCCTAACGTCGACGGCGCCCTGGACGGGGAGCATGTCGCCTCGCTCCTCCGCGACTGGGCGCTGGAGCCGACGCGCGTGACGGGCTTCGGCAGGGCGAAGCACGTCTTCACCCACGTGGAGTGGCGCATGACGGGCTTCCTCGCGGAGTGCGGCCGGGAGAACGACGCTTTTCAGTGGAAGACGGCCGCGGAGATCGCCGCGCAGTGCCCGATCCCCACGGCCTTCAAGGCGTACCGCGGGCAGATCGAATGACGCTTGCACCGCTGCCGCAAAGCTGATATACTGATACAAATCATAGAAATACGGAGGGACCGCCATGCAGCCTCGTTTCGATACCGACGTACAGGAGCTGAAATACAAGGTGCTCAAGGAGGTGGCGCGTCTGACGCTGAACGACGCGCTGACGCCCGAGAACACGCTGGCCATCAGCGAGACTATCATCCCAGAGGGCAGCAAGCCCACCATGCGCTGCTGCATCTATAAAGAGCGCGCCATCCTCAACCAGCGGGTGCGGCTGGCGCTGGGCGGCGACCCGGCCAACCCCAACGTGGTGGAGGTCCTGCCCATCGCCTGTGACGAATGTCCCGTGGACGGCATCACGGTCACCCAGGCTTGCCGCGGCTGCATCGCCCACCGCTGCATGAACGCCTGCCCCAAAGACGCCATCCGCATCGTCAACCGTCACGCCGTCATCGACAAGGACAAGTGCATCGAGTGCGGCCGCTGCGCCCAGGCATGCTCCTACGGCGCGATCCTCAAGCTGGAGCGCCCCTGCATCAAGGCCTGCAGGCCCAAGGCCATCTCCATCGATCCCGACACCCAGAAGGCCGTCATCGACGGCGAAAAATGCGTCTCCTGCGGCGCCTGCGTCTACCAGTGTCCCTTCGGCGCCATCTCCGACAAGTCGTTCCTCACCCGCGCCATCCGCACGGTGAAGAACTCCTTCGGCAACACGTATTACCATACATACGCCGTCGTCGCCCCGTCCATCGCCGCCCAGTACGCCGACGTCACGACGCCGCAGGTGATGGAGGCCATCATGAAGCTGGGCTTCTACCGCGTGGTGGAGGCCGCCTGGGGCGCGGACGCCGTGGCGTACCACGAGGCGGAGGAGCTGGTGCGTGAGGGCTTCCTGACGTCCTCCTGCTGCCCGGCCTTCGTCAATCTTGTCAAAAAGAATTATCCGACGCTGGCGGAAAAGGTCTCGCAGAACCTGTCGCCCATGGCCATGATGGCCTCCCAGATCCGGCGGCAGGACCCCACGGCCGAGATCGTGTTCATCGGCCCCTGCATCGCCAAGAAGTACGAAACGCTGTACACCCGCACCAAGAGCGTCGTGGACTGCACGATCACCTTTGAGGAGATGCAGGCCTGGTTCGACGCCATGGAGATCGACCTCTACTCCCTCAAAGGCATCGAGCTGACGCGCTCGTCCGCCTACGGTCGCGGCTTCGCCCGCTGCGGCGGTCTGGCGGAGGCCGTGGCCGAGGCCATCCGGGAAATGGAGGGCGCTGACGGCTTCGAGCTGAAGCCCATTTCCTGCAGCGGCCTGCAGGAGTGTAACGCCGCGCTGCTCCGCGCCAGCAAGGGCCTGCTGAAGGAGAACTTCATCGAGGGCATGGCCTGCGACGGCGGCTGCCTCGGCGGCCCCGCCTGTCTGAGCCACAGCGCTAAAAACCGCCTGCAGTTCAGCAAATACGAGCAGACGGAGAACGAAAAGACGATCTCCGCCGCCCTGACGGACTTCGACACGTCCGACCTGCAGCAGCAGTAAAAAACGAGTCCCCGATCAAAGATCGGGGACTTTTGCTATTCCGTCGGCCCTCCCCAGCCGGAGAAGACCTTCGCCATGTCGTTCAGCGACGATTCCGGCGCCGTGATCGCGCTCTCGCCGATCTCGACGCCCTCGATGGGCCACGGATTGCACCCGCCGTGGGTGACGCCCACCTCCTCCGGGGAGAAGGTGAAGCCGCAGTTGGCGCATTTCAGCACGCCGCCGTCCTGCTCGTAATACGCCTTCGGCGAGGGCGAGCAGCTCTGGCACGTGTTGAACGCCGCGTGCACCGCGCCGTTTTTGTCCCGCAGCGCCACCAGCTGCACGGTGACGCCGTCCGCGTCGTAATTGTAGAACCCGGCGCTGCCGCCGATCCCGTCCGTGGGGATCGTCACGACGCCGTCAGAGGCCCGGACGTCCGTAAAGACCGCCGCCGTCTCCGCGCTGCCGCAGGACGTCAGACAAAGGACCGCCGCCGCGGCCAGCAGAGCGAGAATGCGTTTCATATTGCAGACACCTCAATTCCGTTTAAAGCGATCGGGGTCGTCCACGACCCGGATACGGTTTTTGATCATGTTCATCCAGCAGGTGTAGACGAACTCGCCCTCCTCCTGCGGCGTGAAATCGATCACATTGTCGCCGGGGCGAAGCGGGACGTCGAAGCCCAGCTCCGGGCAGACGACCTCATTGTTGCAGCCTGTCAGCATGCTTTCGTCCGCGTGGATGACGATGCGGGCGGGAACGCCCTTCTGCAGAAGCAGGTCGGCGTAAGCGTCGTACGCCAGCGTGAAGGACGCCGTCTGCACGCCGTCCTCCAGCGTCGCGGACAGGTAGTCTCCACCCCGGTCGGGTATCACGTCGACGCCGAGGGCCAGCAAACCGCGGTTCATCATGGAGATCGCCAGAAGCAGCATCATCACGGGCATCACCCTGGCCGCCAGCGTCCGGACACGTCCCCGGGAGAGATCGATCACGGCTCCGGAGGCCAGCATCAGCGGCACGGTGCCCAGCGCGAACAGCATCATCGCCAACGCGCCGGAGAGCGCGCTCCCCGTTGACAGCGCGTAAAGCTGCATGGCCTGCAGCGGCCCGCAGGGCATCAGCCCGTTGAGCAGTCCGATGACGAACGGCCCCGCGCGCCCGACGCCCGTTTTCAGCGTCAGCAGCCGCGGCAGGCGCAGCCTGACGAGCCCCAGCAGCTGCAGCGCCATCAGCAGCATCAGAACAGACGCCGCGAGGATGATCGCGCCCTGCGCCGCAGGACTGACCCGCAGCACGCCGCCCGCCAGCCCCACGATCCCGCCGATCGCCGTATAGGAGATCACGCGCCCGGCGTTATACAGCAGCGGCCGCCGCAGACTGCGCACCGCGTTCGTCTCGCCGGACGCCGCCAGCCCGATGGCCCCGCACATGCTGATGCAGTGGACGCTCGTCATCAGCCCCGTGACGAACAGCATCCCATAGGAGAGGCTGCTGTCCACCGTGGGGATCATATTGAAGACGTTGCGGCCGAAAACGCGCCGCAGCAGCGCTGCCAGCGCCAGCAGACCGGCCGCGATGATCAGTATCTCATGATATCGCGCCCCGATCGGCCTGCGGCCGATGCGGGCCTCGTCCGTCTCGTACCCCGCGCCGCGGATGGCCGCCGCGATCGCCGCGGGAGACGGCAGATGCTCGCCCTCGATGCACGCCGTGTTCTGCCGGACGCTCACCCGCGTCACGCCGTCAACTGAAGCCAGCGCCCGCGTGATTGTCTCGACGCAATGATCACAGTAGATGCCGTCCACCGGGGCGTACAGCCGCTCAGCCGACATGACTGTACCGTGATCCGGGTCCGCTCCGCATCGCTTTCACCTCGTTGATGTCTCAATCTTACGAGGGAGTTTATCACATTTCAGGGCTAAAGTCAAGAAGCGCAGTCGCATACTGCCGCCACACATCGTCCGGCACGACCACGGTGCCAAGACCGAAGCTGTCCTTCGCCCGCTCTCTGATCAGGGCAGCGGGAGACCCGGCCTCAGGCTCCACACCTGCCTCCCGGAAGATGGCGGCTATTTCTGTTCCGTTTTCTCTCTCATCCAGGTGTGGTACAGCATCATTTCGGCGTTCTGGCACTCTTTTTTGAATTGCGCCTTCTGTTCCGGTGTCCAGTTCTTCTGTTCCTCCATGAATGCCCGCAGAGGTGCGTACATGGCTTCCCTCCTCGCTTTGTCCTTGTCCTCCATTGTCTGCCTCCTTCTCTTTCGTCGCCCCCTGCGCACCGGCAGCGGGCAGGCTGTTGTCTGTACTTGTATCCGCCGCCGCAAGCGTCGCCTTGATCTTCACGGGCGCAAAGCCGTTGTAGTCCTCCTGGCGGAATGCCTTGGGATCGAGCGCCAGCGCGAACGCGCGCACCTCGCCGTCCTCACCGCAGGGTCGATGATATGCGTCGGCAGGTGGTATTCTGTTTCACCCCGGTTTTTGAGCGTTTCGGCATAGGTTCCCTTGCCTGGTGTGACCTCGTGCTTTTTTGCTTCCGCGATTATTTCGCTTGCCGGTCTTCTTTTTGTCTCGTCTCCGGGTAAAGGAACGCTTTTATCTCGGCTTGGCGTTTGTAAAACGCCGCCTTCTCCTCCGGCGTCATCTTCGCCCATCGTTCTTGCCGGGCTTTCCATTCTTTCTCTAAAGCTTTCTTTTCTTCCTCCGGAATCTCTGCCATTGTCTGCCTCCTTCTCTCTCGCCGCCCCCTGCGCGCCGGCAGCGGGCAGGCCTCTGCGCAGTATTGATAAACCCAGTATAATCCATTTCCGACATCTGCGCAACAGGCTGCTGCCGTGCGTCCCGGTTTTCGGCCATACCACGCAGATTTGTTCTTTTCAAGCGCGGAAGAATCCTGTATAATAAGACTATCTTTTAATAACGGAGGGATCTCTTATGGCAACTTTGGTCCGGCCCGCGGAGATGGAGCGTATCACCACGCCCGCGCTGGCACAGGCTTTTATCGACGAGCAGCTCGCGGAGCTGCAGCAGCAGATCGGGGACAAGAAGGTCCTGCTGGCCCTGTCCGGCGGCGTTGATTCGTCCGTCGTGGCGGCCATGCTCATCAAGGCCGTCGGCAAGCAGCTGACGTGCGTCCACGTCAATCACGGCCTGCTGCGCAAGGGCGAGCCCGAGCAGGTCATCGAGGTCTTCCGCAACCAGATGGACGCCAACCTGATCTACGTGGACGCCACCGACCGCTTCCTGGACAAGCTGGCGGGCGTCAGCGATCCCGAAGCGAAGCGCAAGATCATCGGCTCGGAGTTCATCGAGGTCTTCGCCGAGGAGGCCAGAAAGCTGGACGGCGTCACGTTCCTGGCCCAGGGCACCATCTGGCCCGACATCCTTGAGAGCGAAAAGGGCATCAAGGCCCATCACAACGCCGGCGGCCTGCCCGACGATCTGAGCTTTGAGCTGGTGGAGCCCGTGCGCATCCTCTTCAAGGACGAGGTCCGCGTCGTGGGCAAGGCCCTCGGCCTGCCCGACAACATGGTCTATCGTCAGCCGTTCCCCGGCCCCGGCCTGGGCGTCCGCTGCGTCGGCGCCATCACCCGCGACCGTCTGGAGGCCGTGCGCGAGAGCGACGCCATCCTCCGCGAGGAGTTCGCCAAGAACGGCCTCGAGGGCAAGGTCTGGCAGTATTTCACCATCGTCCCCGACTTCAAATCCACCGGCATCAAAAACGAGCAGCGCAGCTTCGAGTGGCCCGTCGTCATCCGCGCCGTCAACACCAAGGACGCCATGACCGCCACCATCGAGGACATCCCCTGGCCCTTGCTCCACCACATCACCAACCGCATCACCAGGGAAGTAAAAGGCGTCAACCGCGTCCTCTACGACCTCACCCCCAAGCCCACCGGAACCATCGAGTGGGAGTAATGCGTCTTTTGACTCAAAATGTGCTGAATTATCCTGAAGTACTTGAAAGCAGCAGGCGTTCTTCGGAATGCCTGCTGTTTTTTGTTATCAGCATTGATAACGATTTGATAACAGAAAAACAACTGGTGTCCCGTGAGGGTGTCACCGAACTGCTCAAGGCACAGGATCAAATGCAGTGGGTACAGCGGATGAACAGTATCCGGGATTGGGCAACTGAAATCGTGAACAACGATCTGATTTATGCATAATGTACCGGGCGGTAGGGAGAAATCTCCCACCGCCCTATTTTTTACCATAATATGATGCATCCTGTCATGTTCTGCTTTGGCAGGGGTTCCTTGCATTTCACCTGCAATTATTTACCTCTTAGCGCCAAACAGATGACAAAAGATATTTACCCGATTAGTATGATATGTTCTGACAGAAAGCTGCGCATGCAGAAAAACAGCCCGGCACGCCATATGAACACAATCATCTGTAACGAGGGCTGCTCAGCCCTAAACCGGCGTATGAAGCGGCGTAAAAGCCACCTGTGATCATTCCTTGCGAGTGATTGCGGCACTCAAAACAGCAGAAAAGAGAAAACGGAAATAAAGCAGGAATAGCCCACGCACACGCCCCAGCTTTGCCGGGGCTTTTTATGTTGTCGTGGGGTGGGGCTTGGCATAATTTGGTATAATATTGTTGGGAAAATTTACATTGCCGCATCAGGACATGAAAGGGGACAGGGAGAAGAGCAGGATGGTACCGTGCAGGAGCTGTCTTCCCGTTCATCAAGAACCTTCACGGCGACAAGAAGAGCGCCTGCTCCAAATACATGGGCGACGTCATCTTCAAGGTGCCGACGACCCGGCACATCATCCGCTAGGCTATGATGCGGATTATCAGCATGATGGCGGAGAGAGCTATATAACAGGGATCTATACCATAAAAAACGGCAGGCCGCATGCAGCATATGCCGGCAGGATAAGAGGCAGCTGCCAGCGCCTGGATGATACCCGTTTCTTCTCCACACTATCCGGCGGAGTATCTCTTACCGTGTTTGGAGACTTTCGTCTGAGTGACGACGGATGCGATATGGTATGGGATGATTTCTATTTTACGGATGAAAAAGAAAATGGCAGTATCGAGTTCTATCACAATAAGACAGGCGTGATCGATGCGGGCCTGTCAGAAGAGATGAAAAATGGCGATGAGATCTTCAATGGGATCATGGACGACCTCGCCCGTAACTGTATCAGGATCGATTGGACGCCGATAGGAGCTCGCGATCAGTGGGGTTTGGCATGAAGAAATGATGATTTCCTGCAATTGTCGTCGGTCTTATGATTTGCTGTATCCTTACCGCAGATCGTGGTTTTACCAATGCATTTGAGGAAAACAGAGTTTACAACAACGGCGTGAGCAGAAAAAACAAGGCCGCTTGTCCCTGCGACAAGCGGCCTTTCATATGATTTTTTACTTACACGTCAGCTGCAAGATCAGCGGGGCGCGGGTGGCTGCGTCCACGGTGAAGAGGCGGTATTCGGCCTGGGCGGAGGGGACGGTGATCGTGGTCTCCAGCTTGCCGGTGCAGGCAGAGGATCTCTCGATCGAGCCCAGCATCCGGCCGCTTGCATCGTACCAGGCGGCGATCAGCGCGGCGGGCCTGTTGTCGGCGGGGAGGACGAGGGAACAGGTCATCGTCCCGCCGGCGACGGAGATGTGCATGGGGGAGATCAGCACCTCCGTGACGTCCTTGCCGTCCGCGTCGGTGATCTTGTCCGAGAACGACGCGCCGTCGGGCGTCACGATGCTGCAGCCGTTGAGCCGGATGCCGCCGCTGAAATTGTTGACGACGGAGGCCCACTCGTTCTGCGAGCTGGCGCGGAGCGTGCTGTTCTCGACGATCAGCTGCGTCTCATGGGCGGAGCCGCCGCCCTGCAGGGCGCAGCTCTCGCCGCTGAGCGTCACGTCGGCGTCCTGCAGTTTGAGGGCGCCGCGGAAGTACTGCGCCACGGCGGGGTTGTACGAGCCCGTCATCGTCAGCCTGCCGGGGCCGGTGATGACCGTCGTGTCCTTGGCGTCCAGGACGAAGCCCATGGCGAAGGGCGACATGGCCAGCGTGCAGTCCACGTCCGCCATGATCGTCAGACCGTAGCCGTCGCTTTGGATGATCGTGGCCGTCCGGTCCACACAATCGCCCTTGACGTGCAGGACGTTTTCCTCGGGATCGTAGGAGAACGCGCCGTCGCTGAGGATATCTTCACAATTGGACTGGCACACCTGCGTCTGGCAGACGGTCAGCGGGTATTCGGGGTCCTTTTCGATCACGACCTCTGTGGCCCAGGTCTCTTCATCGTACTCCGAACGGCCGTTGCTGAACGTAACGCCTTCGGGACCCACGAGACGGGCGCCGGACAGGGTGACGCCGCGGCTGAAGCCGAGGACGGCGGCGCTGCCGCCCCTGGCCGTCACGGCGGAATCCTCGATCCGCAGCACGGTGGAGCCGTTGCCGGCGATGCCGTAGCTCGTGCCCTCGGCGGTGAGCTCCGTGTCGCGGATCGTCACCACGGACTCGGCGGGGGCGTTGATGCCCATGCCCTTGTCGCTGATCAGCGTCAGCGGGCCGCCGGTGATGGTGACGCTGCAGTCCTTGCCCAGCCTGAGAGCATCCATTCTGAAGGCGTGGACCGTGGTGTCCGGCCCGGCGACGATCTGCAGACTGTCCACAGCGGCGCTGATGCCGTAGACGAAGCCCTTGGCCGGGGTGACGATGTCGCCGCTGATGTACAGCGTGCCGTGACCGTCGTAGGACACCGACCCGCCGTCGCGGAGAACGTCCAGGCGATTGCGGTTGTTGATCGTCTGCCCGACCACCGTGATATCATAGGATATTTCGTAGGATTCGTATGTCAGCTTTTTGACGGTCACGCCGTCCAGCGTCATGACGTACTTGTCGGGGTCGTGCACGGCCAGCACGGGATCGATCAGCTGGCAGCGATCAGCGGTCAGCGGTTTTGTCGACAGGCCGCTGACGGCGGCGTCACCGCCCTGGAGCACCACGTCGGAGTGGATCAGCTTCAGGTACTCGCTCTTGCTGCCGAGAACAGCCACGCGGCCGCCGCGGGCGTAGAACGTCGTATTCTGCACAGTCAGCGTCGCGCCGTTGTACAGCATCACGGCCGCGGTGCCGCTGCCGTTGAGAACGATCGATGTGCCGCCCTCCATGGTCGTGTCGGCGTGCAGCTCGAGGATCGTCGCGGAGGAGGAGAGGCTGCAGTCCTCAAAGCAGCGGATGCGAAGCCCCTCGACGCTGCTTTTGATGATGGGGACTTTTGATTTTGCATTGTATTCCGACGCGTTGATCGTCAGGGTCGTCCCGCCGTCAAAGGAGAACACGCCGTCGCCGAGGATATCCTCCCGGTTGCGGCTGGTGACCTCCGTGCCCTCGATCGTCAGGTCGTAATGATCCAGCAGATGGAACGTCAGGTTCCGGGCATACATGTCCACGCCGTCGGAGTTCATCTCGTCGATGGACGCGTCGCTCAGCGAGAACGTGTAGTCGTCGCCCGTCAGGGAGGAGGCGTCCAGGAGCCTGAACACGGGTGATCCGCCGTCCGACACGCAGGAGATGTCCCAGGTGTCGTTCTTGTCCAGATCGAGCAGGAGGTATTCGGTCTTCCCCTTGTTCTGCTTGAGGTAGAACTTGAGCTCGTTGTTGCTCATGGCGTAGATCAGCGTGCGGACGATATACTGGTCAAAATCCGCCTGCGGCACGGCGGCGGAACCGTCGGCCAGGTCGATCGTATACTCGTCCAGATACGGCACCGTGCCGTAGACGCGGACGGTGATCGTATAGGCGATGCACCGGTAGTCCGAGGTGATGATGCGGAAGACGGCCTTATATTCGCCCGCCGGGTTCTCGGCGCCCCAGACCGTGCCCTTCAGCTGCAGGGGTTCGGACATGGTGTAGTTCACCGTCAGGCCCTGGGGCAGCGCGCCGGATGTCAGCTGGATGTCGGTGATGTAAGCCTCGCCGATATCGAGAGGTTCGCTCACCTCGTCCCAGTGCTTGAAGGTGAAGCTGTCGCTCTCGTATTCGAGCTTCAGTGTCGGCTTCTCCTCTGGGATCTGGATCGTTATGTTGACTGTCTTTTCACAGACGACGCCGTTGAAGAGTGTGTAGCGGTATGTCATGGAATACTGCCCCGGCTCGTCGATGACGCCGCGGAGCATGGCCTCGCCGTCATCCCAGTGCAGCGTCCGGCCCCAGGGTTCGTTCTCCTCGTGCCACTTCTCACTGGTCGTAGCGAACAGGCTGAGGCCGCCGGGCTCCGTGCCTGTGATCAGCTCGATGTCGTAAAGGCCGCGGTAGCTGGCGCTGCCGTAGATCGGTATCTCGATCTCCTCGCCCGGGGCGAAGGTGTATTCGTCGGTGGTGCGGACGTAGTTGGCCGGATTCTTCTCATAAACGAGGATGCGCACGGTGCGCTTCACCATCTCGCCGTCGGAGTTTTTCAGCAGGCTCGTGTTTTCCCAGTAGCCGGGCTTGTCGGAGCTCCCCGCGACGCCGTAAAACCAGGTGCCGCGTTTCTTCTGTGCGAACTGATAGATATCCGTAACGCCCGGCTCGCGCGGTTCTATACCGCAGGCCCAGCCGCCGTCGGGTCCCACGTTGCCGCTGATCTCATCGAGATCGGAGGACTCCACGTCGCCGAAATACCGGCGGAAGGTGGAGCCCGTGGGCACGGCGATGTCCATCGGCGGCAGTTCGCCGGGATTGCGCACCGGCAGCCGCCACTGGCAGGTGACATCCTGCTTTTTCTGGACGCTGCCCCCTACGGGGTAGGGGTCCTCGGCGCTGCTGATGAAGATGAAGGCGCAGCCGTATTGCTTCGCCAGCCATTCGCTGGGCACCAGTGAAAAGACCACATCCCAGCACACAACGTTGACGCCCCAAAAATCGAGACCGCTGCGGTGGGCCAGTCTATGCCGCATGTAATTCGAGGCGTCATCCACGGTGGGACAAGAGTTCAGGATCATATCCATCAGCTCACCGGTTTTCAAATCATCAAGTGTCTCCCACTGCTCCATCTTCACGGTTTCCAATATGGTTGAATCCTTCAGGCCCTTGAGGAACTCCTGACGGGCCCAGTCAGCGAACTTATGGGTGACCGAGCGAGTGAAGCCCATGAAAACGGCAACGCCCTTTTCGTGCAGGGGGTTGCAGATCTTTTCGTTCTCCATGGTGTGGCACCCGCTGGCGAGAAAGAGATTATTGGGCGCCGTTTTGATCGCATTGGCAATACCCTGTCCCGAGCTGGAATAGGTACCGTGGGGCGTGCCGCCGTCGGTCAGCGGCCCGCCGTAAAAGCCGCCGTTTGCGACATCGCTGCTTTCAAGGGTCGCGAGGGAGGAGGTGAAGGAGAGATAACCGGCCGACGCATGCCCCTCGTAAACGACGAGGCAGCAGATTTCCAGCGCCTGGGCCAGACGGCCTGGCGTTGCCTAGGTGCCGGTGTAGATGTAGTAGTTGCCGCCGGTGTACGATGCCAGATCTATGACGAGGCGCTGGGTGATGCCGTTCCAGTCGCATTTGTCCTTCATGCCGTAATAGGGGGAGAAGCACGCCACATCGCGCCCTGTGGAGGTGAAAGCCATCAGCTCAGGGTCGTCGGCGCTCATCAACGTCGCCTTGCCGTCCAGGGCGTTCGTCATGATCTCCGAGATCGGCTCGCCCGTGAGCTCCCACCGCTGCGCCCGCAGGGCAGGGCTGTAGCCGTTGGTCACGCCGTCCGAGCCGAGCCACAGCAGCACGCCGTCCTCCATCCGGACGGAATCAGGGTCGCAGTCCTCCCGGGCGGCGACGAGGGCCTCTACCTGAGGGATGAACGCTTCAAGCTCCTCCTCCGAGGGCTCGGAGCTGAACGTCGCCAGCTCCAGCGCGCGGATCTCGTCCCACACGCCGGTCTCCGCCGCATGGCTCTGCGGCGGCAGCAGCAGAAGCAGCGCCGTCAGCAGCAGCGCGCACAATATGAGTCGTTTCATGGGGGCCACCTTTCGCGGATCTTTCGTCTATGATCAATACAGGTCAAAATGCTGGTGGCAGGGCTCCATCAGCGGGACAAAGGTCTTGGCGTCCACGGCGTACAGGTAATAATCCGAGTAATTCGCCGTCACCGGGATCGTGCCGTCGACGTACCCGCCGCGGTCGACGTCCTCTATCACGCAGCCGCCCAGCTTGCCGTTCTTCGCGACCCAGGTCGCGATCAGCTTCGCCTTGCCCGTGCCGGGGAGAACGACGCCGTACTTCATCTCGGCCCAATCCACGCGGATGCCGGAGAGGCGGATGCTGATGCCGTTCGTGGGTTTTCCGTCGGCGTCGACGATGCTGCCGTCCGCCGTGTTGACATAACCGCCTTCAGGATAGACGACCATGCAGTCGATGAGCTCGATGCCGTTTTTGAACGCGGCGATGGCGGACGACCATTCATTTTCCGACAGAGCCGCCACGCGGCTGCTTTCGATGGTCAGCTTGTTCGGGGCCCAGGAGCCGGTGCCCATGATGGCGGCGGAGGCGGCGCTGCCCGCTTTGACAATGAGATCGGCATCGCGGATCGTCATGTCGCCGGCGGCGTTCATCGTCAGCGGCGCGCCGGAGCCGCCGGACAGCGTCAGGCTGCCGGGACCTGTGATCGTCGCGGAAGCGTGCAGGTCGATGGCGGAGCCCATGCCGTAGTCCAGCAGGTTCAGCGTGCTGTCCTGCAGGGCGCTGATGGTCAGCTCGGGGATATAGCTCTCGATGATCGTAAACATCTGATCCTCACAGTCGCCCATGAGATACAGCGTATTATTATCCGGGTCGTAACGGAACACGCCGTCTCCCAGCACGTCCGAGGCATTCCAGTCGGTGACCTGCGTACTGCAGATGTGCAGCCCGTAGTTTTTCATATGCTTGATCCTGGCGGAGGTCTTGGGGATGCTCCCGTCCTCGCAGCGCACCGCGCCGTTCACGATCTTGCCCTTGTCCGGCCTGTCGATGACGGTCTCTTCGGGATACAGCATCGTGATGGCGGCAAAGCCGCAGATGTTGTCCTTCCGTCCGGCGCCCTCGGCGGTGCCGCGGCCCACGACGAGCTTGCTCGTCCCGTCGCCCTTGAGACCGTAGGTGGGGCTGCCGCAGTCGAGATAGGCGTCGCCGTCAACGGTCAGCGTCGCGCCGTTCGTCACGAGGGTGGGGAACTGGTTGATGGACAGATGGCCGCCGCCCGTGATCGTCGTGTCGGCGCGGAACTCCGCGGTGCAGGGCTTCTTCTCACACCATTCGGTATAGGAACCGGATCCGCTGAGGGTAAAGTCGGACAGGTTGACGCTGCCCGTCACCTCGACGGTCAGCCCGGGGACCTCGCTGATCAGCAGGACGCTCTCCGCGTTGGTGGCCCAGCAGTCCTTTTTCAGCAGATGCAGCGTCTTCGTCGCAGGGTCGTAGAACATGGCGCCGCCCAGCAGCGAGTTTTTGTTGCCGCTGTTGACCTTCACGCCGTCGATCCACAGCTCGTACAGATACGATTTGATCCGCGCCTCTTTAGCGATATTGCCTCCGCTGTCGCGGATGGCGCCGTTCTGGGCCTTGCCGCTTGCGGGCAGCTCGATGAACGTCGTCACGGGATCGGCAATCACGACGCCGTTGGTGCTTGCGAACCCGGTCACGGCGGCCGTGCCGCCCTTCAGGTGGACGTCGGCGCCGCCGAAGGTGACGCTGCCGCTGCCGCTGCCGCGGACAGCGCAGTCCGCGCCCGTGATATCAAGCGTCCCGCCGTCCAGCGTCAGGGACGCGCCGCCCGACATGGCGACGGCGTTCTTGGCCGTGGTGGTCAGCGTCAGCGCGCCGGGGCCCGTGAACGTGGCGTCCTTCGCCAGATCGAAGAGGACGGACTTGCTGCTCAGCGTCGCATCGGCGCTCGCGTAGACGGTCAGCCCGTCGATCTCGCTGCGCACCAGCGCGACGGGCCAGTCCTGGGTATAGCTCTTGAGGACCCGCAGCCGCTGGCTGCCGGGGTCGTAGGCGAAGGTGCCGTCCAGCAGGTTCGACCGGTTGGCGAGCGTCACCTGCTCGCCCTCGATCCAGAGATCGTAGGCCACGGATTCGATGATGACCTCGCTCTCGGGGCTGCTGTAGCCTTTCTTGCAGATGAGGCCCTTGCTCTGATAGAGCTCGCCCTTTTTCAGCTCGGAGGAGCCCTCCAGGGAGATCCCGCCGAAGAAGCCCGTCACGGCGCCCATGGAGCCGTTGATCGTGGCGGCGGTGTCGCGGAACGTCACGCTGGCGCCGGTCCCGTAGCCCCGGATGCCGTAGGAGTAGTATCTTTGATTCGTGAACGTGAGCGCCGCGCCCTGGAAGGTCAGATTGCACCCGTCGGCCACGGTGATGATCTCCGCGGGCGAATCGGCGCTGGACTCCTGGGAGCTGAGCTTCATGGCACCGGACCCGGCGATGGTCGTGTCGGCCTCCAGCGCAAACACCGTGAACCGGGCCGACAGCGCCACGTCCTCGTCCGTCTGGATCGTCAGATAGTCGATCTGGTTCCGGATCATCACGCGCTCCTGCGACGCGTAATCCTTCTTCACGGTCAGCACCCGCGCGCCCGGATCGTAGGAAAAGGCGCCGAGGATGTTGTTCCTGTTGGCGTCGGTGACCTGCAGGCCGTCCACCCAGAGGTCGTATTTCTCCTTCGTTTCGCCCACGTTGAACCGGAACTTCACCCAAAGCTCCTTGCTTGCGTAGCCGCTCCCGCTTATCGCTTCCGACCCGGAGACGTGGATCAGCGCGTCATAGGTGCCGGCCTTCGTCGGCGTGCCGCGCAGCTCCAGCTTTTCGGGCTTGCCGACCATGTCGGACTGCTCGACGATCGCCAGCGACATGCCGGGCGGGAGCGCGCCGCGGGGAACAGCATAATCATTGGAGGATATCCAGCCGTTGTGGTTTTCCTCCGTGAGATAGGGATTGAGATTGATGTGGTATTCCACCTTCGTGCCTATGTCGATGACGTAGGGCGTTTTGTGGCTGAACTCCCAATCCAGCAGCTCGTCGCTGTGAGACTCTGTCAGCGCCGAGGCCTGCAGCGTCGCCATGCCGATGACGACCGCCGTCAGAAGCGCCAGTGCGATCCTCAGCTTTTTCATGAATAACTCCCTGCCTTTCCTGTCGGTGCCGGCCCGCCGCGCAGCATGCCGGAATCCAATTATCCACTTTAATTATATGTAAAAAAGGGACCTTTGTCCATATCCTTTTGTGGGTAACAGTTGCGCGCGGGTGCCTTTTTTCGTATAATGGACGCAGGAGCGGGGGAGGGAGAATATGGTCATCATTCTGTCGCCGGCCAAAAAGATGCGTGCGGACGACGGCTTTTCCTGGGAGCAGCTGCCGCAGCAGCTGGCGCGCACGGAGACGCTGCTCGACGCGCTGCAGGCCATGACGCCCCGGGCGCTGAAGGAGCTGTGGCGGTGTAGTGAGGATATCGCTTCACTGAACCTTGACCGTCTTTCGCGCATGGACCTGCGGCGCGGGCTGACCCCGGCGCTGACCGCCTACGACGGCATTGCCTTCCGGTACATGGCCCCCAACGTCTTTACGGACGGCCAGCTGGACTATGTGAAGGATCATCTGCGCATCCTTTCGGGCTTTTACGGCGCTCTGCGCCCCTTTGACGGCGTGACGCCCTACCGGCTGGAAATGGGCGCGCATCTGGCTGTCGGCGGCAAACGCGATCTGTACGATTTCTGGGGCGATTCCATCGCGCGGACGGTCCTGCCGGAGGACGGGAGGATCGTCGATCTGGCGTCGAAGGAGTACAGCCGCGCCGTCACGCCCTTCGTCCCGCGCGCGTGCGTCACCGCCGTCGTCTTCGCTCAGCGACAGGGGGACAAGCTCATCGAAAAAGGCACCCTGTGCAAGATGGCCCGGGGCGAAATGGTCCGCTGGATGGCCGAAAACGACGTCGAAGACGTCGCCGACCTGCGCGGCTTCGATCAGCTGGGCTATCGCTGGAGCAAAGACGAATCGAACGAAACCGCCATCGTATTCATCAAGGAGGAATACCATGCCTGAAGCAGGAAGCAAGGCCCCGCAGTTCACGCTGCCCGACAAGGACGGCAATCCCGTAAGTCTGTCCGATTTTCTGGGCAGAAAAGTCGTTCTGTACTTTTACCCCAAGGACAATACCCCCGGCTGCACCCGGCAGGCCTGCGCCTTCGCCGCGGCCTTCGACGCGTTCCGGGAGAAGAACGTCGCCGTCATCGGCGTCAGCAAGGACAGCACCGCGTCCCATCAGAAGTTCGCCGACAAGTACGATCTGCCCTTCATCCTGCTGTCCGACCCCGAGCGTCAGGCCATCGAGGCCTACGGCGTCTGGCAGGAGAAGAAGCTCTACGGCAAAACGAGCATGGGCGTCGTGCGCACCACCTTCATCATCGACGAGCAGGGCATCATCGAAAAGGTCATGCCCAAGGTCAAGCCCGACACCAACGCCGCCGACATTCTGGAATACCTGGGATGATCCTGCTGGAGGCGCTTTCATTCTTCGGCGGCCGGGAGGAGGAGCCGGCGCTCTATGAGGCGTTTCTGGTGCGCCTGGAGCAGGTGGGACCCTTCACGCAGGAGTACCATAAAACGCAGATCTCCCTGCGGGCGAAGCTGATCTTCGGCTGCGTCTCCCTGCTTCGTCCGAAGTCCAAAAAGGAGCTTCCGGCGCACTTCATCACCCTGACCCTCGGCCTGCCGCGCCCTCTGGCGTCGCCGCGGATCGCCGCGTGCGTCGAGGCGCAGAAGGACCGCTGGACGCACCATATCGTCCTCGGCGATGTGTCCGATCTGGACGAGGAGCTCATGGGCTGGATCAGAGAGGCTTACGACTTCGGAAACCGTGAAACAGGGAGGAGAAAAGGATGATCGTCGTCAGCAAATGCCTTATCGGCGTGCCGTGCCGCATGGACGGCAAAAGCAAGCTGATCCCGGAGATCAAAGCACTGGTGGACCGCGGCGAGGCCGTGGCCGTGTGCCCCGAGGTCCTGGGCGGCCTGCCAACGCCGCGTACCCCGTCGGAGCGTCAGCCGGACGGCCGCGTCGTCGATCAGAAGGGGGAGGACGTGACGGAGGCCTTCGTCAGAGGCGCCGAGGAAGCCCTCGCGGTCTGCCGCGCCCACGGCTGTACCTGCGCGATCCTCAAGTCCCGCAGCCCCTCCTGCGGCAAGGGGATCATCTACGACGGCACCTTCACCCGCACCCGCGTCCCCGGCAGCGGCGTCTTCGCCCAGATGCTGCTGGACGAGGGCGTCCGCGTCGTGACGGAAGAGGAATACCTGGAAAAATAACGACAGCCCATCGCCGCGCGCGATGGGCTGTTTCGATATTCACCTGTTGTGCGCGCCGCACCAGGCGGCGAGCTCCGCGATCAGATCGAGCGGCACGGGCTTGTCGTAGGGGAAGCGGATGGTCCCCTTGCTGACGCTGTACCCCGTCAGCCGCGGCGCGAACTGCGCGGCGGCCTCCTCGCCGGGATAGACGCCGAGATGATGCTTCTGGGCGGCGAAATGGATCAGGTTGTGCCTGTCCCACCAGGTGGGCATGCCCCAGGAGATCTTCTCCGCCGCCTCCGGCAGCGATTTCCGGATGACGCGCCGCACGTCGCGCAGCAGCGGCCGGATCGCTTCCGTATGTTCGTCGATATACGCGTCGATGGCGTTCGGCTCCATCAGAGCGCCTTCCTTTCCTTGCGCCGCAGCTCCTCCTTGACGAGCTCCCGGCGGAAGCAGTCGCACACCCCGGCGGAGGTGTAACCGTGATCCTGGCAGATCGGGCAGTCGTATTTCAGCTCCAGATAGTCGGGCGGCAGATCCATGGACGCGAGGATCTCGGCCCGCTCCTTCTGCAGGATGGCCTTGCGCTGCTCGTAATCCTCCGCCTCCGCCGTGCTGCCGATGGCCGCCCGGGCGTGCTGCAGCGTCAGCTGACGCCAGGCGATCTCGTTGGCCGCGAAGGCGTTGCTCTGCACGCGCAGCTCCGCGTAGCGGCGGCTGATCTCGCCCTCCTTGGCGGCCAGCCTGCGGCGGAACAGATCGGCCACGTAGGCGGCCGCGCTCTCCTCCTTGGGCTTTTCGGGCACGGGGGACTGGGACGCCAGCGACCCCTCGGCCGCCTCCACCTGTCGGCGGGTCTTGTAGCCCTTGTTTTTCCACTCCTCCAGGATGCGGTGGAGGTAGCGCCAGGTGAGCTTGCCCGTGCGCAGCACCGTGCGGTCGTAGGCCATGCGGATCAGGTCGTCGCTGTGGCCCATCTCCAGCCACGCGGCGATGTATTTCTTCTCGCTCTCCGAGGGCGCGCGGTTCGTGATGCCGAACAGCGACAGCACCCGCCCGTATTGGCTCTGGCGGCGGTCGATCTCGTCCAGCAGCTCTGAGGCCGCCTGATAATTGGCCACGCCGCGATCGTGCCACTCGTAGGCCGTCTTCTCCAGGAACCGGGCGCTGAGGCGCTCCTGACGCCTGCAGTAGTTGATCAGCAGCATCATCACGTCGGCACCCATGTTCAGCTTGTCGTAAACGCCGTACAGCACCTCGATCTCGCCACGACGGATGGGGCGGCCCAGGGCCTGCTCCATGTAATCGCACACGCCGCGGAAGGCGGGATCGCTCTTGCGGGAGGCCAGCAGCTCCGCGACGGAATAGCCCTGATCCTCCCGGACGGGCGCGCCTGCGGGGCGGCACAGCTTGTTGACCACCAGCAGGCTGAACCCGCGCTCCAGCTGGTGCAGGTCCATCCCCGTCAGCGACGCGGCGTCGCTCATGCGCAGATAGCCGCCGGACGCGCAGGCGCAGGCGTACAGCAGCGCGCAGTCGCCGTCATTCATGCGCGCCAGCGTTTTCATGGCCTCTTCGGCCTCCATGGTCACCACCAGATCCTCATCCACGTCCCGACACCTCCTGCGTTATCGAAAATCCATAGTACAATATAGTATAACAGCAAAACCTTTGGCAGTAAATCCCCAAAAATTGAGTGGATTTTTCAGGGGCCGTCTGCTATAATTATTCTGTTAAAGACCTGATAAGGAGGCGTTCCTATGCGCCATTTCAAAACCTTCATCCCCTCGGCCGAGCACGACCGCTGGATGGCGTACCCCATTTTGTCCCAGACGGTGGCCGATTATCTGAAAAAGGCCGTGGCCCTCGTCTCCGACGGCGGCGTTTTTGAGGGAGAAGTCGACACCGACTTCGACAGCGTCCTCGCCATCGTCCGTCCCGCGCCCGCGCTGAGCGCCGACACGCTGGAGTATCTGACGAGTCAGACCTCTGCCGTGCTGCGCATCAAGGGCGAGGCTATTGCCGTCTACGGCCCGGCGTCCGAGGTGCGCGAGGCCGTGGCGCACGAGGATTACTCCGCCTTCGACGACGTGGAGACCCCGCCGGGGGACGCCGCGTATATCGCCGACACCGAGAGCGCCTACCGCGCCCAGGAGCTGCTGCGCGAGCGCATCAACATGCAGCACCTGAAAAACGGCGTCATGCTCATCTCGCCCCAGACGACGCACATCGCGCCCGACGTCACCATCGGCTCCGGCACGGTGATCCTGCCCGGCTGTCTGCTGTACAGCGGCACCGAGATCGGCAGCAACTGCGTCATCGGCCCCAACTGCGTGCTGCAGCAGGCCTTCGTGGGCGACGGCACCACGGTCAACCAGACCCAGATGACCGAGAGCCGCGTGGGCAAGAACTCCACGGTCGGCCCCTTCTGCTGGATCCGTCCGGGCTGCGACATCGGCAGCAACGTCCGCATCGGCGACTTCGTGGAGCTGAAAAAGGCCGTTATCGGCAACGGCACCAAGGTGTCACATCTGACGTATATCGGCGACGCCGAGTTCGGTCAGCGGATCAACGTGGGCTGCGGCACCGTTGTCGTCAACTACGACGGCAAGGGCAAGTACAAGACCACCGTGGGCGACGACAGCTTCATCGGCTGCAACGTCAACCTCGTCTCGCCGGTCAACATCGGCCACGACACCTTCATCGCCGCCGGCAGCACCATCACCGACGACGTGGAACCCGGCGCCTTCGCCATCGCGCGCGAGAGGCAGACAACAAAACCGGGCTGGGTCGAAAAGCGCAGAGAAGCAGGAAAACTTTAAGTCATTCACTCATATATTTTCAGGGGGTAAAGCATCATGGCAAATCACGGTAAGATCAAGCTGTTCGCGGGCAACTCCAATCCCGAGCTGGCCCGGAAGATCGCTGCCTGCCTCGGCATGGAGCTGGGCGCGTGCACGGTCAAGACCTTTTCCGACGGCGAGGTGTCGGTGAACATCGAGGAGAACGTCCGCGGCTGCGACGTCTTCGTCATCCAGTCCACCTGCTCGCCCGTCAACAACAACCTCATGGAGCTGCTGATCATGGGCGACGCCCTGCGCCGCGCCTCTGCGCAGCGCATCACGGCGGTCATCCCGTACTTCGGCTACGGCCGTCAGGACCGCAAGACGAAGGCCGGCGAGCCCATCACCGCCAAGCTGGTCTCCAAGCTCATCGAAAAGTCCGGCTATGACCGCGTGCTGACCATGGACCTGCACGCCAACCAGATTATGGGCTTCTTCGACATTCCCGTGGACAACCTTCTGGGCACTACCGTACTGGTCCGCCACTTCGAGGAGACCCTCGGCATCGCCAATCCCGAGTACGCCGTCGTGTCGCCCGACTTCGGCGCCGTCACCCGCGCCCGCAAGTTCACCGAGCATCTGCAGCTGCCCATGGCCGTCATCGAGAAGCGCCGCGCCAAGGCCAACGTCTCCGAGGTCATGAGCATCTCCGGCGACGTCTCCGGCAAGAAGTGCATCCTCGTGGACGACATGGTCGACACCGCCGGCACCCTGTGCCACGGCGCCGATGCGCTGGTGGACCACGGCGCCGTGCAGGTGGTGGCCTGCGCCTCTCACGGCGTCCTGTCCGGCCCCGCCATCCAGCGCCTGATGGACGGCCGCATCGACAAGCTGCTGATGCTGGACACCATCCCCGTCACCCCGGAGAAGCAGTGCGCCAAGATCGAGACCGTCACCTGCGCCGACATCTTCGCCGAAGCCATCCGCATGATCAACGCGGACGAGCCCGTTGAGGAGCTGAACATCTAAGTGTTCCGGCGCAAACGGGAGGCGGAGCCCGCCAGGATCGACTATATCGTCGTGGGTCTGGGCAACCCCGGCACGCGGTACGAGACCACCCGGCACAACGCCGGGTTCCTGGCCATCGACCTGCTGGCCGAAAAGCTGGGCGCCGGGCGCATCAACAAGGGGAAGTGCAAGAGTCTTTACACCACCTGTAAACTGGGGGACAAGGCGCTGCTGCTGATGAAGCCCCAGACCTACATGAACCTCTCGGGGGAGGCCGTGCGCGACATGGCGAGCGCCTATCAGGTACCGCCCGAGCGCGTCGTCGTGCTGTACGACGACATCAACATCCACGCCGGGCGCATCCGCATCAAGCGGTCCGGCTCCGACGGCGGACACAACGGCATCAAAAACATCCTCTATCACCTCCAGTCCGACCAGTTCCCGCGCATCAAGATCGGCATGGGCGCGCCGGCGGGGGAGGATATGAAGGATTACGTCCTGGAAACCATGGATTCCGACGCCTATCAGGGCGTCAAGGCGGCGCCCGAGGCCGCTCTGGACCTGATCGAGCACGGCGTCGATCAGGCCATGCAGGACTTCAACGGCAGGGATTTTTCCCAGCCCGAATGATCGAAAACGCCCTTTCGCCCTCCTCCGCAGGGGGGAGGGCAGAGGGCGATGAATAGGGACCATACCCCATCTGAAACGCATCGGATGGGGGTAGTTTGCGTTTTTTGGAGTGTGATCAAGTGTCGCTTCTGCTGGAGCTTTTGGAGCGTCTTCCCGAATATCAGGCGCTGCTGGAGGAGCTGCGCGCGGGCCGGAGGACCGTTTCGGTCTACGGCATGTCGCCGGTGCATCAGGCGCAGTTCGCCGCCGCCGTGCGGCGCGGGCTGGACCGCCCGATCTGCGTGATCGCCCGCGACGAGCGCGCCGCCGAGCTGCTGCAGGGGGATTACGCGGCCTGCGCCGGGGAGCCCGGCCTGCTGCTGCCCACCCGCGAGCCCGTCTTCCACAACATCGAGAACGCCTCCCACGAGGACGAGCAGAAGCGTCTGAAGGCGCTGTCCGGCTTCCGCAGGGGCGCGTCCGGGGCGCTGTTCACGACGCCCGAGGGGCTGATGCTCTACACGCTGCCCCCCGCGCTGCTGGACAAGGCGAGCCTGACGCTGCGCACCGGGAAGGATCACGACGTGCGTGAGCTGACGCGTCAGCTGACCGACTGGGGCTACGCCCGCACCGAGAGCGTCGAGGGTCCCGGCCAGTTCGCCCTGCGCGGCGGCATCCTCGACGTCTTCCCGCCGGACGACGCTCAGCCCGTGCGCGCCGAGTTCTGGGGCGACACCGTCGATTCTCTCGGCCGCTTTGACATCATGACCCAGCGCCGCACGGAGAATATCAGCTTCGTCGATCTCATCCCCGCACGGGAAGCGCTGCCCGGCCTCACCGAGGGCGGCGTGGACGGCCTGTGCGCCAGACTCAGACGCATCGCGGGGTACAAGGCCACCTCCGATCAGCTCCGCGACAACCTGATCAAGGACATCGACCGTCTGCAGAGCGGCCTGACCTTCCCGGCCGTGGACCGCTATCTGCCGCTGATGTATGGCAGGGCCGTCTCCGCCATGGATTATCTGACGCCGGAGACGATCGTCATCTTTGCCGACAGCGCCGCCGGTCTGGAAGCGGCCAGGGGCTACGAGTACCGCATGAACGAGGACACCGAGCACCTGCTGGCCGAGGGCGTCCTGCCGCCGTCGAAGGACGGCTGGGTCCTGGGGGCCTCCGCCTTCCGCGCCGCCTGCCAGAGCCATGTGACGCTGTCCTTCGACCAGTTCCTCAGCTCCCAGGGCTTCCCGCCCGAGGCCATCGTGGCGCTGAATGCCCGCCAGCTGCCGTCCTACGGCGGCAGCCTCGAGACCGCCTGCTCCGATCTGCGCGCCTACCTGCAGCTGGGGTACACGGTCCTGGCGCTGGCAGGCGGCATGCAGCGCGCCGTCAGCCTCAAAAAGCTGCTGGAGGAGCAGGGCCTGGCCTGCACCGAGGTGGACGCCAGCCCCGCCCAGGGCCGGATCAACGTCCGCACCGACAATCTCTCCGCGGGCTTTGAGTACCCGTCGCTGAAGCTGGCCGTCATCACCGAGGGCCAGTTGTCCGTCCGCAGGACGGGGGAGCCGCGGAAGAAAGCAAAGAGCAAGAAAAACGCCATCACCTTCTCCGATCTCCACCCCGGGGACCTGGTCGTCCACGACAAGCACGGCATCGGCCGCTTCGTCGGCGTGGAGCGCATCAGCGTCGACAAGGTCTGGCGCGACTATATCAAGATCGCCTTCGCGGGGACGGATTTTGTCTTCGTCCCGGCGACGAATCTGGACGTCATCTCCAAGTACATCGGCTCCGGCGAGCAGAGCGAGGTCAAGCTGTCGAAGCTGGGCGGCACCACCTGGGTCAAGACGAAGACCCGCGCCAAAAAGGCCGCCCGCGACCTGGCCCAGGGCCTCATCAAGCTCTACGCCGCCCGCCGCAGCCAGCCCGGCTACGCCTTTTCGCCCGACGACGACTGGCAGCGCGGCTTCGAGGAGCGGTTCCAGTACGAGGAGACCGAGGATCAGCTCACCTGCGCCGCCGAGATCAAGCACGACATGGAGCAGCCCTATCCCATGGACCGCCTGCTGTGCGGCGACGTGGGCTTCGGAAAGACTGAGGTCGCCTTCCGCGCCATCATGAAGTGCATCCTCTCGGGCAAGCAGGCGGCGATCCTCGTGCCCACCACTGTCCTGGCGCGGCAGCATTACGTCTCTGCGGTCCAGCGCTTCGCGGGCTATCCCGTCCACGTGGACATGATGAGCCGCTTCCGCACCCCGGGCCAGCAGCGCGATACCCTGCGCGACCTGCGCACCGGCGCCTGCGACCTGCTGATCGGCACCCACCGCATCCTGCAGAAGGATATCCGGTTCAAGGACCTCGGCCTGCTCGTGGTGGACGAGGAGCAGCGATTCGGCGTCTCACACAAGGAGAAGATCAAGCAGATGTCCACGGACGTGGATGTGCTGACGCTGACCGCCACGCCCATCCCGCGCACGCTGAACATGGCGCTGTCCGGCATCCGCGACATGTCCGTGCTGGAGGAGCCGCCCGCCGGGCGCATGCCCGTGCAGACGTATGTGCTGGAGCACGACGACGTCATTATCCGCGACGCCATCCGCAAGGAGCTGGCCCGCGGCGGGCAGGTCTATTACCTGCACAACCGCATCGACGACATCGAGGAGGTCGCCTCCAATTTGCAGAAGGCGTTCCCCGACGCCGTGATCGACACGGCCCACGGCCGCATGGGCGAGCAGCGCATGGCGGACGTCATGGGTAAGGCCTACGCCGGGGAGATCGACGTGCTGGTGTGCACCACGATCATCGAGACGGGCGTCGATATCCCCAACGTCAACACGCTGATCATCGAGGACGCCGACCGCATGGGCCTGGCCCAGCTCCATCAGATCCGCGGCCGCGTGGGCCGCTCCCAGCGCCACGCCTTCGCCTACCTGACCTACCGCCGGGGCAAGGTCCTCTCCGAGATCTCCCAGAAGCGCCTGTCCGCCATCCGCGAGTTCGCCGAGTTCGGCTCCGGCTTCAAGATCGCCATGCGCGACCTGGAGATCCGCGGCGCGGGCAACGTCCTGGGCGCGGAGCAGAGCGGCCACATGATGAGCGTCGGCTACGACCTCTACCTGCGATTGCTGGACGAGGCCACCGCCGAGCTCAAGGGCGAGCCCGCCCCCGTGCGCACCGAGTGCACCGCCGACCTGCTTGTCTCCGCCGGCCTGCCCCAGAACTACGTCTCCGACGCCGCCACGCGCATCGACCTCTACCGCCGCATCTCGATGATCACCGATCAGGACGAATACTTCGACATGCAGGACGAGCTGATCGACCGCTTCGGCGACCTGCCCGCGCCCGCCCAGGCGCTGCTGGACATCGCGCTGCTGCGCGCGAAGGCGTCGAAAAACGGCATCTCCGAAATCACCCAGAAGGGCCGGAACCTCACGGTCTGGTTCAGCAAGGTCGATATGGAAAAGGTGGCCGACGCCTGCTCGTGTCCCGACTTCCGCGGCCGCATCCTGTTCTCCGCCGGGGACCGCCCCTATCTGACCCTCAAGCTCCGCCCCGACGAGTCCCCGCTGGACGCCGCCGTCGTGATGATCGATTTGTATATCGGCGTGTGATGTGCTATACTGAGTTCGCAAACGAATGGTAAGGCGATGACATGAAAAAGTATCTGATCCTGATCTTCTGCGTCCTGCTGGCGCTGACGCTGTTCAGCTTTTCGGCCAGTCCCACGGCCGTGCGGGTGGGCAAACGCCGGGTGGACGCCTCGGAATACGCCTATTATCTCAACTACAGCCGCCTCAATCTGGAGATGGCCGGGGGCGTGGAGCCCACCGACGAGCAGCTGCTCCAGCAGGCCCGGGAGCAGGCGCTGCGCCTGATCACCAACGCGGAGCTGCTGCGCCTGTGCTGCGATGACCTCGACCTCGGTCTGACGAAGGCGGAAAAGGCCGCGCTGAAGGACAGCAAGGAAGAGCTCGTATCGTCCTTCGGCGGCACGGCCGGATATCTGGAGTACCTGCGCGGGAACCTGCTGACGGACCGCCTCTACGACAAGCTGCAGGAGAACGGCTACTACTACAACCACCTCTACGACTACGTCTCGGAAAACGACGAATACGGCGTCGCCGACGAGCAGCAGCTCCGCCAGTTCTACGCGGACGGCTACGCCGTGGCGTCCTGGATCTTCCTGCCCGCGGACTACGTCAGTGAGGACGGCCGCAGCGCCCAGGACGTCGCTTCTGAGCTCGCCCGCCGCATCTCCGGCGGCGAGGAGACCTTCGAGCAGGTCCGCGACCGCATCGGGGGCGGGGAGACCGTCGTCAGCCTCAGCGACCCGCCGTCTGACGAGGCGGTGCAGACCTGCCTCAAGCTCAGCGAGGGGGAGGCCGTCGGCCCCTACGGCCTGTCCGACGGCTGGTACATCCTGCGCCGCGGCGCCGCCGACATGATGTGGTTCGAGGAAAACCGCGACGAGGTGGAGGCCGCCGCCGCGGACAAGGCCTTCAACGACTATCTGACGGACGCCCTCAGCACCGTTTCCGTGGTCACGGAGAAGGTCTGTCAGAAGATCGATTTCACGAATCTGGAGCAATACGTCAAATGATGCACACCGTCACCGCTTCGCAGATGAAGCAGATCGAAAAGCAGGCCAACGACGCCGGCCTGTCCTACCTGCAGATGATGGAGAACGCCGGGACCGCCGCCGCGGACGCGCTACTGCGCGAGGTGCCGGATCTCAGGACCGCCGCGATCTTCTGCGGCACGGGCAACAACGGCGGCGACGGCTACGTCATGGCACGGCTGCTGAAAAAGCGCGGCGCAGACGTGCTGCTGATCCTCACGGGCGGCAAGCCGAAAACGCCCGACGCCACCACCAACTTCTATCTGGCCGCCATGGAGGATATCCCCATGGTGACCGGCGACCGGCTCAATGAAGACGATCTCAGCCTGATCCTGAGCGCCGACGCCGTGGTGGACGCCATCTACGGCACGGGCTTTCACGGCGAGCTGCCGCTGGAGGGCGAGATCTGCTGCGGCGTCATCAACAGGGCGAAGGGCCTGAAGCTGGCCGTGGACCTGCCCAGCGGCGTCGCCTGCGACACGGGGGAGATCGCCCCCGGCGCCATCCGGGCCGACCGCACCGTGACGTTCCACGCCATGAAGCCCTGCCACACGCTGGCCGCCGACCAGTGCGGGACCGTTGAGGTCGCCGACATCGGCATCCGGCTGTAAACACGCAAATACCTTTTTACACGGAGAAACACCTGGACCAATGCGAATGAGACATATCCTGGCGACGGCTGCGGCCGTCGGCCTGATCCTATATAATACCACCCTCACAGACCCTACGGCCCCGGAGCCGGTCCCTGAACCGATCCGGGAGGAGATCGCCGTGACGACGCCCGAGCCGGCCCCCGTCCCCGAACCGGAGCCGGAGCCCGAGCCGGTCCCGGAGGAACCGGCAGACGAGCCGAAGCACTGGACCGCGGTCCCCGTCGACCTCACCCTCGATCAGCTGATGGAAAAGGTGGCGGACGAGAGCTATCTCGACGAGCTTCGCGCCTTTTACGACGGCGCGCTGTTCATCGGCGACTCCCGCACCGCGGGCTTCGACCGCTTCTCGCACATTGAGACGGCCGACTATTTCGCCTCCACGGGCATGACCACCTATCAGGTGCTCACCGACGAGGCGGAGCTGAACGACGGCACGGTGACGACGCTGGACGAGATGCTCGAAAAGCGTGAGCACGACCGCATCTTCATCATGCTGGGCATCAACGAGATGGGCGACACCGTGCCCAATATCGCCAATCAGTATGCCGTGGTGGTGGACGAGCTCCTGTCCCGTGACCTGGGCGCGCAGCTGATCGTCATGGCCAACATGCACGTCACCTCCGGCCGCTCGGAAAAGGACGAGGTGTTCAACAACCCCCGCATCGACGAGCTGAACGAGCTCATCCGTCAGCTGGCCGCAGACCGCGGGCTGGAGTATCTCGACGTCAACCCCCTGTTCGACGACGAATCCGGCCAGCTGAACGCGGAGTACACGTTCGACAACACCCACGTTCTGGGCAAGTATTACAAGGCCTGGAGCGCGTGGATCTATGAAAGTCTGAAAGGATAGAGAACCATGATCGACGGCAGCTACTGCACGTGCCGGGACAAAAGCTGTCCCTTCCACCCGGTCAACACCGGCCGGGGCTGCACTCCCTGCATCCAGAAGAACCTCAGGCTGGGCGAGATCCCCAACTGCTTCTTTGTCAAGGTCGTGGACGACCTTGACAAGGTGGAGAGCTTTACCATGGAGGGCTTCGCCCGCGAAGTGATCAAAAAGGAGAATGCACATGAGTAAGGGAAAACGCATCGGCATGATGGTCGCCGTGGAGATCGGCGCCGTGCTGGACAAATACGGCAAAGCCGAACGGGAATACGACGACTACGGCTTCAAGGTCTACGAGTATGCGCTGCACGGCGCGCGGCTGTTCGTCGTGCACAGCGGCGCGGGCCAGATCGCCGCGGCCGCCGCCACGCAGCTGCTGATCGCCGTCTATCACGTGGAGCTCGTCGTCAACTTCGGCGTCGTCGGCGGGCTGACCGATGAAATGAAGCTGGCGAAGACAGCCGTCGTTACCCGCGTCGTCCACTACGAGTTCGACACCACCCCCGTGGACAACACTGCCGTCGGCCAGTATCCCGGGTACAACAGCCCGTTCCTGACGCTGGACGAGACGATCGTCCGCAAGGCACTGGAGGTCGATCCGACACTGGTCCCCGTCACGTGCGCCTCCGGCGATAAGTTCGTCGAGGGCGGCGAACGCAAGCGGAAGCTCCGCGCGGACTTTGACGCCGACATCTGCGAGATGGAGCTGGCCGCCATCGTCCTCACCTGCAACCGCAGCCACGTGCCCTGTCTGGCCGTCAAGACCGTGTCCGACGCCGTGGAGGGCGGCGCGGAGAGCTTCCTCCAGTGCGTCAACAGCTCCGCCGACGTCTGCCTGCGCATCACGGAAAAGATCATCGCGGAGCTATAAAACACTTTTCAACCCCGCTTTTTGGTGGTAGAATAACCGCAGAAAGCCATGTAGGAGAACGCAAGAGTTGGAGAAACAGACTTACACGACCTGCTCGCCCGAGGAGACTGAGGCGCTGGGCGCGGCCATCGCGCTGCAGTGCGCCGGGAAGAAGGTCATCGCCATGTACGGCGGACTGGGCAGCGGCAAAACGGCCATGACCCGCGGCATCGCCGCGGCCATGGGCTGCACCGATCCCGTGTCCAGCCCCACCTATACCATCGTCAACGAATACCGCGGCCGCCGCAAGGTCTGCCACTTCGACATGTACCGCATCGACAGCGAAGAGGGCCTGTGGGAGATCGGCTGGGAGGATTATCTCAACAGCGGCTGTCTGTGCGTCGTCGAATGGAGCGAAAACATCGCGGGTGCGCTGCCCAGAGAGACCGTCAAGGTCACCTTTGAGACGGTGGACGAGGAGACCCGCAGGATCACCGTGGAGGATTTATGCTGATATTAGCCATCGATACGTCCGGCAGAGTGGCCTCCTGCTCGCTGTGGGAGGACGGAGCCGAGCGGGCGTCCTGCGTCCGCGACTCGAATCTGGACCACAGCCGCACCATCCTGCCCCTGTGCCGGGAGATGCTGGAGAAGGAGGGCCTGACCTTCCGCGACGTGGACGCCTACGCCGCCGCCGTGGGTCCCGGGTCCTTCACGGGCATCCGCATCGGCGTGGCCGCCGTCAAGGGCTTCGCCCTGGCGGGGGACAAGCCCGCCGCCGGCGTTTCCACGCTGGAGGCCGCCGCCGCGCTGGTAGAGGGAGACGGCCTGATCGCCTCCGTCATCCGCGCCCGTGAGGACGAGTATTACTACGCCTTCTTCCGCCGGGAGAACGGCGAGCTGTACCGCTTCTGCGACGACGGCGTGCTGCTGGGCCGGGAGCTGCGGGCGCTGCTCATGGGCGCTCAGTGGCGCCTGTGCGGCGACGGCGCGGCCGATTTCCTCGCAAAGCACCCCAGCGACAACGCCGTTCTGACAGACGTCGTCCAGAGCGCAAAGGGCGTCGCCGCCTGCGCCTGGGAGCTGAGCCGCTACGACGGCCTCGTTTCCGGAGGCGACGTCGTGCCCGTTTACCTGAAAAAAACGCAAGCCGAACGAATGAGAGAGGAGAAGAACAAATGAAGATCGCCATCGGTTCCGATCACGCCGGATTCGCCCTGAAGGAATCCGTCAAGAAGCACCTCGAGGAGGTCGGAGGCTTCGAGCTCGCCGATCTCGGCACCTACGACACCAAGTCCTGCCACTATCCCGTCTTTGCCGAGGCCGTCGCCAACGCCGTCGCGTCCGGCGAGGCGCAGTTCGGCATCCTCTGCTGCGGCACCGGCATCGGCATGTCCATGTGCGCCAACAAGGTCAAGGGCATCCGCGCCGCCGCCGTGTCCGACTGCTTCACCGCCGAGGCCACCCGCATGCACAACGACGCCAACGTCCTCTGCATGGGCGAGCGCACCCTGGGCCCCGGCCTGGCCAATCGCATCGTCGACCTGTTCCTGCACACGTCCTTTGAGGGCGGCCGTCACCAGACCCGCGTCGACATGATGATGGCGCTGGAAAACAAATAAGAGATCGATTCAATTTTACATAAGGAGATGCTAACGTATGGGCAAGAATACTACGATCCTGGATCATCCTCTGATCAAGCATAAGCTGTCGATCCTGAGGGACAAAAACACCGGCACCAAGGAGTTCAGAGAGATCGTCGGCGAGATCGCCATGCTGATGTGCTTTGAGGCCACCCGCGACTTCCCGCTGGATGAGGTCGAGGTCGAAACGCCGATGGGCATCGCCAAGTGCGGCGTGCTGTCCGGCAAGAAGGTGGCCGTGGTGCCCATCCTCCGCGCCGGTCTCGGCATGGTCGACGGCGTGCTGACGCTGATCCCCGCCGCCAAGGTCGGCCACATCGGTCTGTACCGCAACGAAGAGACGCTGGAGCCCGTGGAGTATTACTGCAAGCTGCCCTCCGATATCGAGGAGCGCGAGGTCCTGCTGGTCGATCCTATGCTGGCCACAGGCGGCTCTGCCGTGGACGCTATCACCCAGATCAAGAAGCGCGGCGTCAAGCATATCCGCTTCATGTGCATCATCGCCGCCCCCGAGGGCATCGCCCGCGTGGAGCGTGAGCATCCCGACGTCAAGATCTTCTGCGCCGCCCAGGATGAAAAGCTCAACGAGATCGGCTACATCGTCCCCGGCCTCGGCGACGCCGGCGACCGTATCTTCGGCACGAAGTAAGACTGCGCAGCAGGGGAGGGACCGCCCATGGTACACATCGGCAACGACTGGGACAAGATCCTCGCCGAGGATTTTGCCTCCGACTATTATGCCAACATCCGCGCCTTCCTCAAGCGGGAGTACGCCCAGCACACGATCTACCCAAGCATGTACGACATCTTCAACGCCCTCAAGACGACCGCCTACAAGGACGTCAACGTCGTCATCCTGGGCCAGGACCCCTATCACGGACCAGGCCAGGCCCACGGCTACGCCTTCTCCGTGCGCCCGGGCGTGCAGATCCCACCGTCTCTCGTCAATATCTATAAGGAGCTGCACGACGAGCTGGGGATCGAGATCCCCCAGACCGGCTGCCTGCTGGGCTGGGCCCAGCAGGGCGTGCTGCTGCTGAACACCGCGCTGACTGTCCGCGAGGCCAGCCCCAACTCTCACCGGGACTGCGGCTGGACTCTGCTGACGGACAGCATCATCCGCAAGCTCAACCTCCGCGACCGTCCCATGGTCTTCATGCTGTGGGGGGCCAACGCCAGGGCCAAGACGGCTCTGATCACCAACCCCGCCCATCTGGTCCTCACCGCGCCCCATCCCTCGCCCCTGTCGGCCAGCCGCGGCTTCTTCGGCTGCGGTCACTTCCGCAAAGCCAACGAGTTCCTGGCGAAGCAGGACAAGCCGGTGCGCATCGACTGGGCGGCACTGTAGAGGAGGAGACTATGAACTTTCCCGAGCTGGTAGAGAAAAACCGCAGCTACCGCGGCTACGACCACAGCCGCAAAGTGACGCTTGAGGAGCTGACGTCGCTGATCGACCTGGCCCGCAAGAGCCCTGCCACCAGCAACGTCCAGCCGCTGAAATACTACCTCGTCCATGAGGAAGCGGAGGTGGCCATGGTGCAGGCGAACACCGCCTGGGCCGGCCGCTTCCGCGGGAAGATGACGCTGCCCCATCCGGGCAAGGAGCCCACAGCCTTCGTCATCGTCTGCCTCGACCGCGAGATCGCCCCGGAGCTGGGCATCTACGCCAAGGACGTGGGCATCGTCAGCCAGAGCATCACCCTGGGCGCCGCGGCCATGGATCTGGGCGGCATCATCATCAGCAGCTTCAAGGCCCAGGAGATCCACGACGGCCTGCATCTGTCCGAACGCTTCTGGCCCGTGCAGGTCATCGCCGTCGGCAAGCCCGACGAGACCGTCGTGCTGGTGGAGGCCGAAAACGGCGAGATCGCCTACTACCGCGACGAAGACGACGTCCACTACGTCCCCAAGCGCCCCCTGAGCGATCTGGTGCTCAACGAGAAATAAACAAAAAGAACCGCCGCGGGGAGCCCCTCGCGGCGGTCCTTTTTGCCTTGATCGTCTTTACGCTTCCAGCGCGGCCTTGAAGACCTTTTCCACGTCCTCCTTCTCGGCATGGCCCTCGAAGAGCTTCTCCTTGCCGATCCAGTAGCAGGGGACGTAGTAGTAGTCATACTGATCGGCCACGGCACTCTCGGCCCTCTCGTCGATCAGCTTCAGGGGGATGTCCTTGTACTCGGGATGCTCGGCCATCAGCTCCTCGTGGAACTTGAAGGCCAGCTTGCAGTGGGGGCAGTTGGGCAGGTAGAACATGGTCAGCTCTTTCATTGTTTTTCGTCCTCCTTGTTGATTGTAAGCGGTTTATAGTTCTTTGTCTTTCTCAGCCAGATCCACAGCCCCAGACAGACGACGAAGCTGACGCCCGCCACCAGCTGAGACACGCGGATATTCGTCCCGGCGATATACAGGCTGTCGGTGCGCAGCCCCTCGATCAGCATCCTGCCGAAGCCGTACCAGGCCATGTACAGCAGGAAGATCTCGCCGCCAAACTTGCGTTTTTTGGAATAGAGATGCAGCAGCAGGAACCCCACGGCGTTCCACAGAGACTCGTAGAGGAACGTGGGATGGACGGGCGGCAGCCCGTTGATGGACATGCCCCAGGGCAGGCCCGTCTCACAGCCGAAGGCCTCGCAGTTGACGAAATTGCCCCAGCGCCCGATGGATTGGGCCAGGATGAACCCCAGCGACGCGATGTCCATGGTGCCCGTGACGCTTTTCTTTTTGACCCTGCACAGCACGTAGCCCAGCGCGAAGGCCGCGATGAACCCGCCGTAAAAGCCCAGCCCGCCGTCGCGGATGGCGAGGATCTTCCCGGGATTCGCCGCATAGTAATCCCAGCGGTGCAGCACGTAATACACCCGCGCCCCGAGGATCGCCGCCGGCAGACACCAGATCAGCAGGTCCATGATGAAGTCGGAGTCAAGCCCGTACTCCTTCGCGTGACGGGAGGCGTAAAGCCCCGCCAGACAGAAGCCGGACGCGATGATGATCCCGTACCACATGATATCCACGCCGAACACCGAGAACGCCGCGCGGTCCAGTGTGAACACCCGGTCCAGCAGACCGGGGAAGGAAACGGTATTGGTAATAATGACCACCTTCCGTATGAAAGCATACTCATTTCTGAGCTTATTATACATCCTTTCGCCCGCTTTCGCAAGCCGGGGAAGCGCACAGAAAAAGTCCTTGACAAACGGCCTGGTTTATAGTAAAATATGAGCGTTGTAAAGCTCACATACTTTACAGAAAGGAGAGAGGGACATGAAGAGCGATACCTTCCACATGTCCATGCTGTTCGACTTTTACGGCGATCTTCTCACCGATAAACAGAAGGAGCTTTTTGACCTCTACTACAACGAGGACCTCTCTCTGTCCGAGATCGCCGAGCACGCCGAGATCTCCCGTCAGGGTGTGCGCGACGCCATCGTCCGGGCCGAGACCATCCTGCGGGACACCGAGGACAAGGTCGGCCTGGTGCGCAAGTATTCTGGTTATGAGAGCAAGCTGCTCCAGATCCGCGAGGAGGCCGGGTATATCGCCCGCGTCAACGCCAACCTGCGCAATTACGAGATCGCCAAGCACACCGACGCCATCCTTGCGGCCGTCGACGAGATGCTGAAGTAGCGGGAGCGAGCCATGGCATTTGAGAACCTTGCCGACAAGCTGTCCGGCGTTTTCAAGAAGCTGCGCTCCAAGGGCCGTCTGTCCGAGACCGACGTCAAGGAGGCCATGCGCGAGATCCGCATGGCGCTGCTGGAGGCCGACGTCAACTTCCGCGTGGCCAAGGATTTCGTCTCCAGGGTCACGGAGAAGGCTATCGGCGCCGACATCCTCGAGAGTTTGTCCCCCGCGCAGCAGGTCATCAAGATCGTCAACGAGGAACTGACGTCCCTGATGGGCGGCAGCCAGACCCGCATCCGCATGGCCAACAACCCGCCCACGGTCGTCATGTTCGTGGGACTGCAGGGCGCCGGCAAGACGACGAACATCGCCAAGCTGGCCGGCTGGTTCAAGAAGCGCGAGAGCCGCAGACCGCTGCTGGTGGCCTGCGACGTCTACCGTCCCGCCGCCATCCAGCAGCTGAAGGTCGTGGGCGCGCAGCTTGACATCCCCGTCTTCGAGCAGGGCCAGGGCGACCCCGTCGCCATCGCAAAGGCCGCCTACGAGCACGCAAAGCTCCACGGCAACGATCTGCTGATGATCGACACCGCCGGCCGTCTGCACATCGATCAGCAGCTCATGGACGAGCTCAAGGCCATCAAGGCCGAGGTCAGGCCCCACGAGATCATGCTCGTGGTGGACGGCATGACCGGTCAGGACGCCGTCAACGCGGCCTCCGCCTTCGACGAGCAGCTGGGCATCGACTCCGTGCTGATTACCAAGCTCGACGGCGACGCCCGCGGCGGCGCGGCGCTGTCCATCAAGGCCGTGACGGGCAAGCCCATCAAGTTCTGCGGCGTCGGCGAAAAGCTGGACGCCATCGAGCCCTTCTATCCCGACCGCATGGCCTCCCGCATCCTGGGCATGGGCGATGTGCTGTCGCTGATCGAAAAGGCCCAGCAGACCTTCGACGAGAAAAAGGCCGTCGATCTGGAAAAAAAGATGCGCACCGGCAAGCTGACGCTCACCGATTTCTACGATCAGCTGGTGCAGATGAAGAGCATGGGCTCCATGGAAGACCTCGTGGGCATGATCCCCGGCATGAACGCCTCGGCCCTCAAGGACGCCAAGGTGGACGAAAAGGCGCTGGCCCGCACCGAGGCCATCATCCTGTCCATGACGCCAAAGGAGCGCGACAACCCCGACATCCTCAATTTTAGCCGCAAAAAGCGCATCGCCGCCGGCTGCGGCCAGAAGGTGGAGGACATCAACCGCCTGCTGAAGCAGTTCAACACCACCCAGCAGATGATGAAGCAGTTCTCCGGCATGGGCAAGCGCAAGGGCAAGCGCGGCGGCTTCCGCCTGCCGTTTTAACAAGGCTGTAAAGGCGCGCAGCGCCTGTTGAATACAATCATGACAGACATAAACAATATGGAGGTGAAAAGAAATGGTTAAGATCAGACTGAGAAGGATGGGCGCCAAGAAGGCTCCTTTCTATCGCGTTGTTGTTGCTGACTCCCGTTTCCCCAGAGATGGCAGGTTTATTGAGGAGATCGGTACGTACAATCCTCTGACCAAGCCCGCTGAGATCAAGATCGACGGCGAAAAGGCCAAGCAGTGGATCAAGGACGGCGCTCAGCCCACGGACACGGTTCGCGCACTGCTCAAAAAGGCCGGTGTTCTTTAAGCAATGGAGAGTACAAACCTGAAGGACATCCTTTCCTATATCGTCGAAAACCTGGTGGAGAATCCCGATGAGGTCTCCATCGAGCAGATCGAGCAGGAGGACACCATCACCCTCCAGCTGAAGGTTTCCGAGTCCGATATGGGCAAGGTCATCGGAAGACAGGGTCGGATCGCCAAGGAGATCCGCACGATCCTCAAGGCTTCCGGACTCAAGGACCACAAGAAGGTCCTTGTCGATATCCTCGACTGATAAGCATCAAGGCAGCAGCCGCAAGGCCGCTGCCTTTTTGTCGACCGCTTGATTCTGTACAAAAACGGTATATACGCTTGATTCTGTACAAAAACGGTATATAATAGAGAAAAAAGAATCGAGGAGGCTTCCCCATGGAAAACAAGCTGTACGAGCTGACGCGCCGCAGGCGCTCCGTGCGCAGATACGGCGAAGGTCATATCGACGACGAGACGATCCGGGAGATCATGAAGGTGGCGCTGACCGCGCCGACATCCTTCGGTCATAAGCCCGTGGAGTTCGTCGTCGTACGCGACAGGGAGATGATCAAAAAGGTCGGCGGCTGCAAGCGCCGTGGCGGACACCAGATCGACGGCGCCGACGCCGTGGTCGTCGTCATGGTCAAGACCGCCGACGAGAAAATGGCCGAGTTCTGGATCGAGGACGGCGCCATCGCCTCCGCCTATCTGCTGCTGGCCGCCGAACAGTACGGCCTCGGCGCCTGCTGGGTCCATATCCGCAACCGCGACGGACAGCAGGGGACGGCTGACGAGGAGATCCGCGCGCTGCTGGACGTGCCCGACGGCTACACGGTCCTCAACCTCGTCGCCATCGGCGAAAAGGGCGAGGAAAAAGCGCCCTACACGGACGCAGACCTCCATACGGAAAACGTCCACTACGGCAAGTATTAAGCTGAAACAACAGAAGCCGCCTGACTTTCATCAAGTCAGGCGGCTTTGCTGTTTTACAGGACGTTCTTGTTCTCGCCAATGGGCGAGAACTTCTCCGATCCATTCCATCGGCTGCAGCCGGAAGGACACGGACTTGTAAGTCGAGATTTCAGCAGGTCGGTTCCGTGAAATGCATGGACTACAGCTCCTGCACGAAGTGCTCCATGGGCTCGCGCTTGAAGTGCCAGGGGTTGGGCGCGGCCTTTTCATTGGGGTAGCCGAGGCCCAGCAGCATCACGGGCGCGATGTTCTCCGGCAGCTCGAAGACGTCGATGACGGACTGGGCGTCGAAGCCGCGGACCCAGATGGTGTGAACGCCCTGCTCCTCCGCCTCGAACATCATGGACGTGGCGGCGATGGTCGAATCCTGATCGCCGGAATTGTACATGGGGAAATGACGGTCCCCGGCGGCGCACCACACCACATCCTCGTCATAGCACACGAGGATGAACAGCGGCGCGTTGTAGTGGAAGCGCGTCACGCGCTTCAGCTTGTCCTTGGCCTCCTTGGACCGGATGATGTAGAACCGCTGGGGCTGGTAGTTGCAGGCCGTCGGCGCCACGCGCCCGGCCTCCAGGATGCGGTCCAGCTTCTCCTGCTCCACGGGGCGCGGATCGAAGAAACGCTCGGAGTAACGGTTTTTGGCAAGCTCGAGAAAATCCATGTTCATCGGCTCCTTTCGGGACTTTTGTTGCTTTTATTATGACGGATGTGCTTGCAAAAGTATAGTTACAAAAGTATAATAGTGTAAGAAAATCTTACGAAACAGCAATATTGTAAGGGGTGTTTTTATGAGCGAGCGCACCAAGCGCCTGATCGGCGAGACGATGAAGCGTCTGATGGAAACGAAATCGGTCGAAAAGATCCGCGTCACCGAGCTGTGCCGCGCTGCCGGGATCGAGCGCCCCACGTTCTATTACTATTTCAAGGACAAATACGACCTGCTGGCCTGGATCTTCGCCCAGGGCGCCGAGAACACCGACGTGCTGAGCGTCGGATCCGCCGCCGAGGCGCTGCGGGGCATGAAGCGGGATCTGACCTTTTACCGCCGCGCCTACGAGCCTACGGTGCAGAACGCCCTGTGGGAGTACATGCTGGAATACTTCACGGCCCGCTACATCCGCGCCGCCGAGGAGCGCCTGGGCGCGCCCGTCGGCGAGGAGCTGCGCTACGCCGTCCGCTTTTACTGCTGCGGCAGCGTGGGCATGACGAGGGAATGGGCATTGCGTGACGCCGTCACCCCGGCCGAGACTGTGGTCCGGCGCATGTTCGACGCCATGCCCCACTCGCTGTACGACGTCTTTTTCGGCCCGGAACACCGTCCGTGATTGCTTTTTATCCGCGCATGTGATAAAATGAATCAAATAGACCGCGGGAGGCGAATCGAGTGGCGAATATCGAATGGGGGAAGGTCGTGGGGACCCACGGCGTCCGGGGCGAGCTGAAGGTCCAGCCCTGGGTCGATTTCCCGTCGCTGCTGCCGAAGGTGCGCGCGCTGTATCTGGACGGCGTCCCCTATGAGCCCGTCGGCTGCCGGAAGCACAAGAACGTGGTGCTGCTGACGCTCCGGACCGTGGACGACAGGAACAGGGCAGACGCCCTGCGGGACAAAACGATCACCACGCCTCGGGAGGACATCGACCTGGGCGAGGGCCACTATTTCTACAGCGACCTCTATGGCTTCGATGTCTTCGACCGCCGGCTGGGTCATGTCATCGGCGTCCTCGACCGCGTGGAGATCTTCCCCGGCGGCGACGTCTACGTCGTGCGGTACGAGGGACGCGAGGTGATGATCCCCATCGTCCCCGCCTTCGACGGCGGCGTATCGCTGGAGGACCGCACCGTGACCGTCACCACCATTGAAGGGATGCTGGAAGACGATGAGGATTGATATCATGACCCTGTTCCCCGAGATGATCGAGGCCGTTCTGGGCGGCAGCATCATCGGCCGGGGCAGGGAAGCGGGGCTGATCGAGATCCATGCCCACCATATCCGTGACTACACGCCGGACAAGCACGGCCGCACCGACGACTATCCCTACGGCGGCGGCCAGGGCATGCTGATGCAGTGCGAGCCGCTGTATCGCTGCCATCAGGCCATCACCGGCGGCGAGCATGTCCACACCGTGATGATGAGCGCCCAGGGCGCCGCCTTCGACCAGAACAAGGCGAAGGAACTGCTGGCCCGGGACCGGTTCATCATCGTCTGCGGCCATTACGAGGGCGTCGACCGCCGCTTCATCGACAAATACGTGGACGAGGAGATCTCCCTGGGCGATTTCGTGCTGACGGGAGGCGAGGTGGCCGCCATGGCCGTGGCCGACGCCGTGTGCCGCATGGTTCCCGGCGTGCTGGCCGAGACCGCAGGCTTTGAGGACGAGAGCTATTACTCCGGCCTTCTGGAGTATCCCCAGTACACCCGCCCTGAGGTCTGGCAGGACATGCACGTGCCCGACGTGCTCCTGTCCGGCCATCACGAGAATATCCGCAAATGGCGGCGGAAGCAGTCGCTTCTGCTGACGAGAGAGCGCCGCCCCGACCTTTTTGAAAAGCTCGAGCTGACGAAGGAAGATAAAAAACTGCTGGAGGAGTGACATCATGGAACACAAGGGAACACAGACCATCGAGACCCAGCGCCTAATCCTGCGCCGCATCACGCCCGACGACGCTCAGACGCTTTTTGACGACTGCTTCAGCCATCCCGAGGTCACCAAATACCTGCGCTATCCCACCCATCAGACCGTGCAGGACAGCCTGGACATCATCGGCGTGTGGACGAAGCAGTATGAGAAGGACGACTTTTATCACTGGGTCATCGTCCTCAAGGACGAAAACCGCCCCATGGGCACCATCGGCGTCGTGAGCCATAATAAGCACGACGCCTGCGCCATGATCGGCTACCAGCTGTCCGAGCGCGACTGGGGCAACGGCTATATGACCGAGGCCCTCAAGGCCGTGCTGGACTATCTGCTGCTGGATGTGGGCTTCAATCGCGTGGAGGGCATGTACGCCGTGCGCAACCCGCGCTCCGGTGCCGTCATGCGCCGCGCAGGCATGCAGTACGAGGGCATGATGCGCGAAAAGTTCTACTGCCGCGCGGGCTATCAGGACGCCAATGTCTACGCCCTGCTCAAGAGCGATCTGGCGAGGTGATGCGGATGAAACGATCCCTTGGGGCGCTGCTGCTGTGCGCCTGCCTGCTTCTGACGGGCTGCGCCGGGGTGACGCTCAATTTCACCGGCGCGTCGCCCTTCCGCAATATCCGCGACGGGGCGACGATCAGCGCCGTGGACGACGACGTCGATTATTTCTTTGAAGCCAACGGCGCGCGCGTCTCCGCAGGCGTCATGCGCGGCAAGGAAACGCGCTTCGTCAGCCGCGGCGACGACATGAATGAGCATACGCGCCTGCCCATCGGCCGCGTCACCGAGATGTTCACGGGCCTGCTGGTCTCCAACTTCGAGGTCAACCGCTGGCTGACCCCCGACAAAAACGTCTCCGACTGGATCAGAACGCCCTGCGGCGTGCCGCAGAACGACGGCCATGAGCTGACCGTCCGGGAGCTGGCCTGCAACGTGGCGGGCCTCGGGGACGTGGACGACCTGGGCCGCGGGTATTTCACCTACGGCATGATGTACGACCAGCTGGCCGACGCGCCCTTCAGCGCCCCGGCCGGGGAGGAGCATCATGAATCCGACATGGGCTACGCGCTGCTCAGCGAGTGTTTGCGCCAGTCCTACAACATGTACGCCAACTACGTCAACCTCGTCAGCAATCAGGTCATCGGCAAGATGGACCTGCAGAACTCGGGCTTCTCCCGGTTCGACGCGCTGGCCTCCTGCGACGGCTACATCTCCACGGCCTACGACCTGATGAAGGTCGCCGGGTACTGCGGCGGCATGCTGGAGAACGACAAGGCCCTCACCGACACGGTCCAGGGCGCGCTGGCCGAGCAGTGGACCGACGGCGAAACGACGTTGACATTGGCCTTCGACGTCCGCGACTGGGACGGCCACAAGGTCTATTTCAAAACGGCGCAGACCGACGGGGGCGACGCGTTCCTGGCCTTCATGCCCGATCTGGGCGTCGCCGTCACCTGCCTGGCCGACAGCCCCTGCGGGATCACGTCCCTGGGCTTCGCGCTGCTGGACGATATCGCATACCCCCTCGGCATGGCAACGCATATCGAATAACAAATACAAAGGCCGCTGTCCTTCGGGACAGCGGCCTTTTGATGTCCTGCGTTATTTCTGCTCGGAAGCCTTCTTCATCAGCGGCGTGCCGGAACGCCAGGCCGTGCCGACCTGCTCGCCCAGGGCGTAGTAGCCGTTCTTCATCTGGTCGAAGGCGAAGGCGTGCAGCTTCGTCACGTCGATCTTGCCCTTCTCGTCCAGGACCTTCTCATCGGCCAGCACGTCCACGATCTTCCCCAGCACGCGCAGACCGTAGGGCTGCTCCTGCATCTCCACGACCTCGCACTCCAGCGTCAGGGGGTACTCGGTGACGATGGGGGCGTCCACCTTCTCGCTCTTGACGGCGTGCAGGCCGCTGAGGGCGAACTTGCCGGGCACGCGGTTGCCGCTGGCGATGCCGAAGAAATCGGACTCCACCAGCGTGTCCGTGCCGGGGACAGACAGGGTAAAGGCCTTGCGGGCTTTGAGGTTGGCGACGGTCTTGTGGTCCTCCTCCAGATTCAGGGCTACCATGTCCTCCGCGCAGATGCCGCCCCAGGCCATCATCATCACGTCCACGGAATCGTCCTCGTTATAGGTGCCGATCATATACGTCGGCATGGGATACAGATAGGGCTTCGCGCCAAAGCTTTTCATCGTTGTTTTCTCCTTTTTATGATCAGTGAATGGACTTGCCCAGCTCATAGGCCTGCTCCAGCTCGGGCTTGCCTTCGATATCGCCCGGCTGCGTCACCCAGCCGCAGAGGATCTTGCCGATGCTCTTCCAGCCGATGTGCTTCTCCAGATGGTCGTACCAGTGCTCGCTCTCCTCGAAGCCCGCGCCCTCGGCGGCCATGATCAGCACACATTCCTTCTTCGGGTTGCGGGTGTTGGGGCCGCTCTCCGCGATGGCGAACAGCCTGTCGAAGGCGTTCTTCAGGAAGCCGGAGATGAACCAGTAATACAGCGGCGAGGCCAGCACCACCACGTCCGCCTCGCGGTACACGGGATAGATCTGCTCCATGTCGTCCCGCTGGGTGCAGGGGTGATCGATATCCTTCCCGCCGCGCCAGCAGCCGAGACATCCGTTGATCTTCATGCGCGACAGCTGGAACTCCGTCACCTGATTGCCGGACGCCTCCGCGCCTGCCTTGAACCGCGCCGTCAGCGCCGAGGTGTTGCCCGTGGGGCGGGGACTGCCGTTGAGAATGACGATCTTTTTTGCCATTTTTCCGTGCCTCCTTGCATTTCTTTCGTGTTTATGGTATCATAGAACCGCAGAAAATCAAGTACCCACTTTTTTGTTAGGTACCCTCTCGGAGGTAAGTATGGAGCAAAAGGACATCGCCTTCGCCGATTTTGAGCAGACGGGCTACAGCTACACGCTGTCGCTGATCGCGGGAAAGTACAAGCCCGTGATCCTCTACTGCCTGATGGAGTACGAGCCCGTGCGGTTCAACGAGATGCAGCGCTATCTCAAGCGCGTCTCCGACAAGACCCTCAGCCAGAGCCTCAAGGAGCTGGAGGCTGACGATCTGATTGTCCGCACTGTCTACCCCCAGATCCCGCCCAAGGTGGAATACACCCTCACCGACCGCGGCCACAGCCTCGTCAGAGTCCTCGACCAGCTGTGCGACTGGGGCATCGAAAACCGCCCGAAGGAATGAATAGAAAAGAGCCCGGATCGATACGATCCGGGCCTTGTAGTAGCCTCGATTATTCAGCTTTCACGGTCCGTCCGGGGCGGCTGAACCAGAAGATCACGCCGTACAGGACGAGGTAGAAGAAGCTGTAGCTGACGGAGATCAGCGTCAGGAACGTCTCCATGCCCGCGCCCGTCGCCCTGCAGTAGAAGAACGACGCCACGGAGCACAGCAGGAACGCGCACTGGACCACCAGCTCCACCGACTGCTTTTTGACGATGACCAGCGCCTGCGTCAGCGACTGCACCACCAGCCGGATGCCGTACAGCGGCGCCAGATAGATGGCGTATACGCCCGATGTGCGCCACGCCGCGCCGAAGAACAGCGAGAACAGCCAGGGCGACAGCCAGCACAGCAGCGCCACCATGGGGATGGCGATGGCCGCCAGCACGCCCGTGGAGATCAGCAGCGCCCTGCGGTAGCCCCCCGTGCGGTTGTATTCGTCGGTGGCGTTCTGGAAGAACAAAACGCGGGCCACGTTGTTGCCGATCAGCGTCAGCGGCACGTTCAGCATGCGGTAGCTCAGGCTGTACAGGCCGAAGGTGCCCATGCCGTACAGCATCTCAATGAAAAAGTTCAGCAGCTGGAAATACGCCGTGCTGACGAAGAACGCCGGGGCTGTGAACAGCGGCTGACGGCGGTGCTTTCTGGCGGCCGCCATCATCTTTTCCCGGGTGATCAGCTTCATCTGGTCCCGCCGGTACCACAGATACCGCGTGTGGAAATACGTGCCCAGCGCCGTGCCTGTGGAGTTGGCGATATTCAGCCCGCCCGCGCCGAGCCCCAGCAGGCCCAGCCCGATCTGCATGGAATATTTGAGTGCTGAGCTCGTCACATAGGCCTTCGAGATCAGATCGTAATTGCGGAACCGGGTGTTGAAGGCGAACAGGGCGTCGTTCATGCCCGTCAGGAACAAAATGACGATCGTCAGAAGCGCCGGGACCAGCCCCGCGCCCGCGATGATCTCGGGCTTCTGGTGCAGGTAAAAGCCGTAGCCGACGCCCGTGACCGCCGTCACGCCCAGGCAGAGGAAGAAGCACAGCCCCAGCAGGTTGTACGCCTCGTCGTCGCTGTCCGCCACGACGATGGCAGGCTCGTATTTCAGACACGCCACCGAGCCGAACAGCGTGACCACCGTCACCATCAGCGTGTAAACGCCCATCTGCTCATCGGTGTAGATGCGGGAGAGGATGGGGGAGGACCCCACCACGATCAGCTGCGCGATCAGCGAGCCCGAAAACAGCGTCGTGATCGACCGCATGGACCGCTGAGACAGCAGTTTTTTCAGTTTATCTTTCAAGGAAGCGCCTCCGTTGCATTGTGGACATACATGAATATTATATCCGCCCCCGCCCCCACGGTCAAGCAAAACGCGCCGAAGGAGAGACCTTTTCACGGAAAGTTCACCATTCTGTGAAGCCACCCTGCGGATTCAAGTCTGCCCGACGGAATGTCTGAAAGGTTACAATGCGGGAATGTATATATTTGATTTCACACGATGAAACAATATTGCATAAAAGCAGCTGGCCGGAATATGTCCCTTTTTGTTGAAATGATGATCGCAGGGCTGTATAATGGTGTCAGATCGATCGCGGACTCCGGCGTGCCATGCAGCTTGTCATCGCCCGCGGCCCGAAGGAGGAAAGAGATATGAACCGAACGATACGCACCCTGACCCTGGCGGTCACCCTGCTGCTGTTCGCCGTCCTGCTGCCTCAGATGGATGCGGAAGCGGCGGCGTCCGGCACCTGCGGCGATAACCTCACCTGGACGCTGGACGACGCCGGAACCCTTACGATCTCGGGCATGGGGGATATGGTTGATGGCACGCGGACGCCATTTTATAGCTATCTCAGTCAAATCAAAAAGGCAGTAATTCTAAACGGCGTGACGAACATCGGTAATTATGCGTTTCGGAACTGCACCAACCTGACAAGCGTGACGATCCCGGACGGCGTGACGAGCATCAGCGATTCTGCTTTCTCCGGCTGCAGAAGTCTGACGAGCGTGACGATCCCGGACAGTGTGGAGAGCATCGGTATTTCTGCGTTCGAGGGCTGCAGCAGCCTGACGAGCGTGACGATCCCGGACGGCGTGACGAGTATCGGCATGAATGCATTTAGAAATGCTGCATATTGTAACGACGAGAACAATTGGAATAATGGTGTATTATATATTGGCAACTGCTTAATACAAGCAAAGAATGATTTAATAATCGGTCACTGCGAAGTAAGAGAGGGTACTGTTTGTATTAGCGATTATGCGTTCTTGGACTGCAGAAGCCTGACGAGCGTGACGATCCCGGACAGCGTGACGAGCATCGGTAGGTCTGCGTTCTCCGGCTGCAGGGGGCTTGCAAGGATACACATAACGGATCTGAAGGCGTGGTGCAATATCAACGGCTTGTCTAATTTGACGGGAGTATCCAAATATGATCTGTTTTTGAACGACGCTATGATAACAGAATTGGTGTTGCCGTATGGTTTGACAAGCATCAGTAATTATGCGTTCTGGAACTGCAACGGTCTGACCAGTGTGACGATCCCGGACAGTGTGACGTGGATCGGCAGAGAAGCGTTCCGAAACTGCAGCGGTCTGGCGAGTGTGACGATCCCAGACAGCGTGACGAGCATCGGCGAATATGCTTTCTACGGCTGCGATGAGCTGACGGATGTTTACTTCGACGGCACCGAAGCCGATTGGAATAATATCACCATTGCACAATACAATGACCCGCTGACCTCTGCGACGATCCATTACAATTCTGGTGGCTCTGAGGGCAACAAGACTGTCATGATCAGCGATCCCGTGATCGTTACCGACGGCGGCGCGCCTGCCTGCCAAGTGACGATCTTCTGTCCGGAGGATCAGACCGCCGTCGCCTTCGGCGTGCGGTATTCGGCAGAAAACCGTTTCATCGGTTTTGAGAGCCTCGACCTTATACCCGGACAGGACAACGAAATGACCGTCAGGTTCGGCGACGGCTCCTATGTCCGCATCCTCGTGCTGGACGCCTCCACCTTTGTGCCTCTGTGCGCGGGAAGCGCCGCCGTCGCAAAACCATAAACAACACAGCAAAAGCCGCCCGCCGGGCGGCTTTTTTCATACCCCGCCCCCTTGAGCGCCGTACGCGGGCGTGGTATAATAGTCTCGGAACGGGAACGCGATTCGTTGACGCAGGCCTGTAAGTTAGCTATAGCTAACTTTTGCAGCAGCATCACCGCCGCCGTCAGTCCGGGCCGTCTGTGGATGCTCGGAATGCTGTTGTTGAAATCACCGGAGGAATACAGGATATGAAAGATGAAACGATGACGCGCGCGAGCGCGGAACGCGCTTTGAAGCTGGGGCTGCTGGGCGGCGTGCTGACGCTGATCGGCGACCTGCTGATCGGGGCGGTGCGCTTCCCGGAGGGCGTAAACATGCTGGAGGGCTATCTGGCCGGGGCGCTGGCCATGCCCGTGTGGCGGCCGATCCTCGGCGGCCTGATCGGGTTCCTCGGCATCTGTCTGGAGTTCCCCGGCCTGATGACGATCTATCCGCTCCTGCGCCCGCAGATGAAGCGCGGCGCGGCTTTCTACCGGCTGGCGATGTACGTCTATCTCGCCGTGGCGGGCGGGGCAGTGCATCTGCCCTGCGGCGCGATGCTGTGGCTCTACCACGCGGTGGCCGACCTGACGGGCACGGACGCCGCCCGGACGCTGGCCATGCAGTATATGATGTACTTCCTCATACCGGCGGGCGCCGTGTTTCTGTTCTTTTTCTACGGCGCAAGCATCGTGCAGTTCGCCGCCTTCGTCCGGGGGAAGACGCCCTTTCCCCGGTGGTACGCCGTCTTCAATCTGCTGATCGGTCAGTTCGTCTTCAACAGCGTCCGCCTGCTGGGCAGCTCGGCCGTTGTCACGGGGATCGCCACCTCCAACAAGAGCCTCGGCGCGCTGGCGATGTTCGCCGCGCTGCTGCTCGGCTGGAAGAAATACGTGGGGGAACGCCTGTGAGCAAGCGGAACATCGACCGGACGAAGCATCTGGACTACTCCGGGACCGCCGCCCGCGGCCTGCGGAAGCGGCTGCGGGAGAAATACGGCGAGGCGGCGTGCGAGCGCCTCATGGAGCGGCTGGACCGCCGGTATGAAGCGTTCCTCGAGGATCAGCCCTACTGCGGCGGCAGGCACAACGTGATGATCTGGCAGCTCTACGACGCCATCGCCTTGTTCGCCTATTACGAGGTGCTGCCGGAAAAGGAGTCCCTGGAGGAGTTCCGTCAGACGTGCATGACCGTGTTCGGCAAGGACCGCGCACGCAGGACGCTGCCGCGCTTCCTGACCGCCGACAGCCCGGCCTTCCTGCGGCTGCTCAAGGCCGTCTTCCGCGTCATCGCGAAGCGGATGAACCGCGCGCTGGACAGCGGCGAATGGCAGGACGGCTGGCGCATCGAGCTGGAGACGGACCGCCTGCCGGAAGGACTGCAGGCGTCTCTCGTGGGCTGCCCGATCTGGAACTTCGCCGTCCGGCACGGCTATGAGCATCTGATGCCCGCGTTGTGCAACTGCGATTTTCCCGGCATCGATTTCCTCCACGCCGGTCTCATCCGTCCCCGCGCCGTCTCCAACGGCGACGACCGCTGCGACAACTGGTACGTCAGCGCCGACAGCCCCGCTCTCCGGGCCTGCCCGCCGATCCTCCGCGAAAACGGCCTCCTCGTCAGCAAAGATTGGCGTGATCGATAAAAAAGCCGCCCATCGGGCGGCTTTTCGTTGAGCAAAAGAGATTTGTATGGTACAATATAACAAATCAAAAATGAGAGCAGTGTCCCGCAAGGCAGGAGGGGAGAGGCTATGAACATCGATGAAATGAAGCAAATGAGTTATGAGGACGTGCGGCAGCGATATCTGCAGTTTCTGAAAGCACAGGACTATGCACCCAACACGGTGAATACAACCTATGCGGATTCCTTTTATTTGTGGCGAAAGGCCGGTCGTGAGCTTTTTTGGAAAGCGGTGGAGAGCAGCGACGCCGAGGCCAAAGAGATCCTTCTGGATATTCTGGAAAAGAACTCTGCGGGCAGCGCCGACAAGCTGGTGAACGGATACCTGTCACATCTCCGCCGCTTTCGCCTGTTCCTTGCTTCCGATGAGCCAGTAAAGAAGCAGCCTCCCGCGGCGCCGCCCGTGCAGAAGAAGAGCAAAGCAAATGACAGTGTACCGGACCCGTCAAAAGAACAGGTTGAACTGTATCTCGCCCAATGGGACAAGCTGGAAAACTATCATTTACAGGAGGACGCGCTCGACAAGCTGTTTTTCAAGCTATGTCCGAAAAACACGGATATTACGGATGTCCTTCTGAAAGTCTCCACACTGAACGATTTTTACAGCACGAACATCTACTCCGTGTATCCGGTGGCAAAGCATATCCTTTCCCTCGGGATCGACGCGCGGCTGAAGGCCGGGGACGTGACGCTTGTCAATGATATCAAGCGGGTCAGCATCAACGGCAAAGAACGGAACTTCTATTCCTTTGCCTCAAAGTATTGCAGCCACCACAATCCTCTCGACTATCCGATCTATGACAGCTATGTCGATCTTGTTCTGCGATATTTCAGAGACCGAGACAGCTTTTCATCCTTTGGCAACGGCGATTTAAAGGATTATGTTTATTTCAAAGGCGCGTTGATCGATTTCAGGAAGTTTTACTGCCTTGAAGAGTACAATTTGAAACAGATCGATAAATACATCTGGCTTCTGGGAAAAGCGTATTTTCCGAAAGAGTACAAATAAAAAGTTGCAAAAGCCGCCCATCGGGCGGCTTTTCCACTTCGGTTTATTTCGCCTTGAACGTCGAGCACCTTGTCCCCCCGCTGGCGCGGGCGTTGTGACCGTCGATCTGGACGGAATCCGCATGACAGGCCATGTCGTCATTGTAGACGCACTCGTGAGCGTGGCAGCGGATCGTCGTCTCCGGCCGCGCGTCGAAGTGATCCACGGCGTTGGTCGCGCCGGACTGCTGTCGGATGAAGGAGCCGCAGCAGGTCTCGTCCTTCTGCTCCGCCGTGGAGCCGTCCACGTGGATGGCGTGCAGGGCGCACAGCCCCTCGCAGTTGCTCATGCAGGTCTGCGCCGAGCATTTCAGGTGAGTCATTTCGTTACCTCCCGTAAGGAATAAGTTTGCGACTCTTATTCTTTTACGTTTAACATCGATTATACATTGAAATCGCGCCTGTTATCATGTATAATCACTTTGGTGTCCCATTACCGTGTCCGGCGCGGCGGGGCACACTTTTTTGGGGTATAGGAGGAAACCGTTTTGATCGACAAGAAACAGATCTCCCGCGACATCACGCGTCTGGCGATCCCGGTGGTGCTGGAGAACACGCTCCAGATCCTGGCGAACGTCATCACCGCCGCCATGATCGGCCGTCTGATCTCCACCGATATTTCGGCGCAGGGCATCTCCAACCGCGTCACCCAGATCTACTGGGCGCTGTTCCGCGGGCTGGGCGTCGGCGTCACGGTCGTCGTGGCCGTCCAGTACGGCGCGGGCAAGCTGGGCCGCTGCCGCCGCATCGCGGAGCAGGCGTATCTGTCCATCATGCCCGTGGCGCTTGCGTTCATGACCGTCACGCTGCTTTTCCCGCATCAGCTCCTGCGCATCTTCACCAGCGATCCCGTCATCCTTGCCCGCGGCGTCCAGTACATCCGCATCGCCGCCTGGGCCATTCCCTTCAACGTCCTGACGTCCATGAATACGGCCGCCTTCAACGGACAGGGGAACACGAAAACGCCCATGTACGTGGCCATCTTCCTCAATCTGGTCAACGTGGCCGTGGGCTATACGCTGATCTTCGGCGCCTTCGGCGCGCCGAAGCTGGGCGTCATCGGCGCGGCCATCGCCTATGTCGTGTCCCAGTCCTCCGGCGGCCTGCTGGGCCTCTGGCTGCTGTACAAGCCCAACGGCTTCTTCTCTCACTGCAGGCATGAGGAGAACTTCTGGCGCCTCGACTGGTCCATCGTCCGTGAGATCGTCACCGTGGGCCTGCCCGCTGCTGCGGAGAACCTGTTCTGGCAGTTCTCGGCCGTCATCCTCAGCCGCGTGATCCTCACCTACGGCAGCGACAGCTACGCCGCCTATCAGCTGGGCGTTCAGGCCGAAATGCTGTGCGAGATGCCCTCTGTCGGCTTCCTCACCACGGCCACCACGCTGGGCGCCAAGGCCATCGGCATGCGCGACCAGAAGCTGTTCGAGGCGTATTACAAGCAGCTGCTGAAGATCTGCCTGCTCATGTCGGTGCCGGCCTTTGCCGCGCTGTTCTTCGTGCCCGGCTTCTTCATGGGCTTCCTCACCGACAATCCCGTCCTGTTCGATATCGGCGTCAAGTACGTCTTCATCATGAGCTTCGCGCAGCCGCCCCAGATCCTGGCCAAGGTCTACACGGGCATGACCCGAGCCGCGGGCTACAAGCGCATCCCCATGCTGGTGTCCTTCATCGGCATCTGGTGCGTCCGCGTGCCCATGTCGCTGATCTGCGCCAACCTGCTCCACCTCGACATCACCTTCATCTGGTGGGCCATCACCATGGATCAGGTGACGAGGATCCTGATCTCCATCGGCATCTTCAAGAAGAAAGACATTGTCCACACCATCGACCGCTTAAACAACGAGGAGGCTCTTGCTCATGAAAGCGTTTGATAAAGCATCCGGCGTCAGCCTGCTGCAGGCCGACCTGAAAAACGGCCCGCTGCCGAAGGAATGCGCCGATCTGACGCCCGAAAAGGCCGCCCGGGTCCTGCGCTTCCACAGGTCGCTGCCCTTTTACCGTCCCACGCCCCTCGTCGCGCTCCGCGGCCTTGCGAAGCAGCTGGGCGTCCGGGGCATCTACGTCAAGGACGAATCGAAGCGCTTCGCCGAGTTCGGCCTCAACGCCTTCAAGGGCCTCGGCGGCATCTTCGCCGTGGGCCAGGTGATCTGTCAGGAGCTGGGCCTCGACCCCGACGAGGCGGATTTCGCCCTGCTCACCTCGCCCGAGGTGCGGGAGAAGACGAAGGACATGGTCTTCATCACCACCACCGACGGCAATCACGGCCGCGGCGTCGCCTGGGCCGCCCATCAGTACGGCTGCAGGTCTTACGTCTACATGCCCAAGGGCTCGGCGCAGAGCCGTGTGGACGCCATCAAACGCGTGGGCGCGGAGGAATGCACGGTGACGGACATGAATTACGACGACACCGTCGCCTACACGGCCCGCCTGGCCGCCGAAAAGGGCTGGCATCTGGTGCAGGACACCGCCTGGGAGGGCTATGAGGACATCCCCGCCCGCATCGTGCGCGGCTACACGACTCTGGGCCGCGAGGCGCTGGATCAGCTGGCCGAGGCAGGGGAGACCGCCCCCACCCACGTCTTCCTGCAGGCGGGCGTCGGCTCCTTCGCCGGCAGTATTATGGGCTACTACGCCCAGGTCCTCGACAGGCGCCCCGCCTTCGTCTGCGTGGAGCCCACGGAGGTCGCCTGCTTCTATCACTCCGCGGAGGTCAACGACGGCGCGCCCCACGGCGTCCTCAGCGCCGAAAGCACCATCATGGCCGGTCTCAACTGCGGCAACCCGTCCATCGGCGTCTGGCCCATTGTCCGCGACCTGTGCGAGTTCTACATCGCCTGTGACGACGACGTCACCGAACAGGGTATGCGCCGCTACGACGCGCCCGTCGCCGGCGATCCCGCCGTCGTCTCCGGCGAGTCTGCGGCCGTCGGCCTCGGCCTCGTGGAGCGTTTTATGACCGATCCCGCGCTGGCGGAGCAGAAGAAGGCCCTTGGCCTGGACGAAAACAGCGTCATCCTCCTTACCAGCACCGAGGGCGCCACCGACCCCGCGGACTACGAACGCGTCGTCGGCCATCCCGCGAACATGTAACAAAAACAAAAGGTCCGCACCGTTCGGTGCGGACCTTTGCGTATCATTGTGTTGTTGTTTACGTCTGCGATTACTCGGCGACGTAGGGCAGCAGAGCCACGTGACGGGCGCGCTTGATGGCCTCGGTCAGCTGGCGCTGATGCATGGCGCAGGTGCCGGTCATACGACGGGGCAGGATCTTGCCGCGGTCGGACACGTACTTGCGCAGCTTGGCAGTATCTTTGTAGTCGATGGAATCGACCTTGTCGACACAGAACTGGCAGACCTTCCTGCGGCGTCTTTCGTTCCGGGGACGCTCGGGGCGCTCGGGACGCTCGGCGCGCTCAGGGCGCTGCTCTTTTCTTTCGTTAGCCTCCATTTTAACTTTCCTCCTTCTAAATCGGTATTAGAACGGGAGTTCGCCGTCGTCGTCAGAAAGCTCTTGGAACTCGTCCACGCCCGTGTTGAAATCGAAGGGCAGGGAAGAGGGGGCGGCCTGAGAGCCGCTGTTTCTGTTGTTGTACTGGCTGCCGCCGTATTGGCCGCCGTTGTACTGCGACTGCGACTGAGAATCCCGCTTGGACTCGGCGAAGAATACTTCGTCTGCAACGACTTCGGTAGTCGTGCGTCGATTGCCCTGCTGATCCTGCCAGTCACGGGTCTGGATACGGCCCGAAACGGCGACCAGCTGGCCCTTGTGGAACCATTTGCTTACAAACTCGGCGGTCTGACGCCAGCAGACGATGTTGATGAAATCGGTCTGCTTCTGCTCGCCCTGGCGGGCGTAGCTGCGGTCAACAGCCAGTCTGAAGGTGGTAACGGGGATGTTGCTCTGGGTCTGCCGCAGCTCAGGCTCGGCTGTCAGGCGGCCCATCAGGATAGCTTTGTTCAGCATGTCAGCGATCCTCCCTCAATTACTCCTTGGCGATGATGATCGAACGCATGATTTCTTCCGTGATGTTGTAGATACGGTCGAGCTCAGCAGGGAACTCGGGCTTGCTGGTGAACTCAACGAGAACGTAGTAACCCTCGGTCATGTCGTCGATGGCGTAAGCAAGACGGCGCTTGCCCCACTCGTTGACATTGGTGATCTCACCGTGCTGGGAGATCAGGGTCTTGAACTTTTCAACGACGGAAGCGATGGCCTCCTCGCCGATGGTGGCGTTGACGATGAAAAGGGTCTCGTAGTTGGCGTTAACTTTCGGCATTTTCTGTGCACCTCCTTCTGGACTTTTGGCCTGCGGTCCAGCCGCAGACAAGGATAACATCACTATATTACACATCCGACCGCCCGATGTCAAGCAAAACTTTTCACGGCGAAAAAGAAAAAATGTAGGACTACAATACATCTTGGACAATTGAAAAAAAGGGATGAAGGATGGGGCCTCATCGGTTATAGTTGAGTTACCACACACCAACTAACGAAAGGGGCCACATCCTTCATGAGCAACAGTATAACA